>CAYMAT010000007.1:0-37059 GCA_964388495.1 uncultured Candidatus Peribacteria bacterium
ATGTACGGACAATGTAGAGACATACATTGACATATATAATTTTATATATTATTAAATATATATGGAGAAAAAAGACCATTGGTTAAGCGAGGAGGCATTGGAACTACTGACAAAGGCAATCCAGGAAAAAAGGATAAGCATCCAATCCCTAGAAGAGGACATACGGACTTTGATGAATTTAACGATCATGTTTCCCTCCAATGGCCAGGCAGGGTTTAAGGAAGCACTCCCCCACATACCCCCTGCCCCCAAGCTGTTGCCCGAACGACTGACGGAAGATCCCAAACATGCAGAGAGCCCTTATCCGGGTCTTTTGACTCTCTTAGATTTCATGAAGCAGGCATACGTGAGTGATACACAGACCACGGAGGCGCAAATGCAAGGAACTATCCCGCAACAGATTCGCCACATAGTCCGCAGAGACACCCAGGACTGGCTCAAGCAAGAAATACTGAATCTTTGGCAATTGATGCTGCCGTTCAGGAAAAAATCATTTTTCTATATCCCCGTTGATTCCGGATACCGGCTGGACTATCCAGACCCCGACAGTGCGATGTTTGACGATTACCTTTTCGACAAAATCCCCATCAATGACCGATTCCATGAATACTGCAGAACTGAAGATCCTGACTCCCTAAATGCAGTCCTCAAACAGATACTCTCTGTAAGCTGCATTGGCTTTACCGAAATGTGGTGGAGGAAAAATATGCACACAAAAGAATATAAAGACATGCAAACCATCTTTGCGGCAACGGAAATGCAGCCCGCTGACGCCATCACGCGCGGTTTTTCCTCTGCCCTGGATTTTGGCATGGAAACACTCCATTTCACCGTCATGAGCCATGCGAAAAGCCAGGGATCCCCGGATGACTCTTTGTATGCCCACATCACGCAGCTGCACAAAAAATTGCAAATGATGGTAGCGGGCAACTTGGGACTCCAGTCATTTGCGCGCCTGGAACACGGACTGACGACCAGCTACACACCGCTCACTCTCAGCATCATGAAAAAAAATACCACTCCAGATAAATGGGCGTATCTCAAGCGCGATTCTCAGAATAGAGAGGATTCGTCTTTGGGGGGGATCAACCCCGCACTATGTCTCACGCGGTACGTTCACGTGCAGGAGAAAAGCGTTCCCGTGTTTGACGTGGATCTGTCCAAATTCGATAAGGATTTTTTGGAATATTTCCACTTCCGGCAATCGCAGCGCGGCTGTCCAGCGCTCCCCGTCATTCCGGAATTCCTGGAAACCGTGTATCACATTTACAAGGCAACCATACTGCCCGTCATCCGGAAACACTATCGCTAGATCAGAAGAGGAACCTCTCGTTCCTGGGCCTCTGCTGGAGGGACATCGCAAGCATAATCCACGCGGTGTACGCAACGGCACTGTCTTCAAATGCATGCAGGAAGAGCGATGCAAGTGCCAATGCGGCAAAGGAGAGCGCGGCAATGCGGTGCGTGGGTGACGTGCCAAACAGCGAGAAACTGCGGATAAGCCCCAGACCCGTGAGGATCAGCCACAGCGCCATGCCCGTTACACCCAACTCCACGCCTATCTGCAGATACCAGTTCTCCGGCAGAAACGCGCAGTGGCATGTGCGCTCGTGTACGGCGGGCACCACCTGCTCCCCTCCCACAAACACGCACAAGGTCGACTCATTGGGCTGCAGCCAGTCGAGTGGTCCCTCCTCAAGATACACACAGGCATCGCTTGTGCGGTTGGCGGCGGGGCCGACTGAGCCCAGTCCCATACCCAGCGGGTTCCGGACAATGGCGGCGATGGCGGCCAGTGGACGCTGCAGATGATCCTTATTGGAGACGGCCCGGTTGAGTGCCTGCGGAAAGAGCACCACCACCGCAGCCACAGCAACAACGGCGCAGGAAAACCCCGCCAGGAGAAGTTTTTCACGGATCATCCCCGATGTGAGCAGCATAATGGAGAGCATTGTCACCACCGCGGCGCCCAGCCAAGCCGAGCGGGAGAAGGAAAAGAGGATGGCAAGACCGATGAGCAGGACGATGACGAGACGGCTCATGCTTTTGCCTTTTTTCCAGGTGGCGAAGCAGGCCGCCAGAGGGAAGAGCATCCACAGTCCCAGTTGGTTGGGGCCGCTGAGCGTTGCCTGCATGCGGCGCAGTCCGTCCGGTCCGCCAATCTTCTGGAATGCGGCCAAGGGGCCATTGGGTTGATAGAGCGAATGTGCGTCGGAATAGCCGAGCCAGGTGAAAAAGGCGTCCGGCACAAAGAGCGTTGCCAGGCCTTCCAGGGCAATCAATGAACCCGCAAAAATGACTACCGTGGGGACCCATGCACGGAAGACATCACTCCAGGGCAGGCGGCGCAGGAGCAAAAACGCCAGGAGCGGGATGAAGTCATACTTGAATCCGTATGCGAAGGACGGCAGCGAGACGGGTGCGTGGTACTGCAGTACGGCGGCAATTGCCAAAAGCCCCAAAATGCAGAGATCCATGCCGTCAAAGAAGGACTCCAGCAGCTTGTCCCCAAAGCGGGCGATGATTTCGATGAATGCCAGCAAAAGGATCACGGCCAAAAGACCTTCCTTCCAAACCGCCAGCGCGCTCATGGGCGCGTGACCGGGGCCTTGGATCACTCTTGTCCCGATCGTCACCAAAAACGCATGGAACGGGAGGAGTGCGAGGAGCGCCAGAGTGAGGATTTCACGGATTCTCTGCAGCATGGATTGCTCGGAATTATCAATTATCCATTTTCCATTATCAATTTACATTCCCAATCGCGCGGATTCGTCGCGGAAAACTTCCTGCTTTTTCAGCACCTTTTCCACGGCATCAATGCACTTTTTGCTGACATTCTTGCCGTAGATCTTGGGTGCTTTTCGGAGCGATTCGTTATCCCAGGCGAATTCGATAATCTTCTTGATGACCGCGGAATCGACCGGCGGCGCGATGATGTTTCCTCCGCACATGATGGACTCGCTGCGGTCGGAACCGAACCGGAGCGTGACGCATGGAATGCCCATCGCGTTCATCTCCTCCTGCATGGAACCGGAATCCGTGGCGCAGACCGCGGCTTTGGTCATGGCGGCAATCACATCCACGTACTCCGCCCACACGGGCGAGAGAATGAAGTTCTTATGCTTTTTGGCAAGTGCTTCCACTTCTTTCTTGAGGCCAAAACGCTCAAATGCCAGCTCGGTTTGGATCATGGAAATGAGGAGAACCTTTCTCCCCTCTTCAATGAGCGCCTTCATGGCGTTATAGATGGCCATGAAACGCTTCTCGCTGATGCAGTTCTCTCGCCTGTGGATGCAGAACCGCACAAAGTCGCCGTCTTTCAGCTCCGGATGCCGCTCAAAGACTGTCGATTCCTTCACGCGTGCCATCGCCTCCTCTGTGGCATCCACTACCGAGTTGCCCACCACAAATATCCGATCCTCGGAAAACCCCTCACTCAGCATGAACTCACGATCCAGCTCCACGGGCGCCAGGTGGATACCCGTGCCGGCCTCGCTGCAGCGCGTGTTGAACTGCTCCGGATACGGCTCCTGCGACCCCCTTCTCCAGTTTTTCTGATCCTGAAGAAATGCGTACCATTTTTCGGGCTGGCCGCTGATCGCTGACAGCTCATAGCTCGCATAATCCGGCGTCAGCGTGCGGATGCCCGCCTCCACATGGACGGAACTGAAACCGTGGCAGTAACCGGCATTGCTAGCGGCCATGGCTGTTGTGGTGTCTCCGTGCACATAAGGGATGACGATTTTCCCCTGCTTTTTCATCTCGTCGATGACGGAGCCGAGTCTCCCGATGATCTGACTGACCACTTCGTACATCTGCCCGCGGACGTTGAGGTTGAAATCCGGCTGCACGCCAAACTCCTTGAGCATTCCCCCACTCAGGTTCTCGTCATAATGCTGGCCCGTGTGCCCCAAGACCACACAGTGACCACGCTTTTGGAGCTCCTTATAAAGTGGCACCTGCTTGATGATGTCCGGCTTGGTGGCGATGAGGATCAGGTGCACGTGCTTATCCGGATGCGCGGCGAGATCCTGTAAAAATGTGGCTTTGGTAAACGTCGTTTCAGGCACGGGCATAGCATACAGTGACGGAGCCGGAGGGAAAGAGATAGTGTCCTGCGCTATGGGTCGTCCATCCAAGATCACGCTTCTGGCCAAACGCGAGCCCGTGGCTCCGCTCACGCATCCGGGGCAAAAAGAACTGGTGCAGGATAAGTTGCGCGATCTGGCCCGCAACAAGGAATTGGTAGCAGCGCTCGCAAAAATCCTGGATGACACACAAAGCAGTCGCAAAACGGTGGGAATTACTGATCATGTTCTTAGTGTTTCACTCCGGGGCTTTGAAAATCAGATCAAAAGCCTGCTGGAAAAGGCAGAAAAAACATTGGGTGAGCGTCTGATCATCAAGGAGCCACCAAAAAATGATTTCAGAAATACAGAGAAGGCCGATCCGGCTGAGCGCGCGGCCAGTTAAACATCAACGAATGTTCGCCGTGCTCTTCTGCTCCATGCCGGGCACCGCGCGGATTTCCTTACCCGTCACTTTTCCGTCTTTGAACGTGTAGACGATGGGCGTGACCAGCGGGATTTCGAACGTAGCCGCTTCTTCTTCGCTCAAATTATCCAGATACATGATGATGGGGCGGAGGCTATTGCCGTGTGCCACCACTAGCACGGTGTTTTCGCCCGTGATTTCCGGAACGATGTACTGCTTGTAGAACGGCAGTGTGCGGCGGACGCAGTCCTCAATGCTCTCACCGTTGGGAGGACGGATGGAATAGCTCCGGCGCCACTGCTTCACCTGTTCCTCGCCGTACTTCTTAATGGTATCGGCCTTGTTGAGTCCCTGCAGGTCCCCGTAGTGGCGCTCGTTCAGCGCGGAATCCAGAACAGGAACGGCATCACAGGAGCCATATCCCTCCAGCACTCCCTTATACGTATTTTGCGCACGCTTGAGGCGCGAGATAAAGACTTTGTCGAAGGTGAAACCTGTAAGGCTCTTACCGGCCAACACCGAGTCTTTCTTTCCCGCATCAGAAAGCTCCACATCCGTCCAGCCGGTAAAGCGGTTTTCCAGGTTCCATTGCGACTGTCCGTGACGGAGGAGGATGAGGGTAGCCATAGGCCTATGGTAGAGCCAAAAAAGCTCATGATCTAGCTGAATGCAGCTATATATCTAAAATTCAGTTTTATGGTATAATTATAAAGTAAGCATGGACAAGCAATCATCACCAATTAATGGCCTAGAGGCACTGGAAAGCTTGTCGCAAAAATTGTCGACACTGGAAAAACAATATGGATCGGAAAAGGAACTCCTCATGCACATCAGCACGGAATGGACACACTCCCCTGTGCGAAATTGGCTACTGGAGAATTATGATGAATGCGAGGAAGGAGTCATGGGCGCCCTTTCCCATCCGCACAAAAGTACACTGCGCCACAGCATGTCGGATTTGAACGAATTCTGTCGCGAACTCCTAGAAAAATCCCATACAGAAAATAATGACATATCGCGGCAAATGATGATCGGCGCGATCGCGCAAAACATGCAGATTATTTTGAATGAACTTATCAAATATGTACCAAGGAATTTAGTACATGCTAAAAAAGATGCGAACGCCATGGGAAGAAGTATTCCAAACGACGGAGCACGGGGAGAGCTAGAAAGGAAATCTGCATTTTCTGCCACCATCCGGAACAATTGGAATGATGAGTGGAGATCTTCCGAATCAAAAAAGGAATTTGCTGACGCGCTCAGAAGTCGAGTGGGTACTCTCACGCTGGATGGTCGGTTTCGCAAAGAATACCAAAACTTCACCGTCGTCTTTGAAGTGCAAAATTGTTTCAATGCAGAAGAAAACAAGAGCTGGTCCGAAGCTCCTGAAGAAAAAGTATACATTCGCACATATGAGGACGACGAAATGCATCACATATTTGAAGCAACGTTCGAATATGCGACGACTTTTCCTTCCGATGGAGTCATCCTCTTGCCGCGTGTCTACGGTCACCATCAGGAGAACTCCCGCGCTTCATCCGTGAGCATCGCCTATCCCGAAGAAGTGTATATTATGGATAAGCATGAAAATATCGCTAACACAGCCACATTTACACGAGACGCATTAGGCAATTATCGTGCACGCTTTTCACCGGAAACTATTTCCGAGAATGTCGGAAAAGAACTGCGTGTTTTTGTGCACTGCGAAATCTGTAATCTTGAACTTGAAGAAAAATATCTGGGATCAGCCGCATCGGGGAAAATCCATGCGCCCCTTCTCACATTGCCGGAAAATCTCGCTCAGGCATCTGTGTACGATTTGCCCGCGATTATTGGAACGCAGGCGGTCTATGACTGCTGCGACGTAAAGCCCACTCCAATCACTCCTCTGGGTGCCACCAAAGCCGACATGGTACTTGAACAGCAGCGCGCATCCTGCGTGGGTTCTCATCAACTACTGATTGCGGCTATATGCGCAAAAGAACCTAAAAGATTGATAGGCCTGGTGCGCGGATATTCCTGTGTAGGAAAAGATGTAATACCCGTGATGCAAGCGAATAGTCATGTGAATGTACTCATAGATCAAAATATTATTTTAGATGCCACGCCCTGGTCCCAGAAATCACACCACGAACATCAACATAATATTCTCATCTATAAATTTATTGGAAATACGCTTAAAGAAATACAGGCGAGAGTCATAGAAGAGAGGAAAAACAAAGGTCTACCGGTCATGTATCCCGGATCGGATCTGCATACTCAACTTCAAACACTGGATAATAGAAGTATATGGGGAGACTTTTCGCCAAACATCTGCCCTTCTGAATGCATTGATCAGAAGAATGTTTTAAAGAATTTTGCGCTCACTATTTCCGCAGACAGCATTTCGCAGAGAAGGCAGCCTGACGATGCAAAAAAACTGGAGGTACAATCGTGGTTCTCCGGAATGTGGACGAGCGACGAAATGGAGAGAGACGCGGAGGCAGTTGCCAGGCGCCACCAAGACATTGTGGCGAATAATATTCCGATCTATGCATGCATTGTTGATGAGATAGATAGGGTCAAAGCACAGTGGGTGGAGGAGTTTAAGGAAACATTTCAGAAAACCATCGGCACCGTAAAAGAAGAATTCTGGAACGGCGCACCGTGGCTAAATCTGTTAGGCAAACCTTTTGATATCGAGGCATTGGAGCGTTTTTTTAAGAACAATGAATCCACGGGGATTATCAACAATGGGTGGCCTCAGGCAGTGAGAGTGGGCATGTATTTTTCCAATGAAGAATGCTCAAAAACAATGGAACAAAGATTGATATGGATACACGACTATCTTGCAAGCATGAAAAAATCTACAGATGCAGACACCTTGCCCTTTCCTGCTATGCAATTGCTACATAAGACAAAAACCACCATTCCCTACGGCAAAAGAAAGACAACTGATCTTAATGCCGCAAAGCTCTATCAAGAGCTAAAAGAACATCTTCTGATAAAGGATCCCAAAACACCCATAGAAGATTGAGTGCTCGCAAAAGGGAGTGAATTCCGGTATAATGATCAGAAATGCACATGGAATTCTTCCCTCAACTCAAAAGCGCGCACGGCATGATCTGGGCGCTCCTGAGCAGCTGCCTGATTGTCGCCATAGCCGCCACGCTTGCCCGCGCCACCATCAACCTGCGCGGGGCGCTGACCGCGGATGACGCCAGTCTTGCCGTGATGCTGCTGCTCCCGGACGAGAACATCTCGGACATCACCATGATCAAGGCAGGCCCCGACACCGAGGAGTTTCTGGCGCAGACAAAGGAAGGACCCAAACTGGTCCGCACCCAGAAAGAGAACGGGACCTGGCACGTCCAGGAGTTGATCAAGTTGCGTGAATAATCCCCATTTTATGAAAGCAAAGCATCCATCCATCGAGGAGGAGCTAGAAAAGTCCGCCGATGAAATCCAAGGCCATATCAATAAGCTCCCGCTTGATCAGCAGGAGAAGTTTGAAGGTCGTCTCGTCGCTTCACGGAATCTAATCGCTTCCGTTACAGGGGGAAAAACGGTGGATGAACAAGAGCTGCTGGCGTTGAAAGGAAGTTTTTCTAGACTCTTGAACGACGTGAAGAAAATCCAAAACTGAACAGACTTATTATGTGCTCTTAGGAAGCTTTTTTACCGCTGAGAACAAAAAAAGGGAAAACCACCACCGCGTTCCACATGCGCTTCCAGCGGGACGGCTCCTGCGCAAACCTCCAGGCCCATTCCAATCCGATCTTTTGGAGGAATATCGGAGCTCTCTTTTTCTCCCCCGCCAGAAAATCAAACGTCCCCCCCACCCCCATCGCCACTTTCACACTGGGCATGTCCTGTAAGTGACGATTGATCCAGATATCCTGCTGGGGCGCTCCAAATGCCACCAACAGAAGATGCGGCCGAATGTCATTGACGGCACTGAGGATTTTTTCAGCATCGCATTCCTTTGGGGATCCGGACATTGTCATGACAATATTGAGCTCCGGATTCATAGTCCTGAGTGCAAGTGCCGCCTTTTCCGCCACCCCCGGCGCAGCACCCAGGAGAAAAACACGCACCCCGTCATGGAGCTGCCTGCAGAGAGCTTGGACCGTGTCCGCACCCGTCACGCGTTCCGGAAGCGCCTGCCCCGTGAGACGCGCCATCCATACCAAGCCCTGACTGTCCGGCAGATTGAGGTCCGCGGACCGCAGTACGCGCGCGAACTCCGGGTTACGGACGGATTCCACCAGCATTTCCGCATTGGGCGTCATCACGTGCCTGCCCGCCGAAGCTTTAGCGTTGGCGGGGTTCTCCCCTTCTTTTACATCAAGCATCTCCATCAAGCGTGTCACCGCCTCCTGTTGCGTGAGGGAATCGACAGGGATGCCCAGTATGTGGGATCGGGAATTCACGAAAAAAGCGTACCACGGCGCGGCCAAACCCTGTATCGTTTGCGGGTCGTGAAAAAGACGCTTGCATTCATCGGCTTCTGCATTGTCCTTTCGGCTTGTACAAGCCTTAAAACAAATACGCCTTCCTCACCTGCAGCTTCCTCCGGCTCTTCGCTCTCGTCTCTCCCCCTCCCGCCCACGGTGGATGGTGCAGAAACGCAGACGGGGATTTTGGTGGAGAGCGAGGATGATACCTCCTCTGACGGGGAATTGCGGTCTTCCACGGGAGCCCTCTTGGAGAGCGCCGCAACGGATGGCTCGCTGACACTGGGGAATACCGCAACGGTACTGACCGTCTATACCAATGCTTCCTGCTCGTACTGTCATGATTTCCTGACGCAGATGTTGCCCGCACTGACGGATGAATTCGTTGCCCAGGGGAAACTGTCCGTTCGTTTCGTGACCGTTCCGCTCAAGAAGTACCCCAACTCCGCGCTGGAAGCCGGGGCTGTGTACTGTGCAGCGCGCGAGGGAAAGGGTCTGGCAATGATGGAGGCGCTGCACGCACTCCCCACCCATGACCGCAAGAAACTGCTTTCCGCCGCCGCGGCGCTGAAGGCGTCATCCGCCTTTCCTGCATGCCTGGACAGCGCGGAAGGCAAGGCAGCCATTACCGCAGGGGAAAAGAGCAGCATCACGCTGCTCCCCACGTTTGTTTTGAACGGAAAGAGCATTACCGGGCTCCCCATGCCCGCGGATCTCCGGGGCTGGATACGCCAGGAAACGCGGTGATCAGCGGCTGATCCGGACGATTTTCTTCTTGGACGTGAAGCCGCTCACGAGCGTGACGGCGTTTTTGGGAACGCCGTGCATCTCCGCGATAAAGCGCAGAAGCTCCAGATTGGCGGCGTTGTCCTCCGGCGCAGCGGCTACGTCTATCTTGAGCGTGCCGTCCGCCATGGTGGATGCAATTTTCGTCTTCTGCGCATGGGGACGCGCACGGATATGGAGAATGGTATCCATCATCATTTGGTCATGTTTTTCCGCCATTCTTCGATCTTCTTGTGGTGACCGGAGAGCAGCACGTCAGGGACGCGCATGCCGCGGAATTCCTCCGGGCGGGTGTAGTGCGGGTACTCGCGCTTGCGCTTGAGGCTCTTGCTGAAGCTCTCCTCGTGAGCGGACTCGTCTTTGCCCAACACACCGGGGATGTGCCGCACCACGGCATCGATCAATACCATCGCCGGTAATTCGCCGCCGGTGAGCACGTAGTCGCCAATGGATATCTCTTCGTCAATCCACCCGTCGATAACTCGCTGATCGACTCCTTCATAGTGCCCGCAGAGGAGGAGTAGGTGATCTTTTTTGGCCAGTTGCTCCACCTTTGTCTGCGTCAGGCGCTTACCCCTGGGAGACAGATAGATTCTATGAACGCCACTTTTCTCTTTTCTCTTTTCTCTTTTTACAACGTCGCTCATTGCTGATCGCTCATTGCTGATCGCTTCTATCCCCTTCACCAATACATCCGGGCGCATCACCATGCCCGCCCCGCCGCCGTAGGGGCTGTCGTCGATCTGCTTGTACTTGCCCTCCGCGTAATCGCGCAGATCATGGAGACCGATTTCAAAAAGCCCAGCATCTTGCGCACGCTTAAGGATGCTCTCGGTCATGGGACCGTTAAACATGGCCGGGAAGAGGGTGAGAACGTCGATACGCATGTCGTGATGTTTCTATATTACACAATATCCGCGTAAAACTGACGGACATCCTGGATGGCTACCTCGTCTACCGCTTGCGTCTTTTTCCCCTTCCGCGGCTCCAGGCGGTCATAGAAGCTGGGGACGTCCTCGCGCTGGTACAGGATGCCGGTGGGGATCCGCTCATGGACATTCTGCGCCAGCTTGCGCGCAACGGAAATATTGCAGTGGGGATCATGTCCCTCGGCGTTGGCGTCGTAGCAACGCTGCAACAGGTACTCGTGCGTGGCGAAATGGTTGTACGTGGGACAAGCCTGCAGGACATCCACAAAGGCAAAACCGTGTTTCTGATGCTCGATGGCCGCCTTGAGCACTTTGGTGAGATGCGGGATGTTGCCGCTGAACGCGCGGGCCACAAAGGTGGGCTCCAGGGAGAAGATGAAATCCATGGAGTTGAGCGTGTGCTCCGGGATACCGTTGGGACTGCTGTTCATCGGCTGCTCCTGCCACGTGAGCGAGCTGGCCTGGCCGGTGGTGAGGCCGTAGTTGGCGTTGTTGTGGAGAACGAAGGTGATGGGGTAATTGCTGCGGATCCCGTGCACCAGGTGGCCCACGCCTTCCGAGAAACTGGCGCCGTCGCCGCCAAAGGCGATCACAGGCATGCGCGTGTTGGCGAGCTTTGCGCCGGCGGCAAGCGGGATGACGCGGCCGTGGAGCCCGTGGATGCGGTAACCCGCGATCTTGTCGCTGCCGTTGCCGTGGCAACCGATGTCGTAACACAGGCACACCTGCCACGGATGGAGATTGAGTTCCGTGAGCGCGCGCTTGGTAGCGGTCCAGATGCCGTAGTCGCCGCAGCCGTCGCACCATGAGCACTGTGTACCGCAGTAGTATTCGTGGATATTTGCCGAGCCGCTGGTGTGCAAGGGGATACCCATAAATTATTGCTGATTGCTGATTGCTAACCGCTGACGCAGTTCATCGGCGAAGAAAGGACGGCCGTCGTACTTGAGGATTTTTTGTGCGATGTCCACGCCCGTTTCCATCCGGATCATCATGCCCAGTTGGGCCTGCTTGTTGCATTCCACGATAACCGACTTTTTGGCTTTCTTGAGCAATTTCTCTAACCTCTCAGTCTTGAGGGGCCAGAGGTAAGTGTAATGGAGATAACCAATCTTCTGCCCCCCTGCCCCCTTGCCCTCCTGCCCTTTTAGGGCATCCAGAATCACACCCTTGTTGCTGCCCCAGGAGACGATGAGCATGTTCAGCGACGGATTGTCTTTGACGATTTTCCCGTTCACATACAGGTCCGGTTCCGGCAGCGCGGCCTTGAGCGCCTCCCCTTTGCGCATGCGCTTCTCCATTTGCTCCTGCGCGTTCTGCGCCGTCTCGTTCACGTTGCCCGCGGCGTCATGCTCGTCGCTCTGCGCGCAGTACGTGGCGGCCTCCGCTCCCGGCAGCCAGCGCGGGGAGATTCCGTCCTTGGCGGAGGGATCAAAGCGGTCGGTGCTGCGGAGCTTGGCGAGTTTCTGGGGATCAGTGACGAGTTTCCCGCGGCGGATCTTCGCCTTCTTCTGGTCAAACGGCTTCTGCGTAAAGAGCGCCTCCGCCGTCTGCTTGTCCGTCATGACAATGACGGGAATCTGGTATTCCTCAGCGATATTGAACGCCTGGGGCATGAGGTCGAAGCTGTCCTGTGACTCACTGACGGAGAGCACGCAGCGCGGGAATTCCCCGTGTGCGGAACCCACGGCCAGCAGCAGGTCACCCTGCGCGGTCCACGTAGGGAGGCCGGTGGCGGGGCCGGGGCGCTGCGCGAGCACGAAGACGGACGGGTTCTCGATGATGCCGTTCATGCTGACGGTCTCCGTCATGAGATCGAATCCTCCCCCCGATGTCCCCGTTGCCGCACGCGTGCCCATGTACATGGCTCCGCTCATCATCTGCGCGGCGGTGATCTCGTCCTCCGCCTGCTTGATCACCATGCCAGTCTTGTTCTGGATCTCCGCTACGTAACTGAGGAGAGGAGAAGAAGGCGTCATGGGATACCCCACGTACATGCGACAACCGCCGTGCACCAAGCCCAGACCCATGGCCTGGCTGCCCGTGATGAGGAGATGGTTCTTCCATTCGGGATTGGCTTTGGGAAGCGACAAACTTAACTCCTTCCGGTGTCCTGCCGCAAACGCCATACCCTCGTCGATACACTGATGGTTTGCCTGTACCACGGCATCGCCCTTGTAGCTGAACTGTTCGGTGGCCAGGTCTTTGAGCGCCTCAGCGGGAAGACCCAGGAACGACCACACGATGGACGTGACCAGCATGTTACCCATGATGGGTCGCGCCTTCATTTTCTTCAGGATCTCCTCGATGGGCAGGTACAGCACGCGCACGCCGCGGCTGTCCAGGTCCCTCTGGATTTTGGGATCGAATTTCCACTGCGGCGTCTGGTGCAGGATCACGCCGCCGTCGCGCACCTCATGGATGTTTTTCTCCAGACCGTGATGGTTGAAGTTCACCAGGAGATGCACCCGGGACTCCGTGCTCTCCACATAATCGGCACTCACGTCCAGCTGATAACTGCTGTGCCCCCCCTTGATGAGCGAGTTGTATTCACGGTAACCAAAGACGCAGTACCCCGTGCGCTTGAGACCTTTGGCCAGCACCTCCCCCACGGAGTTGACCCCCTGCCCCTGCGCGCCGGTGATTTTGAGGGCGATGCGCGTCATGCGTTGAGGAATGTTGCCAGTTTTTGCGTCCATTTGGCGATCTTTTCCTCCTGTCCGTAGGGTTCGTCAATGACGGTGAGCGCATCCACAGCCACTTTCCCACCATGGGTGACGATATACGAACGGAGATATTCACCCGCGCGCGCGGTGTAGAAATAGCGGTGGTCACCCAGCGCGATGATGGAACACGGCCTTCCCCCAAGATCCACCGTCTTTGCCGATCCGTTGAGCAGCGCATACATGTACGGATGCAACTGGCCCTCCACTCCGCCGGTGTTCCATGTTCCGGAAGCCAGGACCAATGTCTGGGCCTTAGCGAGATCTTCCGGGACGGCCTCTTCTGCACGCACCACGCGCGCGTGGATTTCCGGCAACAAGGTGCGCAGGCACTCCACGGCATGATGGACCACCCATTCGGTATGGCCGCTCCCCGATGCATAGACGAAAGTCACGGACTGCACGGCTCCCATTGTAGATCACCGCGCGCCGCGGCTCATTGACAAAAAACACCTTTCGTCCGCCATACGCGTAGCAACGGAATCACCCACGGTCTTTTGCGCTTGCACAAGGTCAAAAAGAGATATGCCGCACATTGAAAAAATATCCAAAAAACGGTATACTGTCCGGATACATGAACTTCACGAGTTTCGGTTATCTTTGGCTGATCGCGGCGTTTACACCCGTGTACTGGATGGCCGCAAAAAGGGTGCGGCTGCGGAACCTGCTCCTGGTGCTGGTCAGTTATTTTATCTACGGGTTTCTGAATCCGTGGTACTGCCTCCTGCTCTTCTGCAGTTCGCTCACCGCGCATATCTGCGGGCAGTCTGTGCAGAACCCGGAGAGGAAAGGCCGCGCAATTATTGTGGCGGTGTCCGTTGCGGTGAACATCGGCATGCTGGCCTTCTTCAAGTACGAAGGGTTTTTTGCGACGCAGGTTGCTGCAGCGCTCACATCCGTGGGGATTGGCGTGACGGAAGCGGGTGCAAAACTGATCATGCCCATCGGCATATCGTTCTATACGCTTCAGGCCGTGGGATTCACCGTGGACGCCTACCGCGCAAAGATACGCGTGGGTGAACTGCTGGAGACCATGGCGTACCTGTCGTTCTTCCCCAAGCTCATCGCTGGCCCGTTGGAGCCGGCGGAAACTCTCCTGCCCCAGCTGCAGCAACCCAAGGATTTCCAGGTATCGCATCTGGGCGAAGGAACGGAGCTGATGCTGTACGGACTGTTCAAAAAGCTGGTGGTTGCGGAGAACATCCGTCCGTACATCGACCAGATATTCCTGCTCAAAAACCCGTCAGCCACGCTGCTTGCCGTGGGGGCCGCGGGTTTCACCGTCCAGATTCTTGCGGATTTCTCCGGATACACGGACATCGCCCGCGGAAGCGCGCGCCTCCTGGGCTTCACGCTCATGGAGAATTTCCGCCTGCCGTACCTTGCCGTCTCCCCGTCCGATTTCTGGCGGCGTTGGCACATTTCGCTCTCCCAGTGGTTCAGGGATTACGTCTACATCCCGCTGGGGGGATCGGAATGGCAATCGCGGACGATGACGTGCATCGCGCTCATGACCACCATGATGATCAGCGGCTTGTGGCACGGAGTCACGGGTAATTTTTTGCTGTGGGGGCTGTACCACGGTCTGCTGCTCTGCGCATATACCATGCTGGGAATGGGCGGCTCATGGAGTCCGCGCACCAGGCTTGGGCGCGCGGCGGCATGGCTGACGATGACAATCTTCACGGTCTTCGGCTGGCTGCTCTTCCGCAGTCCCGGGACGCCCTGGTTTGTACATGTCATGGCAAACCTCACGCCCGGATTGACGCAATCGCAATCCGCTGTGGCCCTGGTGTGGCTGGGCATGTACGCGCTGTACGTCCTGCCGTGGGTCTGCGCGTGGACACTGAAGACGCGCTGGGGACAGCACCCCGCCGCACGCGCACTCAGTAATGCCATTGTTGCACTCAGCATCGTCTATCTGTCCATTGAGGTACCCCTCAACTTCGTTTACTACCAGTTCTGAACATGGAACCCCTGGAGACATCCGCCGCCCCACCGGCCCCCGCACCCGCATTCGCGCGTCATGCCGTGACCGTCCTGCTGCATGTCCTCTTCATCGCCGGCGGAATGGGGGCGATGACCGCATTGGGCAACCTGGCACCGGACCCCGACCACGTCTTACGGGAAAGCCAGGAGAAGTACGCCACCCAGCACTACGACGCGGTGATTGTGGGGAATGCGCTGGCATTCAACCAGATCGACACCGCACTTCTTTCCTCCGCCACCGGCATGAGCGTGGGGAGGTTGACCAAAGGCGATTCGGAAATCCCGCTGTGGTACATGGCCGCACGCAATTTGCTCGGCAGCATGCGCATGCCGCCGCGCATGGCATTGATCGTCTTCAATGACTTTGAACTCACGGACCCCTCCCGCTATTCGCCGGGCTACCTGCTCTCGGACGTGCAGTCACTGCGTGAAAAGGACGATCCCGTGGCCGATGCAAGGGTGCTGAAGCCGGCTATGGGCCAACTCCAGTACCTGTTGTACCAAAATTTCCGCAGCTACCGGCTCAAGACCGCGGGCCACCGGTGGCTGGAACGCACCGTGCAGAATGCGGTTGCGGCATCGCTCTTCCTCCCCAAGGACAGCGTGCAGCGGATGGTGGAGAAAATTATTCCGGAAACGGAGACACCCATTCCCTTTGAACCCACGGACGTGCGCAAGCCGGAGGAGAACATCGCCGGTTCGTTTCTGCCGCCGCTGCTGGATGAACTGAAACGGCAGGGCATCCGTCCGGTTCTGGTCCGCGCGCGGACGCGGCGCTACACGGAACGGGCGTCCAATGCCAGCACCGTCAAGTACATGGACGCCCTGCGCGCGTACGTACAATCACGCGGCGGGGTGGTTTTGGACTATGCGGAGGACCCGCGCATCACCCGCGATCATTTTGCGGACAGCCTGCATTTGAACCTCCTGGGACAGAAGACCTTCACGGAAATCCTCGCGCAGGACATCTCTTCCCTCCCGGCCCAATGACATCCCTGCTGGATCCCAAATCCGTAGCGGTCATCGGCGCCTCTGCCACACAGGGGAAGGTGGGGCATGATATTTTGAGCAACCTGCTCATCCAGAAATTCCGCGGACATGTGGTTGCCGTGAACCCCAAGGGCGAGCGCATCCTGGGATGTCCCACCTATGCATCCGTCTCCGCCATGCCGGAAGCCGTGGACCTGGCGGTGGTGGCCATTCCCGCGCCCCTGGTTGCGGCAACGCTCAGGGAGTGCGGGGAAAAAGGCATCAAGAACGTGGTAGTGATCACCGCGGGGTTTAAGGAAACGCATACCCCTGAAGGGGACAAGCTGGAGGAGGAACTCCTCACCATCGCCAAACAGTACAACCTCACGCTGGTGGGCCCCAACTGCCTGGGAATCCTGCGCCCTTCCATCGGCCTCAACGCGTCGTTCGCCAAGGACATCCCGCCCGCAGGCAACGTGGCGCTCATCAGCCAATCCGGTTCCACCGCGGTGGCCATCATGGACCAGAGCGCGCAATTGGGACTCAGCTTCTCCGCGGTTTTCAGCATAGGGAACAAAACGGTCCTGAACGAGGTGGACTATCTGCGTCTCTGCATGGACGACGACAAGACCACGGCAATCGGGCTGTATCTGGAGAACATCGATCACGGAACCGAATTTCTGGAGACCGCACGGGCAATCTCCCCCCGCAAACCGATCATTCTCTTGAAGGCGGGAACGACGGAGCAGGGCCGGCGCGCCGCGCAGTCCCACACGGGCGCGCTTGCGGGAAGCGATGCGCCGCTGCAGACGCTCTGTGACCAGGCGGGCATTCATCTGACGCGCACGATGGATGATTTTATCGATACCATCGCCGTTTTGAGCAACCAACCCGCACTCCCCTCCCGCAATATCGCGATCGTGACCAACGCCGGAGGACTGGGGATCCTGGCAGCGGACGCCGCAACGCGCGCAGGCCTGACACTCCCCGCCCTGGCGGAAGACGGACAGAGGGATCTGGCGCCAAAACTCCCCGCATCGGCCAGCCTCCGCAATCCCTTTGACCTCATCGGAGACGCAAAAACGGACAGGTACGAGGCGGCCATCCGCGCCATCCGCAGCGACCCCAACATCGACGGCATCGTGGTCCTGCTCTCGCCGCAGATCATGACACCCTGCTCGGAAATCGCGGATGTGGTCATACGGGAGATGCGCAACGTGAAACTCATGCCCATCACCACCTGTTTCATGGGCGGGGACATTGTGATGGACGCACGCCGCAAGCTGCAGTCGCACAATATCCCCACCTTCCCCACGCCGGAGCGCGCCATTAACGCCCTTGCCCGGCTGTTCCCGCGCAAGGCAACGCTCACGGGAATGAGTTGTGTGCCCGACGGCGATACATCCAGAAAGGCAAAAGAGCTGATGAAGGGTTCCCAAGGTCTTCTGGACGATGACAGGGTAAGGGATCTGTTCTCGCTCTTTGGCCTCCCCGCCGATCCTTACCGCATCTGCAAAACGGCAGAGGAAGCGGCGGATGCTGCCGCGGAATTGGGGTACCCCGTAGCGGTGAAGATCCATTCCCCGGATATCCTGCACAAAACCGATGTCGGCGGCGTTCGTTTGGGACTTAAAAGTAATGACGATGTACGTACAGCATTCCGCGAGATCATGGCGACTGTGGGCAACAGATCGCCGGCGGCCAGGGTGGAGGGGGTATTAGTCCAGAAAATGCTTCCGGCAGGCCACGAATTCATCGTGGGCGCCACGCGGGACCCCAATTTTGGTCCGCTGATCATGGTGGGGCTGGGCGGCATATACACGGAACTGTTCCGGGACACCGTTTTCCGCATTGCGCCCATCGGCAAGGAGGATGCCTACCGCATGCTGGAGGAGTTGCGATCGTGGAAAATGCTCCTGGGCATGCGCGGCAACCAGCAGAGCGATATTTCTGGTCTTGCGGAACTCATTGGCAACGTCAGCAATCTTGTCTGCAATTGCCCGGAGATCAGGGAACTGGATTTAAACCCCGTGATCGTGCGGAGCGACGGAGTACATATTGCCGATGCGAAGATCGTCGTAGGGTAAAACTATTCCGAGCGGTGAAGCGAAGGCATGCAGAGCCGGGTATACTCGGGCCGTGTCCCCTCTCGTCTCCGTCTGCATCCCGGTCTACAAACCCAAGATCCCCTATCTGCTGGAGGCGCTGGAGTCGGTGTGTCGGCAGACATTTGAGGATTACGAAATCATCATCCGCGATGACGCATCGCTCCCGGATGTCGGTGAACTGAAAAACGCGCTTCCCGCTAACCCCAAAATCTCCGTACACCGGGGGGAGAAGCGGCTGGGCATTGGCGGCAACTGGAACGCAACCTGCGATCTGGCCCACGGCAAATACATTGCGCTCCTCTTCCAGGATGACCTCTGGTACCCGCGGTACCTGGAACGCTGCGTGGCGGTTTTGGAAGCCAACGACAACGTGGGGTTTGTGGCATGCGCGCACGATTATGCGATACAGGATCAGACGGGAGCGGCAGCCACGGGCGTGTATGCCGAGGTGCAGGAGGCACGGAGCCACATTCCACACGGGACGCTCACCAAGGATTTCTTCATCCAATGGCTCAATATGGGGCTGCGACCCAATATCGTAGGCGAACCCAGCTTTGTGGTGATCCGGAAATCGCTGCTGGAAAAGATCGGCGGGTTCCACAAAACCATGCACCAGGGGCTGGATGCGGAGGCATGGAGCAGGATGCTGATCCACATGAACGGCTTTTGGATCACGGAAAAACTGGGCAGCTTCCGCGTGCATGCGGCGGGCGCCACGGCACAGAACGAGGAAGCGGGACGCGGGATGCTGGACCGCATCAAAACCATCCGCATGGTATGGAGACGGGCCATAGACCGCGACGTGAAAAAAGCCGCACGCAGGGCTTTCCGCCGGGAGGGGGTAAAACTGGGGAAGCGCGCCATGACCCGCAAGACCAGCCACCCGCTTCTGCAGTTCGTCCGGTACCTCTTTGTAGGCGGCTCCGCGTCCGTGGTGGACTTTGCCGTCTATGCCGGACTGCTGATGCTCATGGGGTTCAACCCGTACCTATCCGCGTTTGCGGGTTACACCGTGGGCTTTGCCTGGAACCACTTCCTGAGCGTGGTGTGGATATTTGAGTCCAAGCATGATCGGACAAAAGAAGTGGCAATGGCATATGCCATTGCCATCGGAGGCCTTGCCTGGACGGAAATTCTGCTCTGGATCTTCACGTTTGCGGGCATTGGCGCGCTTGTTAGCCGTTTGATCGCCATGGTTCTGGTACTGGTCTGGAATTACGTGATGCGCAAGAAGTTCGTCTTTGCCTGACCATAGGACTTCCTTATAGTGCCGGGGATGACCAGAAAGGTAGCCATCATCGCAGGTGCGGGGCCGGCAGGTTTAACTGCAGCGTACGAACTCCTCGTCCGAACGGATATTCAGCCCATCGTCTGCGAGGAAACGGGGATCATCGGCGGCATCGCCCAGACCTTCAATTACAAGGACAACCGCATCGATATAGGCGGTCACCGTTTTTTCAGCAAGAGCGAGCGCGTGATGAAGTGGTGGTTCAATATCCTGCCCCTGCAGGGCGCTCCTTCCGCGGACACGGCAGAAAAAAACCACGAGATCGATTACGCCGCGGAGGCGATCGTGAAGTTCCTGTGCCCGGAGTGCGCGGAAGGACGGCCGGAAAAACGGACCGCACCAGACCCTGAAAAAGAGGATGAGGTGATGCTGCAGCGCCCGCGCCTCTCCCGCATCTTCTACAAGCGGCACTTTTTCCCCTATCCCATTGGCATCACGCTCTCCGTGGCGCGCAAGCTGGGCCTAGGGAACACCTTCTTGATAGGACTCAGCTACATCAAGGCCCAACTGTTTCCCATCAAACCCGAGCAATACCTGGATGCCTTCTTCACCAACCGTTTCGGATACCGGCTGTACAAGACCTTCTTTGAGAAATACACGGAGAAGGTGTGGGGTATCCCCTGCAGCCAGATCCGCGCGGACTGGGGGGCGCAGCGCGTGAAGGGCCTCTCGCTCAAGCGCGCGGTGATGCACGCGGTGAAAGACCTGCTGAGCAGCGATTTTAAGAAGGCGCAGGAAGAACGCGAGACCAGCCTGATCACGCGTTTTTACTATCCCAAATTCGGCCCGGGCCAGATGTGGGAAACGGTGGCCAGGCAGGTCCAGCAGTGCGGAGGCGAGGTGCACATGAAGACGCGCGTGGTGGCTGTAAAAGTGAGCAGCGGAAAGGTTACGGCCGTGACGCTGGAGAACGCAGACACAGGCTCGCGCGAGGAAGTCGCCTGTGATTACTTCTTCTCCACCATGCCCATCAAGCACCTGATCGGCATGATCAGCCCCCGGCCGGAACCCAAAGTGGTGGAGGTTGCGGAGGGGCTGCAATACCGCGATTTTTTGACGGTCGGCCTGCTGCTGAAGAAGCTCCATGTGCTGGAAAAAGGGAATGGCGCGCAGACGAGCGTGCCCGATAACTGGATTTACGTGCAGGAGGGCGACGTGCGCGTGGGACGCATCCAAATCTTCAACAACTGGAGCCCGTACATGGTAAAAGACTGGAAGAACACCGTGTGGATTGGCCTGGAATATTTTGTGAACGAGGGCGGTGACCTGTGGATCAAGCAGGACAAGGAGATGATCGATCTGGGCGTGAGCGAGATGGAAAAGATCGGCTTTGTGAAAAAGGACGACGTGCTGGACGCGTGCGTGCTGCGCATGCCCAAGGCTTACCCCTCATACTGGGGCAGCTACGAGCAGCTGCACGTGGTGCGCGATTACGTGAACACGGTGGAGAACATGTTCCTGGTAGGGCGCAACGGCATGCACCGCTACAACAACCAGGACCACAGCATGCTCACGGCAATGCTGGCGGTGGACAACATCGCGGAAGGCAGGACCGACAAATCCAACCTGTGGGACGTGAACCTGGACATGGTCTACCACGAGACAAAAAAAGGAGGCTGACAGCAATACAGCTATAGAAAGGTTCTGTATGGAGAGATAAAAGAGGGTAAATTCATTTTTTTAGCTTATGGTAAACAAAAAAGTAGTGTTAAGTTTTTTTGACTTCACAGAGACTGTCCGTAAAATTCCCTGGTGATACTCACGGAGGACACCGCCGAAAACCTTGCGCAAGATGCGGGCATCATGGCGCGCACGCATGCCAACGACCCCCCAAATTGGGACAAGATAATAAAAATTGTTTCTGCGGAACCCGCAGGATTTGGAAGCAACAGAATGTTCCGAAAAAAGCTCATCCAGCTCCTTAGTCGGACAACACATCCGCTGGATGCCAGCATTAAAACCTTCAATGACGACATGCTGATCATCTCCCGTTACAATATATACGAGCAGCAGATTCTCGGGGATGAGGAAACCAAAAAAACAGCTGGCCAACTGTATATGGAACAGGAGCGTCATTCGCGGGAAATGGGTGAAAAACTGATGGAACATGCACCCAAATTCACGGAATGGGTCCGTGCTCAGGCAGACGCGTTGGCGGAACTGGTCCGGGAAAACAATGCATGGAAAAACGGCACATTGCAGGAAAAAATGGATGTTCTGACGCAAGCCCTGTCTTGCATCAATATGTACGCCGCTGCTTGGAGCAGATCTTTCAATACACGTCCGGGGTTTTCTACTGAAATAAGCTCTGTGGGGCAATTGACACAATCTGCCCTGCTCTCGCTGGTACAGCGGGTCCTCTTTACCCTGAAACCCTCCGACGATATTTCTGCCGCCTTGCAGAACATGCCTGAATGGCAATACAAAAAACTGTACACAGCCCCCGCGGATAAGAGGTTTCCAATATCGTATTTGGGCCCTAAAACGATTTCTCTGGCAAAAATACTGGGGTCGGGATTGGCGAGAATGAAAAAACTGCACGGCATACCCGAAACAGCCGAGGATGCCATTGGCTATGCCCCTCTGCCTCCCGTGCAAAACGACGTGCGCATGACCATCCTGGGAACCAAGATGAATCTTTTATACATCCAGATCCCTTTGGGAGGCGGAACGTTCCCCGTGGAGCAAATCATGGGAGAAAACCTAGAGGATGATCAGGAATTTTTTGCCGCCTACCGGGAGAAAACGGATACATGGTTTTTTGAAAGCATCACGGAGTATGCGGGGATGCGCGATTTTCTATCCACTGGAACGGAACAGTCGCTGAAAACCCTTCTCTATTGGAGCAGGCAAAAGGTGGATCGCATCCTGAAAGACAATCCATTGGTTCACAAAAACCTGGATCAGATATCGAAATTCCATATCGAGATTGATCAAAACAACGAATATACCCTCTTTTGCGATCCTACCACCCAGGAAATTCTGGATGGACTCCAAATAACCGGTCCACAAACAAAAGAAGAGGAAAAGCAGTCCATTACCGCCTCCGCCCCTCCTCTCCACCAACGCTGCAAGGAAATCTTCAGCACCCGTGACATTACCTCACTCCAATGGAACCGGGTCAGCTGGTTGCTGAGACACGCAGGTCTTGTGGAAACGCATGAAGGCAAAGGAAGTCATATTAAATTCACGAATCCAGAAAACGAGAGTTTTTGCACGGTGTCCTATGCCTTCCACCACTCATCCACCGTGGATATCCCCTATGGAACCATCGCACGCTGGCTCTCTCAGGCAAATTTGACCGACGCACAAATAGGTCTGATAGAGGGCTTCCTGGATCAATGACATTCACCGGATGAGCGGCCTGAGCGCTTCCGTGAGAATGCCCGTGAAGACCTTTCTGCCCTCCGGATTCATGTGGTCGTCTTTGCTGCCGCGGTAATACTGCGGCTGCAGGCGCTCCTCGTTGGTGAAATCGATCAATACGCCGTCCCTTTGCTCAATGTATGTGCGCAGATCGGCCATGTAGCGGACTGTCTTCTTGCTCTGCGGTTTTCCGTCGGCATATTTCTTCTCACGCACGCGGATGAAGATCAGCTGCATGTCGTATTTGGCTGCCTCGTCAAAGAGCAGCGGAAGGTACGAATCGCCTATGGCGATATCGAAGTTTTTCTGCGCGGTGGGCCCGGGGGTATTGGACGCATTGCGGCGGGATACGAATTTCACGATATGGTTACCGATGTCTTTTTCACTCCTGCGCGTGAACAGCGAGGCGAAGGCGCGGGATTCATCGTATATTTCCGTGCGGAGATCCTCTTTGATCGCATAGAGCGGGATATTCCGCTGCAGCGTTGCGCGGATCCATCCCTTCACCGGGACAAGCGTTTTATCATAGAGAACGTCATCGTCCGGCTGAGCGATGGAAAGCAGGTCCGCCTCCTGGTATCCCACGGCACCGTTGGTGGTGGTGGTCAGGTCCGCATCGCGGAAGAAAACGAGAACCTGCCGTGGCGGCTCCTGGAGACGCGAACCGATGAGATTTTTAAGGGCCAGATACCAGTACGGGGTGCGCGACCCCCCGGTGGAAGTATCCACAATGCTGACCCCCAAATCCTTGCCAAGCGTGTCAAAATCCACGTTCACGTACGCCATGGAATTGCCCAAAACCCCCACATCGTACTTTTCGGTTTCATGCTGTTTTCGCCAATCATCCAGGAGCGATGGACTTGCGCCCGCGCGGACGGCGACGGCGTTGGCCCCCGTTATGATCAATACAGCCAGCGCGACCACGTAGAGCCCAAAGAGCGCCAGCTTCCAGAAGCGGACGGGGGCGATAGCCTGCGGTTGAACGTTCTGGTCGGTCATGTCAGAACTGGAAGTAGACGAAGTCCCCCGCCGCCTCCTGCCCCAGAATGAGGATGCAGGCAATGAGGCACGCATACATGACACCGCGCCCCAGCGGGTGCCGCACAAAGCGGTCCATGACCACAGGCACAGTCCAGAGAATCACAAAAAAAGCGGCGAAGCTGAGCCATACGGCCATCAGGGAAATCCCCCAGGATTCGCGCTCCCCTGTGGAACTGCGGACGCTCTGCAGCAGCCACGTGAGACTGGATGCCTTGAAGAGGATCCATCCCAACACAGTCCAAAAGAACATCACCGTGCGAGCGGTCCACTTGATGACGGCATTGCGGGGAACCCAGTGGCCGTCCATCTTGAGCAACTGGTAGACGAAAAGCAGGATGCCGTAATACAGGCCCCACAGCAGAAAGTTGACGGTGGCGCCGTGCCACAGGCCGCTGGCGCCCATGGTGACCAGCGTGGTGAAGAGGAGCTTGAGCTTACTGTCCGTACGGGAGCCGCCCAAAGGAATATAGACATATGTAGTGAACCACTTGGAGAGCGAAATGTGCCAGCGCCTCCAGAAATCGGAAGGAGTCAGGGCAAGATACGGGTAATTGAAGTTCTCCATCAGATTGATGCCCAGCAGCCTGGCGCTTCCGCGCGCCAGGTCCGTATACCCGGAGAAGTCCGCAAGGATCTGGACGGCAAAGCAGAGGCCCCCCGTGAACAGAACGGTGAGGGGGACGGGGTTCCCCAGGAAAATGCGGTCCACATACGGAGAAATGTTGTCGGCAATGACGAGTTTTTTGAAAAACCCGAAAATCATGAGGGACAATCCCCCGCTCAGGTTGGCCCAGTCCCACGCATGACGCTCGGCAATCTGCGGAAAAAACGTGCCGGCCTTTTCAAAGGGGCCGCTGATCAGCTTGGGGAAGAATGCCAGGAACACACTCACCTCCAGCCATCCCTGGCGCGGCACCTCGCCCTTGTAGGCGTCTGCCACCAAGCCCACCGCCTGCAGGGAGTAGAACGAAAGACCCAGCGGCAGAATGACATTGAGCAGGCTCTGAACCACCGGACTTGCCGTTTTGGGATTGATGAAATCCCCGATGAAATACCCCCAGTATTTGAAGAGCACCAGGATCCCGATATTGAAGACGATGCAGGCGACGAGAGGTAGGCGACTCCGCTGCTCTTTTTCCTTGGACCACAGGGCGTGCAAGCAAACATACGTGACCGCCGTGCTGATGAGCAGGAGCACGCAATACCACAGGCTCGCCCAGCCATAAAACAGGTAACTTCCCACCAGCAACTGGACGTTGCGGACCTTCTGGGAATCCGTCATCCAGTACACGCAACAGAAGACCGCAAGGAAGGCCAGATAGTGCAGGCTGGTGAACTGCATAAATCTATTTATTTTAACATAAAAATACGCTATAATCAATGGATGCTTTGGAACAGCAGAATCAGAAACGGCATGGGTATAACGCTGTCTGTAGCCGCCTTGCTGTGCCTGATTGCGTACCAGTTTCCCGTCCGTTTTTGGATGCAGGAAAAGTACGTGTCGCTCCACCAGACGTTTTTGCCGCATGCCAACGTCAAGACCGTGAAACTGAAAAGGGCCAGGCTGCTGTCCACCCTCGCAAAGGAATATTACGTGAAGAGCGGGGATCTGGTTTCCGCCAACCCCCTGCTCCGGCCCAGTGACGTGATCCCGGAAAAACTGTCGGTGCTCATCCCCGCCGACGCACTCGCCTCCGCCCCCGTCCCCACGGACCTGCAAAACAGACCCCGAGCACAGATCGCGTTCAGCACCAATGAAAACGCCATTGTCATCAGCGGCGAGGGAGCTGTAGCCCGTCTTGCGGACATCGCACGCGTCATGAATGACCCCGCAATTCTTGAGCAGCGGGACAATGCCTGGCTGCTCTCACGCAACATTTTGCTCATAGGCGGGGCGATCTTGGATCTGGAGGAAAAAAGCTCATGGCTGAGGCTGCGGAGCGATGCCGACATAACCGTGAACATCACGGCGGAAGACGGAAACATCGTCATGCGGGGGATGCGGGTGTCTTCCTGGGATCCATCCACGCAAAGCCCCGACACCAACACGGATGACGGAAGGGCGTACATCACCCAGATGGCGGGGAGAATGGATATCATGGACAGCGAGATTTTCTCGCTGGGCTCCGAACACGGCCCCGCCGACAAATCGGGCGCCATCTACGGCCTTTCATGGAGAACGACAAACGCGGAGCATGACGACATGCTGGTGGCGGGCAGTATTGCGCGCTCCTCGGTTCACGATAATTATTACGGGCTTTACTCGTACGGTTCCACGGCGCTTCGCATAGTCAAAAACGAGTTTTACAGAAACATCCAGTACGGCATTGCGCCGCATGATGATTCGCGCTTTTCCGTCATCCAGAAAAACTACGTTCACGACAACGGCAAGCACGGGATCATGCTGAGTAACGGCTGTAACGACAACCTTATGGAGGGGAACATCGTCGTCCACAACGGACTCAGCGGCATCATGATCAGCAAGCTCTCCAAGAGGAACACAGCACGCTCCAATATTGCGGCGTTCAACGCGGCGGGGATCACCCTGAACGACAGGTCATCGGAAAACACCCTGGATGCGAACGCGTCACTGGATAACAAAAACGGTATCGAGATCCGCAGAATGTCCAGCGCCAACGTGGTAAAGGCCAACGTGGTCCAACGCAACGTGAACGGAGTGGTCATCAACAGCAGATCCTATGACAACGATGTCTTCGGCAACCTGGTGGAACAAAACGGCACGGCGGTCTCGCTCAAGGAGACATCGGGAAACTACCTGCACGACAACTTCACCTACGCGGGGAACCAGAAGAATGTCACGGCAGCGGCATCGGCAAAAGACAATGTGATCCGTTTCTTTGGGGATAACGGGGATTTCTGATCAGGCCTGCAGGTTCCTGGTGTACCACTCCACGGATTTCTGGATGCCGTCCTTGAAGGAAACCTTGGGCTCGTACCCCAGGGCCTGCTGGGCCTTGGTGATATCCGCGATGTAACGGATGACCTCTCCGGTACGGGAAGGTCCAACGGAAACCTCCGACGTGCTGCGGAGCAGGCGCTTGAGGGTCTTGGCCAGGTCGGTCAAATATGTCCCCTGCCCGTACGCGAGGTTGTAGGTGTCGTTTTTGACGGCATCGAATTTTTCGATGGACTGGATGATGCCCTCCACGCAGTCGTCGATATAGGTGAAGTCCAGGCACTTGGCCTCTCCAAAGACGGCTACGGGCTCATTGCGGCGCATCCTGCCGATGAAAACGGGAACGATGCGGTTGCTCTCGTCGTACATTCCGTAAACGTTACTGAACCGGAAGATGATGTGGTCGATCTTGTAACAGCGCGTGTAGGACTCCACCAAAGCCTCACCCGCTATCTTGCTGGCGGTGTACGGACTCTCGCACTGCTGGATGGTGGCCAGCTCCTCCTTGTACTTGCGCGCGGTGATATTGCCGTAGGTCTCGCGCGAGGAAGCGAAGATCACTTTGCGGATCCCCTTCTGCCGTGCGAATTCCAGCACGTTGAACGTGCTGAGCATGTTGTCCCGAGCGCGGGAAGGGTCTTCGACAAGATCATAGACGCGGGCGTTTGCGGCCAGATGCACGATAATGTCCACATCCTCACTGGGCATCTTTTGCGTGGCGTCCCAGTCCCGCAGATCCGCCAGCGTGGTGATGGCATCCACTTCTGGCCGCCATTTGTTCTTCACCCAGTCCACCCCCACCACGTCGTAGGAACGCTGCAGGAGGGTCTCGCAGAGACGGGTACCGATGGTGCCGGAGCTTCCGGTGACGAGGATCTTCATGGCCCGTAGCGTAACGGAACAAGCAGCTGGAAGCCAGAAGAGCTGCTACACTTCCCGCAATGCTCTCCGTCGTCTTCCCCACGTACAACGAATCCAAAAACCTGCCCGCAATCGTGGCAAGGGTTGAGGAGGCACTGCGCGGCACGCAGTTTGAAATCATCATTGTGGATGACAATTCTCCGGACGGAACATGGAAAGTGGCGCGTGAGATTTCCCTGACTTTCCCCAGTCTGCGGGTGATCAGACGCGTGGGGCGGCGGGGACTTTCCTCCGCGGTCATTGAGGGCTTTCTGGCGGCGCGCGGCGATATTTTTGTGGTAGCCGACGCAGACGGACAGCATGACCTGAGCCTGATCCCCAAGCTGGCAAAGGCGGTAGCGGAAGGCAACGGCATAGCGCTGGGCTCCCGCTACACGGAAGGCGGAAGCGTGGAGGGGTGGGACGAGCGCCGGCATTTGATGAGCCGCATCGCCACGCGCATGGCCATGAGCCTGTGCAAAGTGAAGGTGAGCGACCCCATGAGCGGTTTTTTCGCCGTGTCACGCAGCGCATTTGAAGAGATCCTGCCCCGCCTGAATCCCAAGGGATTCAAGATCTTGCTCGATCTCCTGGTGCACGCACCCGCAGGCATGAAGGCAAAGGAGATTCCCTTCACGTTTGGTTCCCGCATGCACGGAGAGAGCAAGCTCTCCCGCCGCGTGCAGATAGAGTTCCTTGAATACTTGTATGAAGCCACCATGGGGCGGTTTATCCCGCTGACCCTGGTGGAGTACTGCGTGGTGGGTGCCATGGGCGTTGTGGTGAACCTTGCGGCATATTTTGCGGTATCGCGCATGCTTTTGGGTGAGGGCGCTGCGGGAGTGACGGGAGTTTCCATCCCGGTGGTCGCAGGCATTGAGGCAGCCGTATTGTTCAACTTTTACGTCAACAATTCCTGGACCTTCTCTCATGCAAAGCTGAAAGGCCTCAACGCCATCACGGGCTTTGCACGCTACAACGTGATCTGCGCGCTTGGCGCATTCGCCAATATCGCCATCACCACATACGTCTACAGCCAAGGCATGACGGAAGTGGCCAGTCTTGCAGCCGGCGCCTGTGCGGGGATGATCTGGAACTACACCATCAGCCTGCTCTTTACCTGGAAAGCCGCATGAAAACCGCGCGCAGGGAATATGCGGCATTCATCCTGGCCTGCGCCGTTGTGGCCGTCATACTGGGTATGCGCGCATGGCGTATCCGCGCTCTGTGGAATGCGCAGGAGAGGAAGGAAGTCCAAGCATCCCTGCAGGCAATTGTGGATGAACGGGGATGGCTGCTTTCGGACATGGAGATTGTCAGCATCCAAAACGGCGTCGTAAAGCTGAACCACAGGTCGCATATCCTGGGACAGGATCCTTCTGCGTGCTTTGTAATGACAATGTCCACACGTTCTCTTGCCCCATGCGCCGCAAAAATCTGATTATCGCAGGCTGTCTGGAACTCCTGGCCGTGGCGTTCGCCAACTGGCACCAGTACCTGGGCCTGCAGACAGACGAGGCCAAGTATTTACTCAATATCCCCTATCCCCACCCGCCACTCATCCGGACCGTCATGTCTATGACGGAATTCATCCCGTTTCAGGAACTGTTCTGGCGCCTGGCATTTGCCACCATCCTGGTACAACTGGTGTGGCTGGTATGGGATATGGGTAAGGACCTTGGGCACCGCGAGCAGGTGATCCTCTGCGGGGCATATTTTTCCTGCACGGCGTTTCTGCTCTATGCGGGAACGGTGATGCTCTCGCCCGTGTTCGTCATGTTCGCAATTGCATTCCTCTGGCTTCGGTCGCGGAAGGAGATTGCGCAAAAACACTGGGGACTGATTGGGCTTCTCTGGCTCTGTTGCGTGTTCTCCGTTTTCCAAGGAGTGCTTCTGGCACCGCTGGCGTGGAATGTCCTGCGACGCGGGGCAGGCTCAACGCGAGCAACATGGATGACCCTGGTACCGCTGGCGCTTCTGGGTCTGCACGTCTTGGGCAGTCCGCTGACCATCGCCACACTCATGATCCATGGCGACCAGGGCATCACGGGATCAGTATTTGAACGCCTGAGCGGAAGTCTCACCCTCCTGGCGGTGGGCGGCGGCGGTATCGGAACCATCGCGGGAATACTCGGTTTGCTTAAAAAGCGGAGCCCAGACCTCCTGACCACCGCATTTCTGGTATTGGCATACACCACGCTTTCCGTGCCATTCCCCTTCTACGCCATTCTGTGGACTCCGCTGCTGCTTGCGGGAATCCATGATCTGCTGCGTACGCGTGAATTCAAGGAACACATCCCCCTCCTCCCCGCGTTCGCCTTGAGTGGGGCAATCCTGGCCTTCGTGATGCGCCCGGTGACGCCGCATACGGAAGCCACGGACACGATGAATATGGTGATCCCGCAGATGGCGCACTGCACCCGTGCGGAGTCCTGCAGCGTCATGATCTCCGGGAATTTTGGGCACCAGTGGCAGCACGCGTCTCCGTACCCAGTCCTCCGCTACGTGCCCGCACGCGCGGCGGACGCGGCAGCAGTGGTGTGCCTGTCCGCATGCGAGCCCATGTTCAACACGGCGGGCTGGAAGCGATTGGAAAACACGCCGGTGGAGGCGTGGGTAAGAAAATAGGAGAATAGAGAAAATATCTTGTTGGTGCTTTTCAATTTTCTCTCATTTAAGAGAGCCATTTGAGCAGCCTGATCACACCCATCTTGGCCGGCTGTCGATGCGCGGAAACGGCGTCCCCCGTCTGGAGCGTCTGCCTGTTCTGGTGATAGAAATTGTAGGCTTCGTAGAGCATGTCCTGGTTTTTGAGCGTGGGATGCCAGCCGAGTTCCTTTTTGATTTTGGAGGTATCAAAGGTGAAATCCTCGGCGATCATCTTGTACTGGTAGGGGCCCAGAGGGGAAAGACCCAGCGCGTAGAGGATTTTCATGGCGAGGATCGTGGGACCGCGCGGGAGTGTTGCCACCCTGCTCCTGCTGCCTGCTTTGGCAATGACGCTCTGGTACGCCTCGCGGAAGGTAGGCACGTCATCGGAACCGATGTTGAAGACGCCGGAAACCGTGGAACCCGCGGCCCTGATGCACGCATCCGCCAGATCCTTGGCGTAGATGAACTGGTACCGATTTTTCCCCCCACCCACTACCCAGACCTTCCTGCCTTCGTCGATGAATTCAAAGAGAATCGCCAGAAGCCCCATGCGGCCGGCATCGATGATGGTGGGACAGCGGAAAATGACGCTGGGAATCTTGGATGAATACTCCTCCAGGATCTTCTCCCCCTCCCACTTGGAACGCCCGTAGATTTCTACGGGATTTGGCGCGTCGTCCTCGCGCACGGGACGGTTGAAACCTTCTCCCCACAGGCAGTTGCTGGAGGTGAAAACAATTTTCTTCACACCGGAGCGGGATGCTGCATCGGCGACGACGCGCGTACCGTCCACGTTGCTGGTCCAGAGCATGCCCTTGTCCTTCACCGCATGGGCCAGGATGGCCGCGCAATGGAAAATGACCTCTGGCTTAGATTCCCGGATGACTTTTTCCATCATCACCACATCGCGGATGTCCCCCTGGATGGATGTGAGCTGGGGGTGGGCGTCATCGTCTTTCACCAAGTCGATATTCGTCACAGACCATCCGTCCGCCAGAAGTTTTTTCTTGAGGATGCTGCCAAAGAATCCCGAACCGCCGGTGATCAACGCATTTTTCATCACCGGGAAACGATAGCAGAGAAGACTTAGCTGTGCGGTATTCTTTCTCTTCAAGGAGAAATCTTTCGCAGGAGCAATTTGATGGCGCGGGATACCTGCTCCACCTCCGTCACGGTCAGATTTTTGTTAATCTTATCCACAGGAAACTTATTAGCGTTTCCCAATACACGCAAACCTTCGTCGGTAATCTGCACGTCAATTTTTCGCCTGTCCCTCTTGTTCATGGTGCATTGGATAAGCGGTGAATCCCTAAGCTCCAGAGCCCGGATAATACGAGTCATCTGAGCCGGCAATACCTCCAGCTCCCGCTGGATATCCCCTACAATCATCACGCCGTTTTTAGCCAGAAGAACGAGGGCGCTTGCTTCCCTTTCGTTGATCTCAAGATGACGCTCAGGCGTGAGCAATTGAGTGGCCAATAACCGCATGTCCATGACAAGCGTAGTGACCTGCTCTTTCCCCAGCTCAGCAGCTTCATTGGACTGTTAACATTCAGCTCCTGACGCAACATCGTTACCCAGCCTTGGAGATGTTGTGGACATAAAATAATGCTATTTGTTGATCACAAAATATCAAATTTTGTAGTACTCCCTGTACCACTGGACGAATTTGGGGATCCCCTCCTTGATAGTGGTCTTAGGTTCAAATCCAAGCATTTTGCGTGCCTTCTCAATACTCGCAAGGCTTGCCATGGTGTCGCCCGGCTGCATGTCCATGTAGTTCTTCTTTCCTTCCTTGCCACAGGCGGTTTCGGCCCCCTTGATGTAATCCATGAGCTCCTCTTTGCGACCGCAGCCCAGGTTGAAGATCTCTTCGGGATAGTTTTTGTCGATGGACGCGATGATGCCATTGGCGATGTCCTCCACGTACGTGAAATCGCGCTGCATTTTGCCGTGGCCAAAGACATTAAAGGGTCGATCGTGCAGGATGGCGTCCGTAAAGAGGAAGAGCGCCATGTCCGGGCGGCCGTAGGGACCGTAGACCGTGAAGAAACGGAGCCCGGTGACCGGGATTCCGTAGAGTTTGTGGTAGGTGTGGGCCATCAGCTCGTTGTCTTTCTTGTTCTGTCCGTAGAGCGAGAGCTGGTCATCCGTGCGGTCGGTCTCCTCTGCGGGAAGCTTGCCGTTGCCGCCGTAGACGGAACTGGAACTGGCGTAGATGAATCCGCCGATCTTCTGGAGACGCGCCTCGTCCAGGACTTCAAAGAAGCCGCGGATATTGATATCGATGTATTCCTCCGGGTGTTCAAATGAATAACGGACGCCGGCGATGGCCGCCAGGTGACACACGCGGTCGCAACCTTTCATTGCCTCGCGCACCGCAGCTCTGTCCTGGATATTGGCCTGCACAAAATGGAAGTTCTTGTGCTTTTTGAGGATCGCCAAACGCGCCTGCTTGAGGGTGGGATCGTAATAGGCGTTCATGTTGTCAAAACCCACCACGGTATCGCCGCGGTCCAGCAACTTGAGTGACGTATGGAAGCCAATAAAACCGGCAGCACCGGTGAGGAGGATCTTCATGGATACAGGATACAGAAGGTAGAATGCAGAATACAGAACAGAGAACGCGGAATTCCCTATTCCACATTCTCTCTTCCACATTCTATAATCTAGCGCTCATGAAAATTGCCATTGTTGGAACCCGTCTTCGCTCCTCATGAATTCGGAGCTACGCCGGGCAGGCCGGCTACAGACATATTTTATCTTTCAAGCCTTGTTTCTATGAAAATTGCCATTGTGGGCACCGGGTATGTGGGACTCGTCTCTGCCGCTTGCTTTGCGGAACTGGGACACCACGTGATTGGCGTGGATATTGATGAAGCCAAGGTCAAAAAGCTTCAGAGCGGCAAGAGCACCATTTATGAGCCGGGACTGGAGGAACTGATCCAGAAAGGCCTCCGGAGCAACCTCCTCTCCTTCACTACGGACCTGAAGGAGGCATTGCCCCAGGTGCAGATCGTCTTTTCCGCAGTAGCCACCCCCCCGGGCGAGGGGTACCAGGCCGATCTGCGCGCCGTGTTTGCCGTGGCGGAGACGGTGGCGAAGTTTGCGGAAAAGGACGTCGTATTCGTGAACAAATCGACGGTGCCCGTGGGGACGGGGAAGATCTGCGAGGAGCGGATGCAGAAGGTGCTTACCGAGCGGAAGTCCAACGTGAAGATCTCGGTCATCAGCAATCCCGAATTCCTGCGGGAGGGTATGGCCGTGCCGGACACGCTGATGCCGGACCGCATCGTGGTGGGTATCAACGGTGACGCCGATGCGCAGAAAAAAATGGAAGACCTCTACCGCCCCATCACGCGCGTGGGGAAGCCCATCGTCTTCATGAGCCGCGAGAGCGCGGAGATCGTGAAATACGCAAGCAACGCCTTCCTGGCCACCAAGATCAGCTTCATCAACATGCTGAGTGAGCTGTGTGAGGTGGGCGGAGCCAACGTCCGTGACGTGGCCAAGGGCATGGGTTTGGATAACCGCATCGGTCCGCGGTTTTTACACGCGGGCATCGGCTACGGCGGCAGCTGCTTCCCCAAGGACGTAAAGGCGCTCCTGGCCACCGCCAGGCAGTACGGACTCGATTTTTCCATCGTGGAAGCAACGGACCGCATCAACAGCCGCCAGCGGAAGCGCTTCTTTGATTTGATCCTCAAAAAACTTCCTCAAAAAGCGACCGTGGGCATCTGGGGACTGAGCTTCAAACCCAAGACCGATGACATGCGCGAGGCTCCCAGTCTTGATCTGCTCCCCATGCTTGTTGCCGCCGGGCACACCGTCCGCGTGTTTGATCCTGAGGCGATGGAGGTCAGTAAGAAACTGGTCCCGGCAGACGTCGTCTTCTGCTCGTCCGCCGCGGACGCCGTTAAGGACGCTGATGCGCTGGTACTTCTGACGGAATGGGATATTTTCCGCGGAGCGGACCTGGCAGAAATAAAATCTACGATGAAAGGTATCGAACTTTTTGACGGCAGAAATATTTATGAGCCTGAAGAGGTGAAGGCTGCCGGTTTCAATTATTACGGCATCGGTATAGGGAAATAAGTTCCCCAGCTTCTTGCTGGCCGCTCATCGCTAACTGCTTATCGCTTATGAAGAAAATCCTCGTCACCGGCTCCATGGCCTACGATGTCCTCCTTGGCTATGACGGGTCCTTTAAAGACGCCATCGGGAACGATACGGAGAAGCTCTCGGTCTCTTTCTTCAGCCCGCGCTACGCCCGGCACCACGGCGGGACGGGATCCAATATCTCGTGGAACTTGGCTTCCCTGGGCGGAAAACCCGTCCTGGTCACGGACATCGGATACGACGGAGGGGAATACCGGGATTTCCTCAAAGAGCGCGGCGCTGATGTGCATCATGTGCGGCAGCATCAGGATCATGTGACGGCCACAGCGGTGATTGGCACGGACAACGCGGAGCGCCAGATCGCCTTTTTCCACCCCGGTGCGGACGCGCACGGCACGTGGCCGGACTTGAACGAGGACCGGGATGATTTTGCGTACGCCATAGTCTCGCCGCGGAATCCCCTGTTGGTGATGGAAGCGGTGCGCTGGTGCGGCACGTGGAAGGTTCCGCTGCTGTTTGATCCCGGCCAGATCATCATCGCCCTCTCCAAAGACGAATTGATCACCGGCATCAAGACCGCCAGGGGCGTCATCTGCAACAACTATGAGTGGGATCTTTTGAGCCAGAAGACGGGCATGAACGAGAAGGACGTGGTGAAGCACGCGGAGTACCTGATCATCACGCGCGGGGAGGCGGGAGTGACTATCATGGACCGCGGGGGCAAAAAGGATCTGCCTGCCTGCAAACCGGACCAAGTGGTGAATCCCACCGGCGCGGGTGATGCCCTGCGCGCGGGGCTCTTGTTCGGCCTCAGTAAAAGATGGGATCTCCACACCAGCGTACAATTGGGTGCCGCCGTCGCCTCCCTGGTTGTTGAGCAGGAGGGCACCCTTATCGCTGATATGGATATAGAGGAGATCGACGGACGTGTATATACAACGTACGGACAAAAGATGCCGCCTCTACGCTGAAATTGAAGACAAAGTGCGACCTTTTGCATTGGCGTCTTGATGTTCATCCTTTACGGATGTGGGAACCGACGTAATGAACCACCAATAGAAGCGCCTGCGTATGTCCTGATTGCAGGTGAGAAGAACTTCTCGGGCAATGGAGGAAAAATCCTCACGATCCAGAAGAGTGCGAAGATGCAATCTCTCAAAATGAACTTCGTCAAAAACTTGAAGGTCGTGCAAATACGTTTTTAGGGTGTCACGGAATCTTTCCTGGATATATAAAAGTTCACTGGCCATCTCCACCGCCTCAGGGAACGCCCCTATCGCCAGAAAATCGGAATGTCGCTGGATCTCGGCGAGACTGCCGGGGGAAAGCAGGCGAAGAGCCAGTGCTTCGGTAGCACTTTCATATGCCGTATACCGTTTGTCTGTATCCATATCCATGAACACAAGCGCCCCATTCCATGCACCACAGACCCATTCCGGACTTCCTTTTTGTCCATGCACCAGGCAGGAAGACTTTCCATCTTTTCCAATGACCTCCTGCGGACATTTCTCTCCAGCCCGCTTGGGCACCAACGCGGACATGGGATCGCCAGGCACTCCCGGGACGCCGTTTTGAATGTTCATCGCGCTGCAGCACACACCGCACTGGTTGCATCCGCCTTTTTTACAAGCATCGATCTCTTCGCCGGAAAGGACGGGTAGTGACCTCATATAAAGGGCAGCATTTTAAGGGCGCTCGCCGGTAAATTTCCATCAACTTCGCCGTATTTCATTTTTCCGCTTCATCCTCTATTGTTTGCGCCTATGTCACACGTCAAAGACCCCTCACTCGCCCCCCAGGGCAAACTGAATATTGAGATCGCCGAACGCCGTATGGGCGCTCTTATGACCGTGCGCGAGCGGTTTGCCAAGGAGCAGCCGTTTAAAGGCCTTACCATCGGTATGGCGCTGCACGTCACCAAAGAGACCGCCGTGCTGGTGAAGACGCTGGTTGCCGGAGGTGCCAAGGTGGCCATCACGGGCTGCAACCCCTTAAGCACGCAGGACGACGTGGCCGCGGCACTCGCCGAGGAAAAGGACGTGCTAGTGTGGGGATATAAAGGAGAAGGCAAAGAGGATTACTACAAATTCATGAACGCGGTGCTGGATACAAAGCCGCACATCACCATCGATGACGGCTGCGACCTGGTGACGGAGATCCACACCAAGCGTCCGGATCTTTTGGCGGGAATCATCGGCGGCTGCGAGGAGACCACCACCGGCATCATCCGCCTCAAGGCCATGGAGCGCGACGGCGCCCTTAAGATTCCCATGGTGGCGGTGAACGACAACAAGACCAAGCACCTCATGGATAACTACTACGGCACGGGCCAGTCGACCTTT
>CAYMAT010000008.1:0-19252 GCA_964388495.1 uncultured Candidatus Peribacteria bacterium
CACGGCGCGCTTCAAATCTTTGCGCTCCTTGATGCCGCGGGCAAGTTCCTCCTCGTAGGCTTTGCGTGCGGTTTGCACGATCTCCTTGGTGATCTGCTGCTGCTCGGATCCATAGAGGAGTCCGCGGGAGATCACGTCCGGATCACTCACCAGGCGCTTGCTCTCCGCATAGACCTTGAAGAGGATGACCAGGCTGCCCGCGATACTCATGATCTTGCGTTCGTCCAGGGTGCGCTGGCCTTCGCCTGCGGCACCGCGGCCGTCGATGATCACGTCGCGGAACGGAAGCTTCTGCTTGCTGCGGCGGGCGTCGCCTTTGTTGTCGAACTCGATGATTTCGCCGTTGGTCAGCAAGTGGATCTTGCTCTCTTCGTATCCCAGAGACTTGGCCAGGTCACCGTGCGCCACGCGCATGTGCGGCTCGCCGTGCTCGGGGATCACGTGCTTGGCGCGGACCAGGCGGTGCATCAGCAGAATGTCCTGCTGGTAGCCGTGACCCGTGGTGTGGAGCGCAAGCTCCGCGTTGGTCTTCACGTTAGCGCCAAGTAAGTGAAGGTTGTTCACCACTTTGGCCACTGCGCGTTCGTTGCCCACAATCGGGTTGCTGCTCAAAATGACCGTATCACCCTTTTTGACGGTGATATGGCGGTGCGTGCCCAGGCCCATGCGGGCCAGGCCTGCCACCTCCTCGCCTTGGCTGCCCGTGGTGATGATCAGGACCTCTTTGTCCGGAATCTTGTCCATGGCGGGGTTCACCTTGCGGATGAGTCCGCGCGGAGCTTTGAGATATCCCAAGTTCTGCGCGATCTCGATGTTCGTCTCCATGCTGCGTCCGGAGATGAACACCTTTCTGTTGAAGGCGTTGGCATGCTGGACGATCTGCTGGATGCGGTTGAGGAGCGAGCTAAAGGTCGAAACAATCACGCGGCCCTTGGCATCGCGGATGAGGCCAAAGAGCGTCTCGGAAATCTCCTTCTCGCTCTTGCTGTGTCCGGGCTTGGTGGCGTTGGTGGAATCGGCGATGATCGCCAGAACACCTTCGTCACCCAGCTGTGCCAGGCGGTGGAAGTCTGCCGGCGGCTCGTTCATGGGCGTCAGGTCAAACTTGAAGTCGCCCGTGTGCACGATGGTGCCGTAGGGGGTTTTCACCACCACGGCCGCGGAGTCCGGGATACTGTGCGTGACGCGCAGGAATTCCACCTCGATCTTGCCGATGCGGACTTTCTGGCGGAAATCAACGCTGGTCAAACGGGCCTTAGAGGTCAGTTTTTCCTCCTCCAGGCGCTTTTTGACAAACGCCATGGTGAGCTTTGTCCCGTAGCACGGGGGGAAGTGGAGTGCCGGGAGCAGATGCTGCACCGCGCCAATGTGGTCCAGGTGACCGTGGGTGAAGAGCACCGCCTTGATGCGGTTCTCGCGCCCGCGGAGACTGGCGATGTCCGGTACCAGGTAATCGATACCGAGCATGTCCTCGTCCGGGAACTGGAGCCCCAGGTCGATGATGTAGATGTCGCCGTCTACTTCTATCACGAAGCAGTTGCGGCCGACTTGCTCGAATCCACCCAGAGGGTAGACCTTGAGCCCAGCCTTTGCTCCTGACGGAGCTCCGGCTGGCAAGCCCGCTTTATTGCCGGGCTGATTGCCTCTCTGAGGCTGCCGTTGATTGTTGTTCGGTCTCCGATTATCGGGACGGAACGGTTTTGCCCCTCTGACCTGCTGGCCGTCGGGACGAGCTGGGACAACCGGTGCGTCTGCACGGGGTGAATCCCCAGCGGGATTGCTGAGTGGAAGATTTTCTCCTCCTACGTCGTTCGTCATTGAAACTGTTTGGAATAAAATGAAATGACTGCGATCAGTGTACTCCCAGAGTAGGGATTGGTCAATGGCGTCCAATGTCAAGGCACCTGTTTTTTGGCTTCCATTCAATGTTTTTTGGGTCGGAAAATTTGTTTGATACCCTCTCCCCCAGCCCCTCTTCCGTTGGGAGAGGGGGCAGCACGTGCATACACCTTGTGAAAACATGTCTCTGGAGTGCACACACTTTCTTTTTTGCATTTCTATTATCCCGCACGTTCGCTAAGCGTTCCCCCTTCTCCCACGTTTGCTACCAGCTCTGTCGTCCGGTACAGTTTTCCCCTGAATGGACGTCACAGTCCGCACAGGCGGGACCAAGGCCGTGAGCGGTGTTGCCACTGCGGCATTCTCCCTGCAGTCCGCGCAGGGCGAGCATGCCTGTATCTTGCTGCACGGTGAGGGGAAGGACGCCAATGTCCGCTCCTTAAAGGAGGAGTGCCAGTCCATTATGGAGAACGCGCTCTTGGGTGTGGAGGGTGACGCGTGGACGCGCTTGGACGGCACGCTCAAAGAGTTGAACGGTCTCTTCAAGGGCTTTCTTGTAGCCGGCACTTTTGACGAGCTGCATGCCGCTGTCGCCCTGCTGGATACCACGGGGACTCTTCATATTTCCGCTTCAGGACGCGCAGAAGGCTACTTGGTCCGCGATGGATCCGCCAATCAGATCACGGAGGTGAACAAGGGCAAACCGCTGGCCGCCTTCGTCCACATCTCTTCCGGGCAATTGGAGCCCGGGGATTCCGTGGTGATCGCCACGCACAGGCTGCTCCGCGCCATCACGCCCGCGCAGCTGGTGCAAATGACGTCCGAGCACGGCGATCGCGTGAATGCCGCGATCATCGATGCGCTGGAATCCGAAAAAGAATCCGCAGCGCTCTGCACCATGCATGTTGCCGGAGGCTCATCCGCGTCCGTCAGCAAGGACGAAGAGCCGGCGGCGCGTGCGGACAAGTCCGCCCCCCGCTCGCGCATGGCACTGCCCTCGCGCCGCGCGCCACGCCGCGGCGGTTCCGGCGGAGTGATGGGGGTGCTGCAGAATATGACCGGCCGCCTGCAGCCGCTTCTGGATTCCGCCACCCGCGCGGGTTCCTCGCTGGGCAAACAGGGCGCCGCCCTGCTGGAGAAAACGGGCGGATTGGAGGCTCTGCAGAAGAAGGGAAAGGGATTCCTCTCCGATCTCAAGGACCCCAAGCGCAAGCGCAAGGCGCACTTTTTGCTCCTGGCGGCGGCCTTGGCGGTGTTTGTGGTGGTATGGAGCGGTTTCACCTTCATGACCAGTAACGAGCGCAGCAAGACCAAGACGGAACTGGCCGCGCTCATGACGCAGATTGACGAGGAGCTCCGCACGGCGGACAACCGCAAGCTTGCGGGTGACATGGACGGTGCCAATACCATCCTGCAGGCGGCCGAGGAGCGCGCGCGCCAGGTGCTGAGCAATGAAACCGGCTTGTACCGCACGGAGGCCACAACGCTCCTGGAGAAGATCCAGGCCAAGCAGGAAGAGATCAACAACATCCTCCGCGTGCCGCTGGGGGCTCCGCTGGTCAGTCTGGCCGCAAAGGATGAGGCCGCCACGGCGCAGGGTCTCATCAACGTGGGGGACAGCGAGTTTGTCGTGTACGACCGGCAGAACGCGTATCGCGTAATTCTCAGCCGTTTGGATGATGCCAAGCGTTTGACGGAGGACGACCTGATCCTCATGGGCACCAACTTTGACCGCTACAAGTCGCAGGTCTTCATGACCAGCGGCAACGGCGTGGTGGAGCTTTCCGGCAACGACGTGACGCCCATGAAGACCGATGATCCCAACGGCTGGATCACGGGCAAGGACATGGAGACGTACCTGCGCTACCTCTACGTGCTGGCTCCGGACAAGAAGCAGATCTACAAGTACGAGCGCCTCACCAACCGCTACACCGCGCCCGTACAGTACAACGTGAACGGGGACCTGACGGGGGCGTTGGACATGGCCATTGATACCAGCGTGTACGTGGTGAAGGAGGGCGGCGTGGTGCTCAAGCTTTTGCGCGGGGAGACGCAGCCGTTTGCCATCCGCCATGCGCCCGAGGATGTGCTCAAGGACGTCACCAAGCTCTACAAGGTGTCCGAGGGCGGTAATTTCTACTTCCTGGATCCCGTCAAAAACCGCGTCATTGTGGCGACGGACGGCGGGACAACGGGCGAGTCCTCCTACCTGCGCCAGTACATCGTAAAGGGCGACCAATTGGGCGTATTGCAGGATTTGTACGTGGATCCCGAGGAGAGCCACCTGTACCTGATGGATGAGAAGAGGGTGTATGTGGTGGATTTGGCGAAATAAAGAATTCAGGCTCCAGAAGCCAAGTAGGCTCAGGAACTAGGGGGAAAAAGTGAAGGCAGAATTTGTGCCTTTTCCTTATACTTTCACTCCACTTACTTGGTATTTGAATCCTGAACTTCACTCCGTCATTCCATGAAAGTCTTACTCTTTGGCACCTTTGATCACTTCCATCCGGGCCACCGGTTTGTGATCGACCAGGCGAAAAAGCGCGGGAGTGTCACGGCTGTTGTCGCTCGTGACCGTAACGTACACCACATCAAAGGCCGCGCATCCGCCCAATCCCAGGAGGAGCGCATGGCGGCGGTCCAGGCCGCGTATCCGGACATCACGGTGATGCTGGGTGACGCCTCCGATTTTCTGGCCCCCGTCCGCGCCGTCGCCCCGGATCTTATTCTGCTCGGGTACGATCAGCGGCTGCCCCCCGGCGTCAGCATGGAAGCGTTTCCCTGCCCTGTGGAGCGGTTGCCCGCCTTTGAGCCCGAGAAGTACAAAAGCAGTCTGATGAGGAAGAAGATCCCTTGAGGCCTTCATCCGGCGCGCGACGCGCCACCTTTTCCCTCCTTCGACTACGCTCAGGACAGGCTTGGGAAGAAGGAAAGAAGAGCCTTATTTGCCCCATGTGCTTAATCCCTGTGGTTTTTAGATCTGGGCAAAACCTCTATTTTCGTGTATAATACTTAGTAAATACACACAACAATCCTATGCAGATCCCCCGTTTGTTTAAGCAGTTGGCTGGTGCCGTCACCGGTGCCGCACTCGCCTTTGTCGTCTATCAGGGCTACAGCTACACCAGCCTGAAGCTGCAGGGATTGGTGACGCTTCCCGTGGCTCCCGGCGTGGTCCAGCAGGACACGACGCGCTTTGCCATTACGGCAAGCGGATCGCAGGATGATCGCTACCTTTCGCGCATCAACCGCCGCATCCAGGAGATATTCAACCGTTTTGGCCCCACGCCCGTCACGGAGCAGGTGTCCTCGGCCCAGCCGACGGACTGGAGCAACTTCCATGCGCCTTTTGACCGCTACAACCGCCTGACACAGGGGGCATCGTCCTCCATGGCCGCCGCGGCCGTGGTGACGCAGCCCGCCGTGCCCGTGGGTACGGCCGGAGGCCCCATCAACGGCGTGGTCCAGGTGACGGGAGAGTCGCTTTCGTCCGCGCCCAGCGTGGTCGTTTCTCCCTGGCCGGATGGCCAGGTTCCCGTGGCCCCCGTGCCCGTGCACGTGACGGTGACGCAGCAGGCTTCCCCCGGCGAGCACGCCTACGAACCCGGCACGTCCGTTGCTGCCCAGGTGGAAGCGCGCAAGCAGGAGCGTCTTGCGGACCTTAAACCGCCGGTCATGAAGGCACACGGCAAACTCCCGAGGTCCGGATTCGGTATCGACGACCTGGCCTTCATGGCCATAGGCGGTGCCATTGGACAGCGGTACTTGAGGAAGAAGAAGGCGGCCTAAAAAAGGGACCGAAGGGACCGAGGCCACCAAAGGGACCAAAGTGTTCTGTACACTATGTGGGTGCCTACTCCAATCCTCTCTCTCTTTGTTTTCGCGTTAGGCGCTGTGCTTGGAAGTTTTGGGAATGTCCTGATTCTCCGTGTGCCGGAGGGGAAATCCATCGGTGGTCGGTCCCACTGCCCGCGGTGCAATCGCGCACTGGGCTTCATCGAGATGATTCCGGTATTCGGCTATCTCATTTTGGGCGGTCATTGCCGGGGTTGCCGCAAGCCGATTTCCCTCCAGTATCCGCTGGTGGAAGCCGTGAGCGGAATTCTCTTCTTGCTGGCATATTGGCACGACGGTCTTTCTGCCTGGAGCATCGTCCTGGCTGCTATTTTGTGGCTGCTTCTGCTTATTGCCGTCTGCGATATGCGCAGTCAGATGATCCCGGATGTCTTCAATATCCCGCTGCTGGTTTTAGGTTTCGCGTACGGAATGGGGACGGAGACGGTGATCGATGCACTCATGGCCGCCGCAATTCCCGCGCTCTTCTTTGGTTTCCAGTGGCTTGTGAGCCGCGGCGGATGGGTGGGGAGCGGGGACATCATCCTGGGGGCCGGCATTGGCGCAGCGGTGGGGTTCTGGGGGCTGTCACTGGTTGCTCTTGGCGTGGCGTACATCACGGGCGCCGTGGTGGCGCTGTATCTTTTGGCGCGTAAAAAAGTGACCGCAAACACGCGCGTGGCGTTTGGGCCGTTCCTGGTGCTGGGGGGAATGGTCGCGCTGCTTTTTGGAGAACGGATTTTGGAAGCGGTATGGTGAAATCCAAAGATGCCCTCCCCGCGGGAGAGGGGAAGAGGAAAATTTTTTTCCTAAAAAAAGGAGCTAGACAGAAGTCCGGCCCCTTAATCTTAACGCCAGGGTGCGTGGACCCAAATGGGCGAATCGCCCCTGGCTGTCTTCCACTCAGAAAATTCTGTGCAGGAGACAGCCAAGGAAATTCAACAACCTGACCGCCTTATTTTACGCAAATTGCCGTTTTTGTCAAATGTGACTTACCTCCTTGTTTCCCGCTTTCCTATGCGGATTTATGCCATTCCGATACTATTCTTGCATGCCTGGGAAGGTGGTCGCACAGCACCGGCGCGCCCGTTACGACTACGAGATCATGGAGACCGTGGAGGCGGGTATCCAGCTCACGGGTGGCGAAGTGAAATCGTGCCGGGATGGTCATGTGCAAATGCCCGGATCGTACGTGTCGTTTTTGCACGACAAGCCGGTTCTCAAGGGGCTCAAAATTTCCCGCTACAAAATGGCGGCTGATGATGGTCATCAAGAGCAGCGAGACAGGCCGCTTCTCCTCAAACAGAATGAAATCGACAAGCTCCAGCGTTCGTCGGAAGAAAAAGGGCTCACGCTGATCCCGCTGGAGATTCGCGCGGGCAAGTACATCAAGGTGGTGATAGGGCTGGCGAGGGGCAAGAAGAAGTTCGACAAGCGGCAGAGTATTAAAGACAGGGATATTCGAAGGGAAATGCGGGGTGGGCGACGGTAATTCGTGATTTCGTTACTCGTAATTCGTTCCTTCTGTTACTGTGTTTTCCTCGTGTCCCTTTTGCCCTCCCAAATCACCAGGCTAATCGAAGAATTCTCGACTTTGCCCGGAATCGGCGCCAAGACGGCAGAGCGCCTGACATTCCATCTTCTGCGTTCGTCCAAAGCCTCACCGGAGCGCTTGGGCACCGCGCTCCTGGATCTCAAGCACAATCTTAAATACTGCAAAACGTGCCAAATGGTGACTACGGAAGAACTCTGCAGCGTGTGCCGCGATTCCGCGCGCGACCACGCCACCATCCTGGTCGTCGAAAGCCCGCTCGATGTCATCGCCTTTGAGCGTACATCCTACAAAGGTTCGTATCATGTTTTGCACGGTATTCTCTCGCCCATAGACGGCATGGGGCCGGAGCAGCTCAAGCTGCGCGAATTAATCGACCGGGGGAAGAGTGGAGCGATCCGCGAAGTGATCATCGCCACCAACCCGGACGTGGAGGGTGAGGCCACAGCCAGTTATATCCGGAACCAGCTGCAGACGATCGTCCCCTCCGTCACGCGCCTGGCGCACGGTTTACCGATGGGCGCGGACATCGAGTTTGCCGACAGCATCACCCTTCGAGAGGCGCTCTCGGGTCGCAGATCGCTGTAATGCACTCTCTCAGGGCAAGCGCTGCGGGAGGCATTGAGCCGCCGCCGCACGATTTAAAGCGGGCATCTGACGACGGTCAGATGCCCGGATTGATTAGGCTGCCGAAACGGCAGCCTTCTTCCGAAGGGCCTTGCTGGCCCTTTCAAGAAGTTCACGTAACCATTTCATGAGGCATCACCTCCTTTCGGTTAAGTGCCAGATGAAGTGTAAATGCTCGGCAGAAATTTACACAGGTTTCCCCAGAGGAACGCTCCTATGCTCGTCCCGGGCCGTTTTCAGTATCCCCAACATGCGTTTGGCTTTGCCGTCAGACGGGAAGCGACGGCAGTGCGTCTCCAGTTTCTGGAACGCCTTGAGGAAAACCGGACTGCCAAAAACCGCGCTGACGGGTTCCGTCTTTTTCCATCTGCCCTCACCGCGGAGCATGAGCCGCAGGTCCGAGGAGTCTTTCGTCAGCAGGGTGAGAACCTGTGCCTGCACTTTCTCCGGGTGATGGGGATACGTTTTCCGGAGTACGCCCAGGTACTGACCGGCCTTCCTCTCCACGGTCTTGAAATACTCATCCACGGCGGAACGGACGCAGGCGATGGTCTCCGGATCCTCGCCGCGGTGGCGGCGGTTGCGGAGGGGGAGGAGGTTCCGCAAAAGGGCCATGGTCCGTGCTTCCGGCAGGTGTTCCGCACAAATGGCCAGGGCCTCCTTGTCGCTCACGTCCTTTTTCTCGTCCGTCACGGATACCGTTCCGTGCATACGGAGCGTTTCTTCCAACTGCGTTGCCAGTGCCTGCAGACGGGGATCCCCGCTCCTGCCGTAAACGGCAATGGCCTCCTGGAACGTATCCTCAAAAAGCCGCATCACGGGTTTGTAGCGTATTTCGGTTTTGCGCTTCAGGATCTTGTTTCCATACAGGGAATTCTTCACCACCGTCTTGCCGCAGAGGTGCTTATGGAGCAGGGATTTGATGCTGCCGCCCATCTTCACCATGTACGGGACGTAGAAGGGGTCCTTTTCGTCCCTGGTATAGATGATCTCATCCCAGCACTCTTTGATCTTGGTGGTCACCTCCTGGTCATAGGCAGTGCAGACTTTCATCAGGTCGCGCAAAAGAGGATCGTTGTGACGACGTGCCAGGGCGGCAATCATGCCTGCGGTCTTGCGCATGGCCTGCACCTCCGGCAACGCGTTGAATTCCCGTGCCATGTCCTTCTCCCGCACAGCGTTGTCCATGCCGTTCAGCGACGAGTGGTGGTAATAACGAACCGACGGACCCAGAATGCGGTCGAAAATTTCCCGATGGACGAACTGCATCACCGCACCCGGCGCCTGGCGCCTTTCCGGAGCCATGTTGTGTCTCACGCGCGCATTCGTCTCCGTCTTCATCCCCGCGATATTTTCCTCCGTTACCAGAATGCCGGGCACGCCGGGCGCCTCGCCGGGGGCGGCCGGGGGAGCGAGCTTTGCCACAGGGATATTGTTGTGGATTTTGGCGTTTGGCATGTGTTCTCTATTTTTTATATTATACAATATTTTAGAAATTTTATCAAAGACACGTTTCTTTTCCTCTGGCCAAAAACCTGCTTTCGGCAGAGTGCCCGCTCAATGCCGGAATGCCCTCACTCCCGTCAATACCATCACCATTCCCAGCTCATCCGCCTTGGCAAAAACCTCCGCGTCACGGATGGATCCGCCGGGTTGGATGATGGCGGCAATGCCGTGACGGGCCGCCTCTTCCACGGAGTCCGGGAACGGGAAGAACGCGTCGCTGGCCATTACCGCGCCCTTGGCTTTTTCACCCGCGCGCTTTGCCGCGATCCAGGTGGAATCCACCCGGCTGGTCTGCCCGGTGCCCAGTCCCACCGTCACGCTGTCTTTTACAAACGCGATGGCGTTGCTCTTGCAGTACTTCACGCAGTTCCAGGCGAAGAGGAGATCGGCGATCTGGTGGGGGGTGGGTTGTTTTTTGGAGACGATCCTGAGGTCCGACGCGTCAATTTTCCGGGAATCTATTTCCTGAACCAGCATGCCTCCCAGTACGGAACGATAGCTATGAGCTATGAGCTTATAGCTATTAGCTTGTTCGATAACCCGGATATTTGGCTTCTGTTTGAGCAAATCCAGGGCTCCGGTTTCAAATTCAGGCGCCACAATCACCTCCACGAACATTTTCTGGTCGATGATTTTCTGCGCGATGGCAGTCGAGCATTTTCTGTTGATGGCAATAACAACACCAAAAGCCGAGAGACGGTCTGCGTCGTATGCGGCTTGGAACGCATCCTCGATATTCTTGTGCGTCGCGATGCCGGACGGGTTCGCGTGTTTCACAAAAACCGCGGTTGGCTCCGTGAACGAGCATGCGGCTTCCCACGCGGCGTCGGAGTCCAGGATGTTCAGGTAACTCAGCTCTTTCCCCTGATGCTTGAGGCCCCACGAAGAGTCATGAGCTGTGAGCTGTGAGCTGTGAGATTTTTTTTCTAATCGCTCATCGCTCATCGCTGAAAGCTTCTGATAGTACTTCCCCCACTGATGGGGATTTTCGCCGTAGCGCAATGTTGTTCCATTCGTCATCATCACGCCCGTGTTTTTGCCTTGGGAAAGCCAATCTGTGATGGCTGCATCGTAGGCTGCGGTGTGCAAGAACACTTTTGCGGCAAGTTCTTTCCGCAGCTCCGGCGTGGTCCCTTTTTTCTCGCGCAGCTGCGCCAGCACCGGTTCGTAATCCGCGGGGTCCGTGATGACCGTGACGTGCGCGTGGTTTTTGGCCGCACTGCGGAGGAGCGTGGGTCCGCCTATGTCGATTTGTTCAGTGATGAGCTGTGAGCTGTGAGCTGTGAGATCTTGTCCGGCCTTGGCCACTGTTTCCACAAAGGGATAAAGATTCACCACTACCAAATCGATCGGTTCGATCTTCAATTCCTTGGCGCGCTTCACGTCGTCCGCATTGTCGCGGCGGAAGAGCACGCCACCCATGATCTTGGGATGCATGGTCTTCACGCGTCCTCCAAAACACTCCGGGAATTCCGTCACCGTTTCCACCGCGGTTACCGCGATCTTGGCATCCGCCAGCGCCTTTGCCGTCCCCCCGGTTGAAACCAGTTCCCAGCCCATGTCTGTTAATGCCTTTGCGAAGGGCAAAAGTCCCGTTTTATCGGAAACCGACAGGAGGGCGCGTGGGGAGGGCACGGGCACCAAGTATATGCAGATTTACCTATACGGAGAAGGCTCAATTCCCGCGTCACCCCCGGCCCCTCTCCCGAAGCTCGCTTTCCTTGCCGGGAGAGGGGGGCAGCGCATGCATAAACCTCACTTTAAAGCGATTCCAGGCCTTCGTTCTTTTAGGGAATATCCCCCTCTTTTTGGGCTCTTTCTCATGCTTCTCAAAAACCCCTTTTTCCGCTATAATTAGTGGATTTCTTCATGCCTACAGAAGACACACAGAAACCGGCCGGAGGGAAGAAAATCCTGATCGTGGAAGACGAGAGGCCGCTGGCCCATGCCCTTGCGCTGAAAATGGAACATGAGGGGTACGCGGTGACGGTTGCCGGCAACGGGGACGAGGGTCTCAAGAACGCGACCGGGGGTACGTTCGATTTGATTCTCACGGACCTGATCATGCCCGGGGTGGACGGTTTTGCGATTTTGGAAGCACTCAAGACCAAAGGCGGTAAAACGCCTGTGATCGTGCTGAGCAACCTGGGGCAGGAGGAGGACAAGAAGCGCGCGCTGGATCTTGGGGCTAAGGGGTACTACGTGAAAGCCAACACGCCCATCGCCGACATTCTCAAGGTCGTCAAAGAAACCATCTAACCCTTCGTTTCCATGCCCATCACGGACACAGACCTGGCCAAACTCCTCATAGAGCAGAGCTACGTGAGCGAGGAGGAAGTGAAGAAGGCCGAAGCCTCCGCCAAGGAGCGCAATCAGTCGCTCAAGTCGGTCCTGACGGAAATGGGACTGCTCACGCAGGAGTTGTTTGAGAGCGCGCTGGCCGAGCACTACAAGCTGCCGTTCTACGATATCCACGCCGAGCCCCCTACGCCGCAAATCGTGGGCACGCTGCCGGAGGAGATTGCGCGGCACTACTCCGCGGTGATTGTGAAGCGCGAGGGGGTCACCGTCACCATCGCCACCAGCGACCCGGGCAATCCGCATCTGGAAGACGCCGTACGCGGGAACCTGGATCAGGAGACGGCGCTGTTCCCGGACGGTGACGAGACTGCGCAGGGAAAGATGACCGAGGCCGCGGCCAAGAAGGCGTCCGCGGGGCGGTTCTCCTTCTCGCTCACGGGCAAGAAGGACGAGGGGCGGAAGCGTTTCAACGGCACGGTGAACTTTGTGTATGCGCCGGGCAACATCATCGAGGCGCTGTACGTGCACTACCGCAAGCCGCTCGCCACGCGCTTCCAGGCGATCATCAACCAGCAGAAGAAAGTGGCGCCGGAAATCATCACGGAAATCTTCAACGATGCGATAGAACTCCGCGCGTCCGACATCCACTTTGAGCCGCAGGAGGGAATGGTCCTTGTCCGCTTCCGCGTGGACGGTGTGATGCACGAGGCCGGCCGCCTGCCCAAGGAGTACTACGAGGGCGTGGTGAACCGCATCAAGATTGAATCCAACATGCAGATTGACGAGCACTACGCCGCGCAGGACGGCGCTATCCGCTACAAGACCAAGGCGGGTAACAGCATGGACATGCGCGTGTCCATCGTGCCTGTGGTGGACGGCGAAAAGATCGTGATCCGTCTCCTCTCCGAATACGTCCGTACTTTGACTCTTCAGGACCTGGGATTCTCCGAGGAGTACCGCAAGATCCTGGAGCTGGCTGCCCACAAGCCGTTCGGCATGATCCTCACCACGGGTCCCACGGGTGCCGGTAAATCCACCACGCTCTACGCGCTCCTCAAGATGCGCAACAAGCCCGACGTGAACATCTCCACCATCGAGGATCCGGTCGAATACAAAATCCCCGGCATCAACCACATCCAGGTGAACCCGGAGACGGAGCTGACGTTCGCCAAGGGTCTCCGCGCGCTTGTGCGCCAGGACCCCAACATCATCCTGGTGGGAGAAATCCGCGACGGTGAAACGGCGAGCATCGCGGTCAACGCCGCGCTCACGGGTCACTTGCTGTTCAGCACGCTCCACGCCAACGACGCCCCCACCGCCATCCCGCGCCTGCTGGACATGGGCGTGGAGCCGTTCTTGCTTGCTTCAACGCTCGAAGTGGTCATCGGCCAGCGTCTCGTCCGCCGTATCTGCCCCTCCTGTCGCTACAGTTACGCCTTGTCTCTTCCGGAAGCGCAGAAACTGTTCCCGGGCGCGGACAAGTACTTCGTCAGCAAGGACGACATCCGGCTGTACCGCGGCAAGGGCTGCGAGGCCTGCGGCAACACGGGATACCGCGGACGCGTGGGTATCTATGAGCTCTTTGTCATCACGCCCGCCATCCAGGACCTGATCGTGAAGCGCGCCTCCACCAATGACCTGATCCAGGCGGGAAAGAAAGACGGACTCAAGCTGCTCTTCGATGACGGATTCCAGAAAGTGCAGGCCGGCCAGACGACCATCGATGAGCTTTTGCGCGTGGCCGCTCCCCCCGAAATCCTCTTCAAACATGGTGCTTGATGCCAACCAGAAACGGCCGTCTGACAAAAGCCTTGATCATCTCCTCAAGGAGACCGCGGCGGATGCGGTGAAGTACGAAAAAAAGGGGACCGAAGGAACCGACGTGACCGACGTGAAGGATTTGAAAAATTCGAAAGACGAAGCGGGGGGACTGCTCATAGAAGAAAAGCCCAAGGAAGATCCTAAAAAGGAAAAGCAGAAGGAGCCGAAGAAAGACGCAAACGCTATCGCGGGATTCGACAAAAAGCCCGCCGCCTACAAAAAGAGCAGTCTCAAGGACCTGCTGGGCAACATCAATTCCATCGGGCTGGGCAAGCAGCTCAATTCGTTTGTGGAAAACCTGGCCACCATGCTCAACGCCGGTCTGCCGCTGGTGGATTCGCTCCACACGCTCCTTGCGGACACGCGCGTGCGCGCCATGAAGTCTCTTCTCAAAAAAATCGTGGAGGCCGTGGAAAACGGAAGCCCGTTCTGGAGGGCGCTGGCGGACCAGCACTGCTTCTCGCCGGATACCATCGCGCTCATCCGCATTGGTGAGGACGCCGGAAACCTGGCGGAGAACATGCAGTACCTGGCCTTGCAGCAGGAGAAGGACCAGGCGCTCAAATCGAAAGTCAAAATGGCGATGATCTATCCCAGCATCGTGATGGTCATCATGTTCGTGATCGTCATCGGTCTGGGCATGTTCGTGCTGCCTAACCTCATCACCGTGCTGTTCACGCTCAACGTGCCGCTGCCGTTTGCCACGCGCATGGTGATTGCGTTCACCAATTTCTTCACCGCGTACGGGCAGGTGGCGGTGCCGGGGTTCATCCTGTTTGTCATCGTGCTGGTGATATTGGCCAAATTCACCCCGCTCCGCGGCCCCGCGCAGTGGGTGATGTTCCATATCCCGGGTATCGGAAGCCTGGCGCGTGAAGCCACCATCGCGCGCTTTGGCGTCATCCTGGGCGGTCTGCTCCAGGCCGGCGTGCCGCTGGTGGAATCCATCAAGTCCCTGGCGGAAGTCACCTCCATTGTCTCGTACAAGAAATTCTATATGGAGCTGGTGGAACATGTGCAGATAGGTGATTCCTTCGGCAAAAGCTTCCAGAACATCAAACGCACGGGCAGGGTGCTGCCGCTCCCCGTCCAGCAGCTGATCACCACCGGCGAACGGTCGGGAGCACTCGCTAAAATCCTCCTCAAAGTCGCGGATATCTACGAGAAGAAGGCCAACGCCACCGCGGAAAAGCTGCCGGTGATTCTGGAGCCGATGCTGCTGATGTTCATTGGAGGCCTCGTCGGGACCATCGCTTTCGCCATCATCGTGCCGATCTACTCCATTGTGGGGAATGTGGGGAAATAAAAGTAATTAGTTTTTGGTAATTCGTGATTCGTGACCTACAAAGAACGAAATACGAATCAGGGTCAGTGAAGTTTTTTTGAATGTTGCCACGATAGTTTTTGCTTATGCTCGCAATACAATTCACGCACAAGCTATTTCTCTATGAGACAATGCGCCAAATCCCTTCTCCCCCTTTATGCAGCGTCGTGCGTTCTCACTCCTGGAAGTCGTCATCGTCATCGGCATCATCGGCGTGATGGCCGCACTCTCTATCCCGCAATACCGCGATTACCAGATCCGCAGCGATCTGGACACCGTGGCGCAGCAGGTGAGTCAGGGTTTGGCACGCGCCCAGCTCCTGGCCAAGTCCGGAGAGCGTGATTCTGCGTGGGGGTTCTACGTTCCCGCCGGCATCCTTTATAAGGGGGCCAGTTATGCCACGCGTGACAGTAATTACGACCAGACGTTCCCCATGCCCTCCACCATTGCGGTGAACGGGCTTTTGGACATTTCCTATGCCAAGAACACGGGGACGCCCAGTGAAGTGGGCAACATCACCCTCCGCGCGCTCAACGATGACCAGCGCCAGATCCAGGTGACCATCGCCATCAACAGGCAGACCATCGCCACCAACACCTCTGATGTGCGCGTGATCTGCCACCATCCCCTTACGGACAGGCAGACCCTGACAATTCCCGAATCCACTCTCCAGACCTATCTGAACCAGGGTGACACATTGGGTGCGTGCGCTTCCGCAAGTTCCGCAAGTTCCGTCGCCTCTTCCGTTGCCTCCTCCGCGGCATCCAGCGTGGCGGTTTCCAGCAGCAGTTCGCCCGCAGCGGGGGGCGGGACGGGCGGCAGTACGGCGGTGTGTTCCAAGTATTCGTTCAACACCAGTTCGCAGCTGGTCACGCTTACGGCACAGTCCACCGTCACGTTCACCAACCTTTTGGCGGAACTCCGTTTTGGAAACGGCGGTCCGTATGCAGACGTGCACGCCTGCTACACCACCAACCAGGGGACTTCCTGGTCCGCGCTCTTTGGCGGCAGCGGCAACTGCTCTGGACACGGAAACGCGTACGGGAATGCCATCAGTCCCAGCGGAGCATCCAAGGTCAGGACTCTCAGCTCAGGCACGAAGTTCGGTTTGAAGGTCCGCGGATCCTACAGTGATCACGGATGGCTTTCCTTTGAGGAAATCTACACATCCCTGGATGGCCTGGGCCATGTCATTTTCCTGCGCAACGGTGACACGCTCGCCAACTATTCCGTTGTCCAGAACCAGGTTCCGCTCCGTACCTACCTGTCCAGTCACGGCTATCTCAATGCCAGCGGACAGATCACTATCGGCAGTTGCGAAATTCTCAGCATCGCGGATTTCAACGATCTGGGCACCTCCGGCGCGGACTTCCAGGACGACGTGATGCTCATGAGCTTCAATTGAAGGAAATCGAAGGGATGAATGAAATCAAGGAAATCGAGGATGAACTCCTCGATTTCTTCGATCTCCTCGATCTCGTTGAGCTCTTCTCTGTATGATGGTCTCCACGATGCGCATTCGCTCCCGTCATCATCGTGGGTCACTTCTTCTTGAGGCGATCTTGGGTGTTGCGCTCTTTGGCGTTTTTCTGGGGGCCACGGCGCTGGTCATGCTCCGCGGCCAGGAGGGCACGATGGGCGGCGGTGACCGCACGCGGGCGGTGTCCCTGGCGCATGAGGCGCTGGAGGTGACGCGCACGACGCGTGACGGGAGTTTCAGTTCGCTCGTCAACGGTACGTACGGTTATGGACTCAACTCTTCCGGCCAATGGGCGCTCAGCGGCACCCGCACCAACCGCAGCGGCAGTTTCATCGTGTCCGTTTCCCTATCGTCCCTTGCCAGTGATTGGACCCAGGCCAACGCCCAGGTGAAATGGAAGCACGGATACACGCGCTCCGGCAGCGTTCTTCTGCAGACGGACCTGACGGATTGGCGCACCACGGACGGGCCGGGGAACTGGTCCACCGTTTCCGCCGACGGCAGTTATGTGAGCAGCGGCACTCCGTATTTCAACAGCGTGGCTGTGGCGGGCAATTACGCGTACGTCACCAGTGATACCAGTTCCAGCGGTCTTTTTATTTTCAACATCAGCAATACCGCATCCATCCCCGCTCCCACCACGTATTCGCTTTCCGCCAAAAGCTACGGCATAGCCATTAAGGGAAAGACGATGTACGTGGTGACGGATAGCGCCACAAGCGAACTGCGCGCGTACGACATCACCAATCCCACGTCGCCCTCGCTTCTCACGTCGTACAACCTGTCCGGATCCAGCCTGGCCACGTCCCTGGCGCTGCGCGGCAACACCCTGTTTGTGGGTGCGCTGCAAAATGCGTCGTATAACGAACTCTACAGTTTTAATGTCAGCAATACGGGATCCATCCTCTACCTGCACTCGCTCTCACTCCCTGCCGATGTGAACGCCCTGGCGCTCTCCGGCACGTCCGCACTGCTCGCCACATCCGACAGCACGGGCGAGATGCGTATCGTGAATGCGGCATCCGGACAGCTGCTCTCGTTCCCCGCAAGCAGCACGTACAACATCACCAGTACGGAGGCAGGCGACTCGGTCTTCGTCACCGGTACCGCCGCCATACTGGGGCGTCTGAAAGGCACGTCCATTCAGGAGATGGTGCTGGTCAATACCGCGGCCACGCCCATGGGCACGCCCGGCCCGTGGTACCACGAGGGGAGCGGCAGCCTGGTGGGCGTGAGCGCGGACCCCGCCGCGTGCTACGCGTTTTTGGCAGCGGACAGCAGCGGAAAGGCGTTCCAGGTGGTCAACCTGCGCGATACTTCCCTGCCCGAACTCGCCTCACAGAACTCCACCAGCGGTCCGGCGCGGGGCATCTTTTACGACATCGTGCGTGACCGCGTCATCGTCCTGACGCGCAAGGGGTTCCTCATCTACAAACCCGGTTCCGCCACCTCCGTCTGCTCATGATGCGATTACCCGTCCGCGGCGGCTACGTATTCCTCCTCAGCGTCCTCATCATCGGCGCCATAGCCGCATCCATGATGATCACTCTCAGTCTTTTGGGTCTCACGGCCGAGCAGAACGGTTTCAGTTATCTGCAGAGCATGCAGGCCGAGGAATACGCCCGTTCATGCGCGGAGCGGGCGTTCCGTTCACTGCGTGCGGATCTCACGTACGACGGCGGTGAGACCTTCACCTACACGCGGGGATCCTGCACCATCCGCCGCACCGGCGGCTCCGGAAACAGCGACAGGGTGCTGTGCATCACGGGCGTGAGCGGGCTGAGCACGCGGCGTTTGGAAATAGCGCTTTCCCAGGTGTATCCGCGCATCACCGTGAGCTCCTGGAAGCTGGTAACGGATTTTTCCACTGCATGCCCATGACCCCGGCTTCACTTCCGGCTTTGCCGCGGTACCGCTCCAGAAGCGGCGCCACGCTTGTGGAGCTCCTCATCTATGTGGCGGTGCTGGCGGCTGTGGGCATCTCCATGCTGCCCCTCCTTTTTTCCACCACGGAGGACCGCATCCTCCAGCAGACCGCGGCATCCGTGGAGCAGACCGGGCAGCAGCTTTTGCAGTCCATCGGATACCAGGTGGAGCATGCGGAAAAAATCATTCTGCCGGAGACATCGCAGGGGACCGGTTCCATCCTGCATCTGCAGACCGGTTCCGGCGGCGCCAATCCCACCATTATCGGCATTTTGAGCGGTGCACTCATTTTGGTGCAGGGGGTACAGCAGCAGACGCTCAGTTCCACACAGGTGGGCATCAGTTATTTCATTGTGAAGAACACGTCGGTCTCCGCCGACAAGCAGAGCGTGCTTGTCCGCTTTGCCGTGAGCAAAACCATCCGCCTGCAGGCACCGCGCAGTTACACAAAGATTTTTGAAGGAGTGTTCTCTCCTTTTCCCGACCAATCCCATACGGGGGATGACTGCAACTGCGCTTTCCCCGGCTGTGCGGGCCCCAGTCAGTTTGCCTGGCAGATCTGCACCAGCGGGACATGCCAGAATGCAACCACCCAGATGCGGTGTCCGTGATGATTGAATGACGATGTGCAGTGCGTCAGGTTCTCTTGTCATGTCGTGTACCTGTTTTCCGCAGCGTCAAGCGGAAAGCACCTGGTTTGACCGCTTTCTGCGTATACTGCACCTCAATGTGTGCGGAGAAGTTCCGCATTTCCTTTTTCTTTCATACTCCCTATTCATTTATGAAATCTCTTCTCTCTCGCCGGGGATTCACGCTCATCGAGCTCCTCCTCGTCATCGGTATCATCGCCATCCTGGCCTCCATCGTCATTGTGGCCATCAACCCCACCAAGCAGCTTGGTGACGCTCGCAACGCCCAGCGCCGCAGCGACGTGAACACCATCCTGAATGCGGTGTACCAGTACGCCATCGATAACAACGGCAACCTGCCTTCCGGCATCCCCACGGGTTCCGCCAGCGCCAAGGCCATCTGCCAGTCCTCT
>CAYMAT010000008.1:19352-35654 GCA_964388495.1 uncultured Candidatus Peribacteria bacterium
GCCTTCCGGCATCCCCACGGGTTCCGCCAGCGCCAAGGCCATCTGCCAGTCCTCTCTTGATCCCACGGGTTGCACCACCATCGGCGGTGTCAGTCTTCGCCAGCTCACGGGTTCCTACGTCACCAGCATCCCCCGCGATCCCCAGCTGACCGCGACGGGCACGGGCAGCCGCTACATGATCTACCAGGATGATTCCGGCCGCATCACGGTCTACGCTCCCTACGCAGAGCGCGGAGCCTCCATCACGGTCACCCGCTAAGCATTCCTGAATCGCTCAAAAACTCCTCCGCACGGGGGAGTTTTTTTGTGCATCGTGACGTGGAGATTATGGCTTTGATAAGCCGTGACCACAGCTTCAAAATATGAGCGTTTTCCGCTATAATAAGGGGAAACACACACCATGCCCCAGTTACACACTTTGGCGGCAAAAAAGGTCCTGGGGGGGCAGATTTCCACGTACCGTCCGCGCACGTCCATCCGCACCAAGGTTTTCCGGCAGTATGTCCTGCTCATCACCTTCTGCGTTCTGCTCCTGGGGGGACTCTCGTTCTACATCACCACGTCCTTTGTGACTGAGCTGCAGATCGAAAGCCGCGTTTTTTTGGGAGACCCGCGTGCCCTGGGCGCCACCATCCTGACCATCACCGCGCTGCTCATTCTTCTGGCGTTTCTGCTCAGCACCCTGCTTGCCCGGCAGCTCACCAGCGGAATTTTCCAGTTGGCCACCAAAATGGAAGCCATGCGTCCCGGCATGTGGGCATACCGGCAGACGGTGAAAAGCGGCGATGAAATAGAGGGTTTGGACCGATTGGTGTCCGAGCTGGCCGTGCGCCTGCAGGGGGCGTATGAACACCTGGAATCCATGGTGGACCAGCGCACCAAGGCGCTCCAGGAGGAGTACGCACTGGACCGCGCCATATTGACCAATATCGAATACGGCATCATCACCGTGGACCGGGAAGGCATCATCACCCTGGTGAATCCCGCTGCGGGGGTGCTGATGGGGCAATCGCCCGAGGATCTCCCGGGCAGGAAAATCGAGAATGTCCTGAGGCTGCACGAAAAAGCCGGTCCCATCCAGGAGCCGCACCATCCCGCCCAGGATGTTTTACGCACGCATCAGACGTACCGCTCCCACCCCGCGCAGCACATGGCCCTCATCCAGGAGGGCGGCACCGTTCTTCCCGTGAATCTGCTGGCGGTGCCGCTCATGCAGGGGCGATCATGCTTTGGCGCTATCGTGGTGCTGGTGGATACGTCCGTGGAGCGCCAGCTGGATTACCTCAAATCCGAATTCGTCACCCTGGCTAGCCATCAGCTGCGCACGCCGCTCTCTAGTCTCCGCTGGTACGTGGAAATGCTGTCCGAAAATTCCACCCTCTCCGCCGAGCACCAGGAACAGCTCAAGGAGATTGACGCGGCGTCCTCGCGCATGACACGCATCGTCGATTCCCTTCTGCATGTCGCCAAGCTGGAGGACCGTGCGTTTGAACCGCAGCAGGAGGAAGTGGATTTTGCCGCGTTCGTCCGCGAGCGCGGGAACGACTGGAAGGAAGTTTCCCGTAAGCGCGATGTGGAGTTTTCCCTGGATGTTCCGGGAGAGGCCGTGCATGTGCGAACGGATACCGTTTTGGCGGAGGTGATCCTGGAGAACCTGTGGAATAACGCCCTCAAGTATTCACAGGCGAAGGGCAGTGTGCAGGTGCATCTCTCCGCAGACCGGGAGTCTGTCGTTTTTGAGATCACCGATAACGGCATTGGCATACCCGCTGCCGACCAGAAACGCATCTTCGAAAAATTCTTCCGCGCAAAGAACGTCCTTTCCGTGAGTACGGACGGGACGGGATTGGGTCTCTACATGTGCAAATTGATTGCGGATGCGCTGGGCGCGACACTCTCTTTTGAGAGTACGGAGGGAAAGGGGTCCACGTTCAGGTTGGTACTGAAGAGATAAGGGAAAAAGAGAATAGTGAATGGAGAAAAATGGTTTATAGTTTTGACATGGCCACGGTAGCGGCGAATTCGGCCAATAAATCCCTGGAGGACGTCCACGGCAGCGTTTCTGTAACGCATTCCAAGTTCCTGCGCCGATTCTTCGCCTTTGCGGGGCCGGCGTACATGGTCAGTGTCGGTTACATGGATCCGGGTAATTGGGCCACGGATATAGAGGGTGGATCACGCTTTGGGTACGAGCTCATTTGGGTACTGCTCCTCAGTAACCTCATCGCCGTCCTGCTCCAAACCCTCTCCGCGCGCATGGGAATAGTCTCCGGACGTGACTTGGCGCAGGCCAGCCGCGAGATGTACCCCAAGCCCGTGGGGTTTGCGCTGTGGGTCCTCTGCGAAATCGCCATCGCCGCCTGCGATCTGGCCGAGGTGATCGGCACCATCATCGGTCTCAATCTGCTCTTCGGTCTGCCGCTCATGCTGGGTCTCCTGGTGACCTTGTGTGACACCTTCCTGCTGCTGCTCATCCAAAAACTGGGTATCCGCACGATGGAGGCGTTCATCCTCATGCTCGTCTTTACCATCGGGCTCTGTTTTGTGTTTGAAATCCTGTGGGCCGGGCCCTCCGTCCCGGGAATCCTCAGTGGATTACTCCCCAACATGCAGCCGGCTTTCCCGTTTGTTTTTTCGCAGCCGGAAGCGCTGTATGTGGCTATCGGCATCATCGGCGCCACGGTCATGCCGCACAATTTGTACCTGCATTCCGCCCTGGTCCAGTCGCGCCAGATCCCCGCGGACAGTGACGGGAAAAAGCGCGCCTGCAAGTACAACCTTCTGGATTCCGCCATCGCGCTCAATGCCGCGTTCTTCGTGAATGCCGCCATCCTCATCCTCTCCGCAGCCACATTCTTCAGCCACGGGCAGGTGGTGCATGAGATCCAGGAGGCGTATCAGTTGCTGCCCGGGTTCTTGGGTACCAAGGGATCCAGCATCCTGTTTGCCGTGGCGCTCCTCTGCGCCGGCCAGAGCTCCACGCTCACCGGCACGCTCGCGGGCCAGATTGTGATGGAGGGATTCGTGCACTTGCGTTTGCGCCCCTGGTTCCGCCGGTTACTGACACGCTCACTCGCCATCATCCCGGCTGCCATCGTCATCGGTTTCAGCGGCGGGGAGAAGCTCAAAGATCTCCTGATTCTCAGTCAGGTGGTGCTCAGCCTGCAGCTGCCGTTTGCCATTGTTCCGCTGATCCAGTTCACGAGCAGCAAAAAGCGCATGGGTGAGTTTGCCACCCCCGTGTGGGCCAAGATTTTGGCTTGGGGATCAGCCGCAGTCATCATTGGTCTCAACCTGTTTTTAGTGGCGTCGGTCCTCCGTGAATGGGCGGGGGAAAGCGCGCTGCTGGCTTCCCTGGCCTTTGTTCTTGCGGCTGCTTGCGGCGTGTTGCTGCTCTGGCTTTTTGCGCAGCCGTACATCGAGCATAAAAAAAGCCACGATCATCCCGCGGTAGATGCGAAGAACGTGGTGCAGGGTGCCGCGCCCACGTTCAAGCGTATCGGGGTGGCGCTGGAGCACTCTGCGCAGGATCAACATCCCCTCCGGCACGCCGTTGCGCTGGCCAAGAGCCACGATGCGGAACTCCTTCTCCTGCACGTGGTGGATGGGGTGGGCGGGCAGATTTACGGAGCGGACGCACAGGACTCTGAGGCCCGCGCGGATCGTCCGTACATCGAACAGGTTGCGGATGAGCTGCGGAAAACGGGTATCCCTGTCCGCGTGGTGCTGCGCTACGGCGCACCTGTCGCAGAGCTCGCCTCCGCCGTGGCGGATGAGGGCATCGATCTCCTCATCGTCCGTTCGCACGGGCACGGATTCTTTGCGGATCGCGTCTTTGGCGCCACTATCGACAAACTGCGCCACACGCTCCAGATCCCGATTCTGGCGGTGCGGTGATCCGGCTTCGTCTGCAGACTACGCCGCGATACAAAAAGACCACGCTCGATGCGTGGTCTCTTTATTCTGCCCCTTCGATACGCCGGGTTCTGTCGGTGCAATCTTTCGACTGCAACGGATGATCATCTCTCTTGCCGCGGCCGTTGCCGGCCGGGTCTAGCGGAGGGGTGGCTGGCTCCACGGAACCATGGAGTTCTCCAGTAACCCAATTCCTCCTTGCATGACCTAGAGTTTACCGACTCGATTCGCTGTCGCGTATCGGTCCCCCGTTCAAGCCGGGGGCGTTTCACATGCCCCTTGCGGGGCTCGTCTCTGTGGCACTGGTCCTCATGTACATTTGCCGGATATGGTGCACATGGGTGGGCGTTACCCACTAAGCGTTCCAGTCATGCCCGGACGTTCCTCTTTGACCTCAAGGATCAAAGCGATCATCTGAAGGAGCAGAAGCCTTAGTATAGCGGAAATAACGGTATTTATGAAGGCGGATTGTCGGTTTTTTCATGAGCTTGTAGGCTGCTCCGTACGTAGAGGTATGCCGCTTTAGCTCAGTGGTAGAGCAACTCACTTGTAATGAGTAGGTCCGGGGTTCAAATCCCCGAAGCGGCTCCATCCGTTTTCGTTCGCTGAGGCGAACTACGCCGTGATTCGGCCGGCAAGCCATTCGGCTTTGTACGCTATACTTCCCCCATGAAGAAATCCGAAGCCATCTTCGGTGTGCTGCGGGTCCCCCTGGACGCTTTTGCCGTGGGGCTGGCCCTGCTCGTAGCCTACAGGCTGCGCCAGTACAACGTGAACGTGCTGCCGTGGTCCGATCTTGCCGATGCCACGCGGCATCTGCCGGCACTCGCCTGGTACATCAACACGTTCCTGCTCCCGAGCGTGGCCGTGATCCTCTCGCTCTCCGCAATGCTCGGGCTCTACACGCTCCGCAGCAACCGGAGCGCGTGGATTGAAACCGGAAGAATCATCGTCGTGACCGGACTGTGGGTGGTGATTGTCATGACGTGGTACCTGCTTGTCCTCCGCGAGCTGTTCTTTTCCCGCGCGCTTCTCCTGTACGGCGCCGTGCTCATCATGGTGCTCATGGCCGTCATCCGTGCCACGCTCACGGTGATCCAGCGCGCCATGCTGCGTCAGGGGATTGGCAAAAGAATGGTCGTCTCCGTGGGAATGCAGGGTCTGAGCGAGGCCGCCCTGCGCACTCTGCAGGATGACGAGCGGTACCAGTACCTGGGCCATCTTCCCGACCTGGATTCCTTCAAGCGGATTCTGCAGAAGCGTTCGGTGGATCTGATTATCCAAACGGATCCCAATCCCCAGGGAGAGGCCACAGTGGCGCTCATCAACTACTGCCGCAGCCATCATATTGAATACGCGTTCCTTCCTCCGGTCTTTGCCGATGTTCCCCACCAGCTCCGCGTGGAGCGTCTGGGCCCGCTGCCCCTCATCCGCTTCCAACCCACGCCCTTGGACGGTTGGGGGCGCGTCATTAAGCGCCTGTTTGACATTGTCGTCAGTTTTGTAGCCCTCGTCCTCCTCTCGCCACTGCTGCTCATTATCGCCGTGGCGGTTCTGATCGATTCCGGCTGGCCCGTCTTCTACGTCTCCACGCGCGTGGGGGATCAGGCTAGACGCAGGATTCCCATCCTCAAATTCCGTTCCATGATCAAGGGGGCGGACGCGCAGAAGAAGGCATTGGACGCACTCAACCACCGGACGGATGGCCCGCTCTTCAAGGTCAAAAACGATCCGCGGGTCACCAGAGTGGGACGCTTCCTCCGCCGCTGGACACTGGATGAGCTCCCGCAGCTCTTCAACGTCCTCATCGGGCAACTCTCGCTCGTGGGTCCTCGTCCCCACCTACCCGAAGAAGTGGAGCGGTACTCGCTGGAGCAGCGGCGTGTCTTTGCCGTCAAACCCGGCATCACGGGTTTGGCCCAGGTGAGCGGCCGGTCCGATCTTCCGTTTGAGGACGAAGTCCGCTACGACCTCCAATACGTGGAGGAATGGTCGATTGTGCTGGATTTGTGGGTACTCTGGCGCACTCCTTTCACTATTTTTTCACGCAAAGGTGCCGATTGACTATATAGATAAAAGTGTTAAAGTTTTATTATGTCAGAGATGCAAGAAATCGCTGAGGAGGACCGACTGGATGGAGCGTTGGTATTTGCAGATAATCATTCTGAGCTACAGACAGATCTTTTCAGTCCTTGGAAACGATTAACATTTAATGGCGCAGGTGGCAGGCATCCTGATATCGATGCCCGTCTGTATTGGGCTTTAAACGAAGAGCGCGCTATACAAGAAGCTAAAGCGAAAGGGCTTTCAATTCATCCTGCAGCGGAAAGAGATATCCAAGAAATAATCCGATCCTGTACGGAAACTCTGCCATCAGGGTTAGAACAGATCCTTCGCACAGGACGTTTGAGACTCGTTTTTCTCTTTAATCATTTTGGATCGAATATTCCCGCTTTTGATGCCTTGTTCCAGGCCCAGAACGCGATGCTTGGAAATGGAGGCGAAAATCTTTCCATGGTAAACGGTCGTGCCTATAGCGGCCCGGGTCTCCTGGAATTCATGAGTGATCGCAGCACCATCGTTCCTCATGCCGATGTCATGGTGCATGCAGAAAATAATCCCCATACAACAGTGGATCTGCGTAAGCAGATGGAAGTGATTCGTCGGTATGTGTTGGGGAAAGTAGATTTTCGTGCGCATGGGGAGGTGAATAAACGCTTTGATGAGGCGCTTGCCGATCCTGCTCGTCCTTTTCACGATGTTGTCTTTATGGGGGCTGAGTTGGATGACTGGGGGGCATCAGAACTTCTGCCGGATGTTTCTGGATCGGTAGAAAGATTCACACAAGAAACAGATTTGCCCGTGGAATATGCTCAGTGGAGAAATGATCCTATTGCCTGCCATTTCCTCATTGCACGCCTGGAAGAGCGCGCGTTACTAATGCACGGCGTTCGTATGAAATTCCTTCAGTCAGCGCCGGGTCAGAATTTGCAACAGGGTACGGTGGGGCCGGGCCCCTTTCCGGACATGCAGGTGGTGATGGCGGATCTCAATGCCTTCAGACAAAGCATCAACGCTGCGCAGTGATCAAAACCCGGCTTCGTCTGCGGACTACGCTGCGGTTAGAACATTGACATCTGATCCTTCTTTCCCTTGGGTTTCTTGGGGGTTTTGGGCTTCACTTCCTTGGATTCGATCTTCTTTTCCTGGGCGACCGGTTTGGAAGTGAAAGATGAGACTCCGGCGCTTTTTTTAATGCCCTCATCCCCAGCCCTTCTCCCAGAGGGAGAGGAGAGGGGCTCCTGCTGGAATTGGGCCAAGTAGCCAAGAACAGTTTTGCCATATCCCCTCGTCCTAATCCGTTCATCCAGGATCGTCACGTCTCCTGCGGCGGTCTTGATGCGCGCAAAGGAGCGCAGCAACCGGAAGACCCGGTGTAATACGCGGGGCAGTGAATATTCCTCAAACGCGCGCGGGTAGGTCTGGCTGCGACGGCTGAGGACGGGGTGGCTGGGGTGATCAAATGGCAGCGTCTGGAGCACCAGGTGATCCACGGTGCCTTCCGGCAGATCCACACCCTCAAACATCCACGGAGTGATGAGCCAGACCGTGGGGGTGGGGGCACTCAGAAATTCCGCCTGCATTCGCCCCAATCCTCCATTGAGCCCCTGGCATACCAGTCTTCCGCCCATTGCCTCCATTGGCTCCGTATACTTCACGTACAGGTCCTCAATGCTTCTCTTCCCGGGCACTAAGATGATGGTTTTTCCCTCCAGCGGTTTCTGCAGGAAGGTTTCCAGCGGAGTGGATTCGGGGAAGGAGATGGGAAGAGTTAATTCGTTGATTCGTTGATTCGTTATTCGTGATTCGTTGCCCACTCCCTTGGGCGGGAGAATTTCCGGCAGCATGTCTTTACTGCCCTGGGGAATGAGAAGCGTGGTTGATACTTTGGAATACAGACGCTCGTTCAACAGCAGACCAATCCTCTCTGGCACGGATTGCAGCAGAAGATTCCCGTTGGGCTTCTGCTCAATCCACGCGATGCGGTGATTCAAATTCCCCTCATCCAAAATCTTCTCTAGCTGATCCAGCATGCGCTCCACCTGCGGCGTCCAATCCTGCCCCATGGCCTCTGTAATGAGACCGCGCACGCCCTGCGCCTCGTGACCCGTGAGATCGGGAATGGTGAGATAGCGTATGTCCTGGAACTGGCGCGTGCGTTCCACCCACAGCGCCACGGTGTCCGTCAGGCGCGTGAGCACGTCGTTTCCGGCGGAAGCCGCGCGCAGGTCGTCCAGGGCCAGATACCATCCAAAAGCCTTGGTGGCGGTATCCTCCAGCATGGATGCGTCATCGATCATCACGTGCACGTTCTGCCGCAATGCCTGCGCTCCCGGATGGGCGTCGTCCTCCAAAAAGCGGAGCAGGTCGCGGTGTTCCAAAAGCACCACGTTCTTGAGATTCCTGAACTGTTCCACAAAATCCGCGGATGCATCGTTCCCGCAGATTTTTCCGTACCACACGGATTCCTCACCCCCGTGGAGCGGCAGGTCCTCGCGCTTGTCCGGCGCGTACCAGGAGATCTTGGTGGCCAGTGTGGCCTCATCCGCCGTAAAAGCCTCCTGCGCCATGAACCGGTCCACGGCATCGGCATCGGGAATGGCGGATGCGGGATACAGAATGCTCACGTTCTCCGCCGTATCGGTGCCCAGACGACGGACTGTGGGCCGCAGTCCTTTGACCGCTATCCATGTCTTCTGTTTTCCCTCCGCTGCGCCGGCAATGATGGATGCCAGATGGTCGGGGTGGAGAGATTCGTCCAGGAGAGAGGGGGAGATCCCGCCTTCGCTGAAGCTTTGGTGGGCAGGGGTTGAATGGTGAGATGGTTGAATGGTGAAATGATGTTCGTTCTTCGTTCTTCGTTCTTCGTTCTTCGTTACGCGTTTCTTATTGAGCCATTCAGGGCGCTCCACCGCTGTCGCCTTTGGTAAAGCATCAAACAGCATGCGATAGCCAGCCGGTGCGCGCTTCATGATCTCCTGCAGCGCCTCGCGGTCGGCCATGGGCAGTTGCAGCATCCGTTCCCAGGATCGCGACAGGAACTCCAGCGTGGCGCGCACATCCCCCAGCGCGCGGTGCGGGGGGTCATGGTTCAGTTTCAGGATATTGCTCACATAGGGGAGCGAGTAGCTGGGCAGCTCCGGGAATACGAGTGAAGCGAGCATTGCGGTATCGATCCACGGGCGATCCGAAAGATCGATGCCCTCGCCCTTGAGCATGCCGATATCAAACTGGATGTTCTGCCCCACCATGATCGCATCCTCCGGGATGTGTTTCAGTACTTCGTCACGCCTGTCTTTGAACTCGGGCTTGCCGGAGAGATCCGCGGTCTTGATGCGCGTGAGCACCTGCACCAGCGGCGGAATCTCCTCATTGGCAAACAACTGCTCGTACTCCTTCACCACCATGCCGTCGCGCACCTCGCTGGAGGCAAATTCAATCACCCGGTGCACGCGCGGCACCACGCCCGTCGTCTCCGTATCAAAGACTACCAGGGGAAGCGGTGGGAGCGTGAGGGTGCGCACGAAAGGATTGTAGGGGATGAGCGAAAATTACCGAAGAAACAAGAAACAAAGAAATACTCAAGGATTAGTGCAAGCAATATTCAAATCAAATAACCAATGAACAACATTCTTTTGGAATGTTGATTCACTGGTCATTAACCTTTTATGGTACTTGTTTCTTGGGTACTTCTCATGCTGCCTGTGTCTCCGCACCGCCTTCCATTGCTGTGGGTTCCTGGGTGGCAGGTGCTGCCTCTGCAGTCTCCGTTGCGCCCACCACCTCGCCTTCCGGCGTCAGTTCGGTGACGGGGACGGGCTCGCCGCGGAGTTCTGCCAGCTTGGCCTTGAAGGCCGGGAGTTCGGCGTAGTTGTACATGTCCAGCTCAAAGCCGGAGAGCTGCGTGGCCAGGCGGATGTTCTGGCCCTTCTTACCGATGGCCATGGGGCGCTGCGCCTCCTCCACAAAGACCGCTGCGCGCTTCTTGATCTTGCGGCCCTGCTCATCCAGGCGTTCCTGGTCGTTGACGATGATGACGGCCGAGATGGCGGCGGGCTGGAGGGCCAGGGAGATCAGTTTGATGTGATCATCCGACCACTCGAACATGTCCACGCGCTCGCCGTTGATCTCTTCCATCACGGCCTGGATGCGGACACCTTTCTGTCCCACGCACGCGCCAATGGGATCAATGCGCGGGTCGTTGCTCTTCACGGCTACCTTGCTGCGGAAACCGGCGTCGCGGGCGATACCTTTGATCTCCACATCGTTGTTGCGGACCTCGGGGATTTCGAGCTCGAGAAGCTTGCGGACCAAGTTGGGGTGCGTCCTGGAGATTCTCAGCTGCGGGCCCTTACCCGTGAGTTCCACGCGGTCCAGGTACACGCGCAGGCGCTTACCCGTGTAGTAGTGCTCGCCGGGGATCTGCTCGCGCCAGGGGAGCGAGACGGTCATGCCCTCGATCTCCAGCGTGACCCAGTTGGGGTCCACCTTGGTGACCGTGGCCGTGAGGAGCTCTTCCTCGCGGTCCTTGAACATCTCGTACAAACTCTGCTTCTCGGCTTCCTGCAGTTTCTGCAAAATGACCTGCTTGGCCGCCTGCGTGGCGATGCGGCCGTACTCGATGGGCGTCACATCAATCGCGATTTCATCACCGGGCTCTGCATCCGGCTTGATGCGCTGGGCATCCTTGATGCTGATTTCGAAGTTGTCGTTCTCCACATCCTCCACAACCTCTTTCACCAAGAGGATGGTGGGCATGTCCTTGCCCTCCTCAAAGTCCACGCGGATCTCCTGTTCCTTGTTGCCGAAGTCCTTGCGGTAGGCGGTGGCGATGGCCTGTTTGACGGCCTCCAGCACCTGGTCCGGCTTCACGTTCTTCTCGGAACAGATCTGGTTGATGGCGGCGAGGAATGATGCGCGCATGATGGGTTGGAGAATGGAATCGTCCTGGTCGGTGCGGCTAAGCCACCATTCCAGGATCTGGAATAGTGTGGATTAACAGTACGATGGACACCCTTATTGTACTCGGAATGGGTAAAATTGCAATAAGAGCTTCCACAGACTATTTTGCCGCTTTTTTCGCTGCCGCGAATCCATTGAGGATTACTCCCGTCCACACCAAGAGCATAAGTGTGAAACCCAAGAACGGAAGGGTAATGCCCAATAATCCCGCCACCAAAGAAACGGCAATGGGCACGACCGACGCGAAGGCCGTCAGGCGGTAGAGTGTCCAGTACGGCATTTTGCGGCTCATGACCGTCGCTAGCGCCAATACCAACCACGTTGCGAGGAGCAGATAGATCAAGAAACCCAGCAGCTTGAATCCTGCGATCACAAAAGGTCCAACGGTCAGGGCCAGCAGGATGGTGGTGATGACTAGCGAAGGAATGGCGCGCACCCACGGAGAGATTGCGGTGTACACACCGTCATACATCTCTTTGTTCACGGTGATGTCCTGCACCTCGCTCAGCGGCTGGAAGGCCAGTTCCAGTTTGTCCGTCTGCGTGCCATCCACGTTGTACGTGGTATTGGTCTTGCGCGGGTAAATGGCCGAAGTCTTGGTGAAGAAAACGACGGTCTTGTGGGCATCGTACGAGTCCGCGCTGGCCTTGGTATCAAACGTGACCATGTGCGGGACGGGGGCACCCTCCTTGAATAACGCCTTTGCCCAACGCTCGGGGAATTCAATGGAATACGGCTCTTTCTGATTGGTCGATAGTTTGCCGTCCTTCACCGTCACCACCAGCTTTTCCGGATACAGGTTCTGGAGATCCGTACTGAGATCGCTCGCAAACTGCTTGGTGAGCGGCACGTGCATCAGGAGCGATACGGCAATTACCGCACCGCTGACAAACGTGCAGATGACAAAGATCCAATACAGGAACCAGCCCGCAGACGCCTCGCCCTCCACCAATGCCTTGTAGGACTTGGGGGAGGTGAAGCAATTGCGGAGGCGGTGGAAGAAGAGGGGCATGCGAACAGTATAGGTGACCGATGTGACCGAGGGTACCGAGGTTACCGAGGTGAACTGACCCCCCGGAGAAAGGCCTTAGAGTGCAGGCCTCTCATGTTTGGAAATAGTGCTGCAGCGCGATACTTCCATAACTTAAAACCAATGGGCCTCAGTTTCAGCTTTGGATTTAATTCATCCATGATTACGGCCGACTTACCGAGGATTTCCATCCGCTTGAGTGAGTCTTCTATCGTCACATGATGATGATGCAAAGCCTTGGCATCGGATTCGTAATAGAGGCCGATTCCCGCTTCCTTCAGCCTAAAACCCCACTCTATGTCTTCCCATCCGTACAGGGTGACATCCTCACGGAAGGGGAATTTTTTGGCGATATCCGTCGGAAGGCTGATCTGACTCGTGTACGTAAAACGTTCCTGGCGCTTGGGATCGATCATCGCGTGCGGCGTCAGTTGCCCGTACCCAAACTGCCAGCCGGATTTTTCCAGCCAGACCATCGTCGGTGTCATTCCGCAGGCGGGGTCCCAGGTGGTGTGGCCGAGCGTAGCGATGAGCTGTGAGCTGTGAGCTGCGAGATTTTTCTGAATTTCCACATGCCGTTCACATGCGTCAGATGCAAGGAATATATCGTCACCAATAAACAGGATGTACTTGCCGATTGCTTCTTTTACGCCTCGGTTTCGTGCAACACCCTGCTGACTTTTTGGTATATCAAAAAATTTAATATTCACTGTCAGTTTTCCACTGTCAGTTATCAACTTCGTTTCATCGTCCGGTCCATCGCTCACCACAATCACCTCCAGCTGATCCGCAATGGTCTGCCGCGCAATGTGCTCCAAACAGGTTTTCAAAATACCCGCACGCTTGTGGGTGGGGATGACGATGCTAAGAAGAGGAGCCACAGGTGAATTTTACACGTTTACAGCTTTTTTAGAGGAATTCACGGAATTTTATTTTTTGAGGCAGAGGTTCTTCAGCGGCGGGTTTTTCGGCTGCCGGCAAGACGGGATTTTCTACAGTCTTTTCGTCAATGGCCGGCGGCTGTGTTTCCTGCAGCGTGATGCCTGCCTGTATCAATCGGGTTATTTGCGCATGCGTGAAAGGCTGCCCGTCCGTCCTTCTTACGGACATTTGTTCCCCGTTAGATTCAAATCGCGTGGCGTTCTGGACATCGGGGGACACATTGAGAGATTCGAAGGTCTTCTGTTGGGCGAACGTCCAATCGGGGGGATCCATGTTCAGGATGACCTCAAATTCTGTCTTGGCAGTCTCATCTGTGATGACATTGCCAAACCTCAGTGTGCCTGCGTGCAGCTGCAGTCTTTTCTGTACGCCGGGCACAATGTACTTGGCAGGGCCGGCCGGCACGGAACATACCAGTCGTGCCGACGCCTGGCGCACGGATATGGTTACTTTTCTAATCGTCTGCCAGATGATGCTGTCCACCTCTTTGCTATCGATCCCTGGCCGGAGAGTGGCGATGTATTCAACCATGATTCTTTTTGGAAAGGTGCGTATTTTGAGTGATAAAAGCGGGGAGTCAAGATTTTGCGGCTCTTGCATCGGAAACGGCTCTCCCCCAAGCTCTTCCCGTGAATATCCTCTATCTGGATGTGGCTTCCCATGCGGGCACCCTGGCCTGCGTGACCAAAGAAAAAACGGTCGCGATCGAGACCGTCGATCATCGTATTGATGATGCGGAGTTGGTGAAGAGAATCGAGTCGATCATCGGCAAGGCGGGTTGGCAATACAAAAACCTGACGCACATTGCGTGCGCCACGGGCCCGGGCGGATTCACCAGCCTGCGCGTGGGGGTGGCAGCGGCCAATGCGCTCAGTTGGTCGCTCAAAATTCCGAGTGCGGAGGTGAGGTTGTGGGAAATTTATGAGGCAAGAGAAAAGAGAATAGAGAAAAGAGAAAAACTGAAAACGGAGAGTGGAAATATTTGGCTTCACTCCACAAAGAAAACACATGTGTTCATGAAGTCTGGAAAAGACATCGAGCCTATCTGTATGACTTTGGAAGAACTAGAGAAGAGATTAGTGGTTAGTGGTAAGAGGTTAGTGAAGAGCTGGATCGGAGAGCTTATCCAGGAGCATCAGGAGTTTGTGGCAAAGCTGGGTCTTACCCCCGCGCCGGTTGCCGACCCTTCCGCCGTATTGCCATCTTTGCTCAGTAACTTGCCGTATTCGCCAAATACCACGCTGCTTCCTTGGTACGGCCGGGGGTGGTGACGTAGAGTTTGGACATGCTTGAACACCGTTCCGATGCAGAAGTCGATTCGCTCCCGCAATCTCCCACCTACATGCTTGTGCGTGGGGAATCGCAGGTTCCGGATGCAGGGCAGTATGAAGCCGATATCCGCGCAGTTTTGACGAAGGCTCACAGGCTTTTCTTTGAGGAGCCGCGGTACGCGCAAGACGGCGGGGTAGTGGGAAAGAATTCCCTCATCGTGTCGGAGTCTGCAAAAGGGAAAGAGTCGCCGCTTGATGCCGCGCGCATGTGCCTGCAGCAGGCCGTGGAGACGTACGGTTCCCTGGCCGAGGCTCTTTGGGGTCATCCGCAGAGAGAGCAAATCCTGAGAGGCGTGCAGATGGAGATGGGCGATCTGCGCACGCGTCTGGCGCTTGCGGAAAAGACCTCCTGGTGGGGCGAGCGCCTTTCAGCCTTTGCTTACGGAGGCGTATGGAATCCGGAGGCGGATGCATTGCGTAAATAGCCCTTTAGCGCCTGGCAGAACCGGCATTTGAGGGGTATGGTGAGTACTCCCCGTTTTCTTTAGGGTGTTTCTATGGCTTTTCTCGACTCGCTCAACAAACTCCTTGGCGATCCCAATGTGAAAGAACTCAAGCGCCTGCGTCCGCTGGTGACCCAGGTCCGCGAGTTTGGTAAGCGCCCGGAGATCCAATCGCTCACAAAGGAGGCGCTCCCCGGCAAGACCGCGGAGCTCAAAGCGCGCATCGCAGTGGAAATCGAGAAAGGCCGCGATCCGCAGAAAGTCCTCAATGATTTCCTCCCGGAGGCCTTTGCCGTGGCCATCCGTGCTTGTGAACTGATCAAGGGAAGCAAGGCCACCATGGGCAAGCAGGAGTTCACGTGGGACATGGTGCCGTTTGATGTGCAGATCATGGGTGGGGCTGCGCTCCACCGCGGAAGTATTGCGGAAATGCGCACGGGTGAGGGAAAGACGCTTGTCTGTACGCTGCCGGTGTACCTCAACGCACTCCTTGGGAAAGGCGTGCACGTGGTAACGGTCAACGATTACCTGGCCCGCCGTGATGCCACCTGGATGGGTCTCCTCTATAACGCTTTGGGTCTCAGTGTGGGTATTGTCCACCACGGCATGCCCACCGCAGGTAAAAAGGAGGCATACCAGGCCGATGTCACGTACGGCACCAACAACGAGTTCGGGTTCGACTACCTGCGCGACAACATGGCGCCCAGTATTGAGCGCCAGGTCCAGCGCGGGCTCAACTACGCGATCGTGGATGAAGTCGACTCCATCCTTGTAGACGAAGCCCGCACCCCGCTCATCATCAGCCAGCCCGCCGGTGAATCCACCACCAAGTACGCGCAGTACGCGCAGCTTGTGGGCAACCTGCAGGAGACCACGCACTACACCAAGGACGAGAAGCAGCGCACGGCGGTGCTCACGGAGGAGGGTATCAAGAAAATGGAGGAGCTCCTCAATATCGACAATATCTACACGGATAAGGGTTTCCAGGAGGTGCACCACATTGAGCAGGCGCTCCGCGCACATGCCATCTATCAGCGCGACGTGGACTACGTGGTCAAAGACGGAGAGGTGATCATCGTGGACGAATTCACGGGTCGTCTCATGCCGGGACGCCGCTACAGCCACGGCTTGCACCAGGCCATTGAGGCAAAGGAAAAAGTCACCGTACAGCGCGAAAGTCGCACGTTTGCCACCATCACCTTCCAGAACTACTTCCGCCTCTACTGGAAGCTCTCCGGTATGACCGGTACGGCCAAGACGGAGGAAGAGGAATTCGAATCCATCTACAAGCTGCGTGTCATCACCATCCCCACGCACAGGAACATGATCCGCAAGGACAAGACGGATGCCGTGTACCGCACCGTAGATGCCAAGTTCCGCGCGGTGGCCAAGATCGCCAAGGAAAAGTACGACCGCGGCCAGCCGGTTTTGATCGGCACCACGTCCATTGAAAAGTCCGAGGTCATGAGCATGCTTCTGGAAAAAGAAGGCGTGCCGCACCAGGTGCTCAACGCCAAGCAGCACGAGAAGGAAGCGGAAATCGTGCAGAACGCCGGTCAGGCCAAGACCGTCACCATCGCCACCAACATGGCCGGTCGCGGTACGGACATCAAGCTGG
>CAYMAT010000009.1:0-18410 GCA_964388495.1 uncultured Candidatus Peribacteria bacterium
CTGTTGATGCTCATTTTGGTATCGGGTTATCTCTTTGGATTAGTGCATGACCTGTATTTTGAGGTAGCCGCTTTCCTGCTCAGTTTTGTTTTGCTCTGCAAATGGATGGAATCGCGAGCAAAGGGAAGAACATCGGAAGCCATTCAAAAACTGATGAGCCTCCAGGCAAAAACAGCGAGAGTGCTTCGTGATGGCAAAGCGATAGATGTGCCGATTGAGGACATGAAGGCAGGAGACATTGTCGTGGTGCGTCCAGGTGAAAAAATCCCCGTTGATGGAGTCATCCTGAAAGGACTGACCTCCATTGATGAATCCATGCTCACCGGTGAAAGCATCCCCGTGGAAAAGAAAGAGGGTGATCACGTCTTTGGAGCGACAATGAACGGAAACGGCTCCATAGAGTTCAAGGCCGAGAAAGTGGGCAGTGAAACTGCACTTGCTCGCATTATTCGTTTTGTGGAGGAGGCGCAGGGATCAAAGGCGCCTATTCAGGACTTTGCCGACTGGGTGTCTTCGTGGTTTGTTCCTGCGGTTATAGTTATCGCGATCCTCACGCTTATTGGATGGCTCTTGGCCGGTGAAAGTGTCACATTCGCGCTGCTTGCTGGTGTTTCCGTGCTCGTCATTGCCTGTCCGTGTGCCCTTGGCCTCGCAACACCAACAGGCATCATGGTTGCAACGGGCAAGGGGGCTGAACACGGCATACTGATACGAGGCGGTGAACCATTGGAAGCGGCAAAGAAGATCAATGCCATCGTCTTCGACAAAACGGGCACGCTCACCAAGGGCAAGCCCGAAGTGACAGATATCATCGCTCTTGAAGGCGATGACAACGATGTGCTGCAGATTGCAGCAAGTTTGGAACAGGGATCGGAACATCCTCTTGCGGAGAGCATCGTTGAATATGCAAAGACAAAAGGCCTTTCACTCGCGTCATCCGACGGTTTCAAGGCTATCCCGGGTCAGGGTATCGAAGGATTGATGAGCGGAAAGAAATATTTCCTGGGAAACCGCAAGCTCATGGAACGCGAAGGCGTCTCCCTTGGAGATACGGAGCGCACCCTCGTGCAACTTGAAGATGCCGGAAAAACAGCGATGCTGCTTGCCGATGCGGCAAAGATACTCGGCATTGTCGCCGTCGCTGATACGGTGAAAGACACCTCGAATGAAGCTATTGAGGAATTGAAAAGAATGGGCATCGAGGTCTACATGATCACAGGTGATAACCGCCGCACGGCGCAGGCAATTGCCGCAAAAGTGGGGATCACCAATGTCCTTGCAGAGGTGCTCCCGGAGGAGAAGGCAAGCGAGATCAAGAAGCTGCAAGCTCACGGCAGAAAAGTCGCCATGGTGGGGGACGGCATCAATGACAGCCCGGCCCTCGCGCAGGCAGAACTTGGCATTGCGATGGGCAACGGCACGGACATTGCGATTGAAACAGGCGGTATTGTGCTGGTGAGAAACGATTCGATGGATGTGACGACTGCAATAAAGCTGAGCCGTGCCACCGTGAGCAAAATCAAACAAAACCTGTTCTTCGCGTTGTTCTATAATGTCATCGGTATACCCATTGCCGCACGGCTCTTCATGGGTTTCGGCATTGTGCTTCGCCCAGAGCTTGCAGGTTTGGCCATGGCGTTCAGCTCCGTTTCCGTTGTGAGCAATTCACTTCTGCTCAGGGGATTTGATCCCCGGCGCAGAAACTGGATATCGGATATTGCACCCGTCGTCATGGTTATTGGATTTACGTTCTTTTTTATCTTCTTTGCCCGCATCCGCATATGAAGCGCTTTGCCCTTCTCATCATCGGCGTACTGCTCACAGCATGCACTTCGGTTTCTTCCGGCAACGGGGGAATGATGCAGGGTGAGACGGGGATGATGCATGACCGTACGGATACGCAAGTGTCGCTGCTGGCAGGAGAAAAGGAAGTTTCTTCCCTGCCGGAAGTGCGATCAACGGAAACTATGGATATCCAGGATGGACAGACTGTTACTTTCACGCCAACACTCGTGCGCAAAAAGATAAGCGGCAAAGATGTTGCGATGTATGGGTACAACGGCCAGATTCCGGGACCGTTGCTCCGGGTAAAACAGGGTTCAACATTTACCGTCCAGGTCAAAAATGACATCGATGTTCCCACCTCCGTCCATTGGCACGGACTGCGTCTCAACAATGCGAATGACGGGGCTGTGGGCATCACACAGGAGGAAATCCAGCCCGGGGACAGTTTTACCTACACGATCAAAGTCCCGGACGAAGGCATCTACTGGTATCACACGCACGTCAGGGAGGACATGCAGCAGCCATTGGGCCTGTATGGGGGGATTCTCGTGCTGCCCTCCGCAACAACTGCGTACGCACCGGTTGATGATGAGCAAGTCGTGTTTATCAATGATCTCCTGCTGGACGGAAATAAGGATCTTGTTCCCTATGGGGCTGAACAACCGGACCACACGCTTATGGGGCGCTTTGGCAACACGTTCCTTGTGAATGGAAAAGAGAATGCCATGTTCGACGTGGGTCTGGGTTCGGTGCACCGCTACTACATCGTGAATGCTTCTAATACCAGAACGTACCGTGTCATTGCCCCGCCACAGGGGCGCATGAAACTGGCGGGAGGGGACAGCGGACGGTATGAGCAGGAGCAGTTTGTGGAATCCGTGAATCTGAGTCCGTCCGAAAGGCTCATTGTCGATGTCGAATTCACCGACGATGAGGTAAACAGCGGCAGCGCAGCCTCCAAAGCAGTTCCGCTCGTTGTTGCGGGACCGCCGCAGGATCCCACAAACGTGTTGTTGATCAACGTGAACGGCGGCGTGTACAAGGCAAACAAGGCATTTGATGTTCTGAGAAAGAACAATGATGTTGTCCGTTCAATGGATCCCTTCCGTTCTGTATTTGATAAAGCTCCGGATCATACGCTCATCCTTGATATGAGCATGATGGGCGGTGCTATGGGCGGACGCGGCATGATGGCGCAAGAGCCTTCCCCTGACGGAATCGAATGGGAGGATACGACGGGCATGGACATGCCGGGGATGAATTCCATGATGAAATGGAAACTGATTGACCAAGAAACCAGGGCGGCAAACGACCAGCTGGTGTATACGGCAAAGGTCGGTGACAAGGTCAAAATCCGTATCATCAATAAAAAAGACTCTCCTCATCCCATGCAGCACCCGATTCACTTCCACGGGCAGCGATTCCTCGTGCTTTCCGATAATGGAGTGAAAAATACCGATCTTGTCTGGAAAGACACGGTGCTGGTCCCTGCCGGTCATACAGTGGATATCCTTCTTGACGCATCAAACCCTGGTGATTGGATGTTCCATTGCCATATCGCTGAACATCTTGGCAGCGGCATGATGGGCCTGCTTAGGGTTCAGTAGATCAAATTTGGTGGAGATGCCGGGAATTGAACCCGGGTCCAACGTGTAATTCGTGTCCCAGTACTGTCATGTTCTTCTCATGTCCCGCATCCGTCAGAGAAGAACAGAGAGAGGAGCGGGTGATGATGCCTAAATTCGTCTCCGTCCGGCATCAGCTACGGAGCCGTCTCGCTGATAACGTCATTTCCGCTTACGCGAGAATGGGCGGAGTGACGTGTTTCCAAAAAGGGAAACTTATGCAGCAAGAGCGAAGCTCGGCATCAGAGATGCAAAGCGGACGCCCGTGACAGCAGCAGTGTTAGATTTTCTAGCACTTATAGGTTGCAACATGTGGGTAACGGGAACCGTTGCCATCCCGAACAGTGGAAAGCGCGAACCAGAATCACGCTGTCGAAGCCTGTCATCCCCAGTTGAATTCGCGCTGAGCACGAGTCCGTTAGGACGACGTGCGAGGCCGAAGATACTGGGTCCTGAGCGAGTCCCGAGGGACGAGCCGAAGGGCCCAGAGAAACTGAGCGAAGCGAAGGGCCCTTGGTTCCAAAAAGCAGATATGTAGTATTGTGCATTTCTTGCCTTTCTTCAACAATTACTTGGGCTTTTGATCTATACTTTTGCTATGGAAAAAATCGTCAAAATTATCAAAACCGATGCCGAGTGGAAGGCACAGCTCACACCCCAGGAATATGAAGTGGCGCGGGGGAAGGGGACGGAGCCGCCGTTTTGCGGCCTGCTCCTCAATAACAAGGAGAAGGGCATGTACACATGCGTCTGCTGTGACCTGCCGATATTCGATTCCACCAAGAAGTTCGATTCCGGCACCGGCTGGCCCAGTTTCTATCAGGCAATCGAAGGCCACGTGGACGAAAAGCCGGACAACAGCCACTTCATGCGCCGCACGGAAATCCTCTGTGCGCGGTGCGATGCGCACCTGGGTCATGTGTTTGACGATGGCCCGCCCCCCACGGGCAAGCGCTACTGCCTCAACTCCGTGTCTCTGAAGTTTGTGAAAGCGTAAGCATCATAAAAGCGCCCCTTGTACCTGTCGGTAGAAGGGGCGGGGTTGTCAGTGTGCGTGACGGTGGATGTCAGCCGTAAGGCTTACCGCTGATACCGACGCATCAAAATCCGTCAGGCGAGGGTCGCGCGCTTTTCCGGCCGCGGCGCTCAGGAATGCCATGATCATGTGTCCGAGTTTTTCCTTGGAAGGGAATACTCGGCACTTATAATCATCGCTTCCCATTGCCGCTGTGGAAAGAACGTCCCCTTCCGGAGTATCAAACACGATCTCTGCCTTGAAAGTCGCCCGGGGCTCGTGCCCCGCCAGCAATACTTCAATGCGTCGATCCTGTCTGAAACCCATAAAGGAGCTTTGCAGGTATAGGTCCACTGGTTGTCTGCCTTCGTTGGGGTACGTGCGCAACACCACTATGGCATTGGACGGAGGGCGCAATTCAAAAGACGGATCTTCCGCTTGCGCCTTCCTTTGTATCGCTTCGTCCACGTACAGCTGATGTCCGATGTACGCGGAGTGCACGTCGGTGGGAAGCTCAAGGCTTTCGCCGTTGCGCACCAGCATTATCAGGGCCTCGGCCGCGTGGATCAGCTCATCTTCAACGTCACCGCCTGTGGGCCTGCGGTCGTTGGTCCGGTCCTTTTGCCAACGCCCGCTTCCCTGCAGGACGTGCACGCCTTTCTCGCGCATGAACGCGATCAGTGCTTCCAGTGCCGCACTGAAATTGATGATGAAACCCGTGGCGAAGGTCTCAAATTTTCCTTTCAGCGCCTGCAGTTCGTGCACTTGTGATGCCAGGGCGGTGGGCTTTTCGCAGAACACGTTCTTTACGCTTGTGCCCAAGAGCTTCTGGAGGATGTCCAGATGCGTGGGGCTGTTGGTCAGCACCAGCGCGGTTTTTGGATTTTGACGCAAAGCGTGTTCCAGCGTGTTTGTCGCAATCGCTTCCGGATTGCTCTGCGCCAACTCCGTAATTCGGTCATTCCTCGTATCGACCACAATGATGTGGTCGGCAGAAATGCCGGCTTTGATGAGATGCTCCACATAGAGCTTTCCCATCTTGCCGTAACCGACCACCAAAACCGGAAGCAACTCCAGAAAAACATCGTTCACAAATCACCTCTCTATCTGCGTCTTTTCCAGTCAATACAGACACTCGTCCGATAATGGAAAAGAACTGACAACTAATAATATTTAATACTTTTTTATTAAAAAGTCAATCATTCAAAAATGCCGTTAGTCACATCTTCCTGCTGTCATACGCCCAGTGCAGGAGCGCCTGGCGTTGCCGTCGTCTGCAGCCCAAATCTCCTTTGTGGCAATTGCGGATCACCTGCGTGACGTGACGCTTGATCGCAAGCCACCGCTTGATTTGTCTTTCATCTTCCTCCGGCATCCTGCGCCCCATGTAGTACCTGCAGTACCACTGGAACCAACCGCGGGGGTCGGCGGGGTGAATCCATCCCTTCTGCCGCCATACGCTCAGCGGCTGACTGGCATTGATACCAAAGAAATTCAGCTTGGGATTTTTCTTTTCGGGTGAAAGCTTCGCATTCTGGTACCAGTCATCCGGGAATTCTTTTCCGCAGTCGGTCATGTATTTTCCGCCAAACACTCCCAGTGCCAGCATTTCCTTGGGCGTCAGTTGCGGCTGAAAGCGCGGATCAAAATTCTTGCCCATGGGCTCTGTGAGCACATACGTGGCCGTCTGCATTTTATCGTGCACTTTGACGGTCTGGGGCCTGGCTGCGGAAACCTTGGACATTTGATAGAGGATAGCAGGTGCCCCGAAAGATTTATACGGCTAGCGTAAGCCAATGGTGACTCGTCATGTCCAGGAAATTTGACCATGGCAGGTAACACTTTAGTGTATCGCAAATTTCTCCCTTCTCCCCATGAACAAGCTCGATATCCGCTACGACCTGCCTGTCACATCCGAAAACCTGCGCGAGAGAATGCAAAAAGACGGCGCACTGCTCGCCAGCAAGGTGCAGCCCGTCTCAGAGCTGACGCACAGCGAAGTAATCGACATGATCGACCAGCGCCACGATTAACGTCTCTCACCACAGCGCCTTGTATTTCATCCGGTTCACCCAGAGGAAATAGGCGTTGAGGATCAAGAGGAGCACACCCATGATTGCGGAGGGGCTCACTAGTCCCGTATCCACAAATGCGTGAAAGCAGATGACGTTCACGGTCATGGGTGCAAGAAGGATGGCTGCGAGCGCAGTCTTGTTCATGGCGATGAGCACCACGCACATGGCGCAGAGGATTCCCAGAAGAGGCATGATGTATCCGCTGGCCATCAGTGCGCTCATGAATGCCCAGCCGGTGGGCGTGTAGAGATCTGCGGTGGGGGCGGGGAACACTCCGGTTGCCCCAAGGATGGGCGTGACCAGGAGAAGTCCCAGAAGGATGCGCATGACGATGTTCAGGATTTTCATGGGGGAGAGGGGAGGATTAGGGAGAAGCCTACATTATGCGCGACGATTCATCCACGTGACCGTCAGCTGCAGCACGGTGGCAAAACTCACCCACAGGATGTACGGGATTTGCATGTACGTGACCCACGGTGCATACGGGAAGATCCACACCATCGCCCACAGCAGCGTTCCCCACACCAGAAGCACATCCACCGCTGCCAGCAGGTTATTCTTGAGGCCAAACTGCAAAGGCGTGAAGCTCACGTTGAAGATCAAATTGAGTACAAAGGGAATGGTGAAGATCAGGGGTACCGCTCCGCGTGATGCCAGCACGGCAACACCTCCAAAAGAAATGCCGATCAGGATATACAGTACGGTCCATACCGGACCAAAGAGCCAGGCAGGCGGCGCCCACTGGGGCTTCTTGAGCTTTGCGTACCAGGAGTAATTCTGCATGGGGAGCGGGGGAGAATAATTCTTTGACGCAAAAATTCTATTTCTCTTGCTGCGTATTCATTGCATTCGGATTAAATGTTCCTTTGTAAATAGTGAAGATCGGGATTCCATCCACACTCGTGGAGTATACAACCGGACGATCGTCATTTTGCGAAATTGGACGGTCTGGCCTGTAATGCTCAATGACATACATTGCAAGATCTGGCGTAGTGATGGGGTACACACGACCTTTTTCTTCTGGAAAAAATACAGACTGGTCTATACCCGCAAGATTGGAATCGGCGTAATACGAAATAGGATTACGTTCATCCGAATTAATGATGAATTCCACAGCCTGTTTATACGATAATCCCCAATAATCCATTTCAAAGTTCCCTGCAGTAACGCTGCCAGGAAAAATAAAATATGAGTGTTCAAACGGATGATTGCGCAACATCCAGAATCCTGTCAGTACAATCTGGGCTCCCAGCAGTGTCATAACAATTCTTCGCATCCATATTTTCTGCTTCAGAAGAAATTGCAGCCCAATAAGCGCAATCAGAAGAAACCCCGGATACACAAAAAACACATGTCGCCATTCCTGATATACCTGCGCATGCGTGCCTATAACCGCCGTAATGGGCGCAAAAAACCAGAGAAGTGCTGCAACAAGTGGAATCCTGCTTTGGGCAGTTTCTCGAAGAGAAAGCACTGCTGCGATACACCCCGTAAGGAACAAGAGCGTATATATCAAAGGAGTGGTAATCACAATCCACACGGGGATGTAGAACCACGGATTCACCGCATATGTTTTACCTAAAAGAAACGTGGAGGTGCTAAGCGTGCTCATAAAATGGAACGCATCCATCAAATGCGTGAGCGGTTGCGACCACAAAAACGGCCACACCATAACGGTGGTCGCTGCCATGGCACAGACGTACAACACAAAAAGCAGTGCAGCCCGTTGCATCTTAGGCAGAGTCGCCTTCTCCGTAAAAAGCTGCAGACACAGTACGATCAAAGTGAGAACAGGAAGGATAGTCCCCGTCATGCGGATTCCCAGGACCAGGGCGCAGGCAAGCGCATGCACGATTGCACGGCCCACTGTGCGGCGCTCGGTAAAACGCAGCAGCGTCAGCATCGCAATGGTAAAAAACGCCATGTTTGGGATATCACGGGAGTTGTAAAAGGCGTGCGCGAATATCCGCGGACTGATGACCAGCATCACGCACCCAAGCAGAGCCAATTGCGAATTTTTCAAAACTCTCTTTCCCAAAAAATACATCGCGACGACTCCCAAAAAGAAAATAAGAAACACTGCACCATGACGGAAAATGACACCGCATGTTGAACCGGGATCACAGAGGAATTTTTGCACTGCATACACAGGCAGTTCCACAACCGTGCCATGGAATCTCCATTCCGGCGTTACCGGCCACTCAGCGCCGTGAAACACATATTCATACGCATCATGTCCCAGCGCACTCATTGTTCCCTCGTCATACGGAATTCCATAATCACGGAAGCAGAATAATCCAATGATCAGTAGAAACGTGAAAAATGCTGCGACAACATGCGGCCAACCAATCCGGGAACAGTATTGAGGAAGCAACATGAAACCCTGTAACTATACACCGCTCTGTTCCACAAACTCCGCAAGTTTTCCGAGTGTCTGCTCGCCGCCTTCTATCGCGCCATATTCTTTCACCACGCGGTCGCGCTCCTCTTTGGAGACAAAGGTGGAGGTCATCGTCACTTTGGTCTTGCCGTTTCCTTCGTCGGCAAAGGTGATGTCGGCCAAGAACTCCACATCCTCCCCACCTCCGTGCACGTGGCTGATCTTTTCGCCTTCTACAATGTCCGTGAATTTCACGTAGTCCTCAAAGTCCCCGCCCAGAACATTGGATCCCGGCACCGGGGGGTTGGGGCTGTGCATCGTGAACTTCCACATGCCGCCCACGCGGAAATCAAAGCTCTCCGTGGTGATGGTAAAGCCGTTAGGTCCCCATCATTTTTCCAGGTGTTCGGCGCTCGTGAACGCCTCCCACACGCGAGAGCGCGGGGCATTGATAACTTTGCTGATGACGATCTGGCGGTCGGAAAGAGGGGAATTCATGGCATTTTTACGGAAAGATGATAATAATAAGCGCCTTTTTCATTTCATGAAGAATTTTGGCATCAATGAACTCGGCAAGTTTATGGGCAGCCTTCGCTCCAGTGACCCAAAGCAAAAATACTGGGTGGAGCTGGAGGAGATTGATGTGAATCGAGCCCGGATGGCACTGGCGCGGATCGGCATCCATACTTTGGAGGACGCACAGCCGTTACTCCAAAAACTGGAGGACACTGGCTTTAGCGAAGAGGCAAAGATTGCAGCGGATGAACAGCACCCGAATATCACCGGGGACTTTACGGCAGGGGACATTGCCGCCATGGCGTTCAACTCCCTTGCACACGTGCTGGGTTCTGCGGAGCGCAAGTCGGTGAGCAATGAAGCGGTAGAACGCATGAGGCGATTGCAAAGAGAGGGGCTCTAAATAGTTACTGTGACTCCACAATGGTCTTAAGATCAACCAGGCCTTTTTCAAACTGCGTGCCGATCATCTTGTCCATGTTCATGAAGAGTCCCATCACTTTGCCCATGAGCGAATTGCAGCCGTACATGCTCTGCGTCACCACGGTCTGGTTGCCGTTCTGCACAAAGATGAACGAGCCCTCGTTGGTGGCCTTGAAGGGCTTCAGAAATTCCATCTTGAAGCGGATCAGTTCGCTCGGCTTGTTCTCAATCATCGTCATTTTGCCCGCTCCCACCGCCCTGTTCCCTTCCCAGGCATAGGACGCGCCCGTGCCCTCGTTTGGGCCTTCAAACGTGCGCTTCACGTTGGGATCCACCTTCTCCCACGGGGACCACGGCTCCCATTTGTGGAAGTCGTTCACGTGCGGGTACACGGCGGACGCCGGGGCGTTGATGGTGACGGTCCGCTGGTAGCGGAAGTCTTTGGGCTTCATCGCCGCGATGACCAGGACAATGGCAATGACGGCGACGATGACGAGGAGAATGGTCCAGAGCATAGAGATAAGTGGAAAACTGAAAGTTGAAAGTGGATAGCTTGTCATGCCGAGCGGAGTCGAGGAATGTCAGGCTTGTGTCTCCTTCGACTCCGCTCAGGATGACACTTCGCCATATAGCAGACGAATAAAAAGAGCAGCGGTTACGCCGTTTCGTTTAAATATTTCTCCAGCGCATCAAAGCGTGCGTTCCAGAATCTCTCGTATTCCTTCAGGTACTGCGCGGCGTCTTTAAACGCGGTAGGGGAGAGCTGCACAATTTGCTCCTTCCCCTCGCGGCGCTTCTGGATCAGTTTGGCCTTCTCCAGTACGCCCAAGTGCTTACTGATGCCCGCAAACGTCATCTTGTAGGGCTTTGCAATATCGCTAATGCGCATCTCCTTTTTCATCAGCTGGCGCAGGATCCCGCGGCGAATGGGGTGGGCCAGGGAGCCGAAGATGAGATCCAGAGGATCGAGAAGATGTTCAACCATTTGGTTGAATGATAGGAGGAAGCCAAAGAGATGTCAAATAAATCAAAAATATTTCTTGTTTGAACAGATAAAACCTAAGAGAATTAATTCGTGGATACGATGACGAAAAAACAGCGCAGTTACTGCATGTCCCAGATCAGATCGAAGAACACAAAACCTGAAATCCTACTACGAAAACTTGTATGGGCAGCAGGAGGCCGTGGCTACAGGCTTCATAGGAAAATCAGGGGAAAACCCGATGTGTATTTCGGGACAAAGAAAATAGCGATATTTGTGGATGGCTGCTTCTGGCATGGCTGCCCAAAATGTGGAATTTCACCAAAAACCAATTCTCGATTCTGGAAAAAGAAATTTCTGCAGAATTCTGAAAGAGACATTCGCGTGAATGCCGAACTTAGAAGGCAGAAAATAAAAGTGTTACGCTTTTGGGAGCATCAATTGAGGAAAAGCCCTGAAAAAGTGATGCTGAAAGTCAAAAAGGCTCTCAACGCTGTTTCTCTTTCGCAAAAGCAATAAATTCCTCAAGGCTCATGAGCCAGTTTTTCTGGGCACTTGTGTAGGTATTCTGAATTTCCTGCGGGACTACCAGCTGCAGAAGGGCTTCCTTCATTTCCTCCGTCTGGGCAGTAGATATGCCTGGCTCAAGTGTGAAGAGATGTTTGTTTTTTATGCGAGATGCTTCACTTAGAACCTGTCTCCAGCGGTCTTTGCACGTGGATTTTGCACCTAACATGATCAGTTTTTCTGCTGGGAAATTCTCTGATTTGTATTGCGATTCCCCGGGGAAAAGAAAGTCCGGACGCTTTTTTTGCTCAGTTTTACCGTTTCTTTTAAATTTTAGACGAACGGACTCAAAGAGAAATTCCAGATGGTTTTCTAGCGCCTTTCCCATTCTCGATTTCCTGCGATTGTGAACACTTAAAGAAAAATCCACAAATGCGTCTACATCCGAATTATCTTCTCCAAATCCTTTTTTCAGGCGTTTGCTGACAATATGTCTCTCAAAAGAACGGAAAAGTTCTTCTTCTCTGCTAATCCATGTGACCAGTATTTCATCCGAGGTTTTACCTTCTGTATTACCGGACTTCTCACGTGCGAAAGATGAGAATTCTCCAGTTGTTGGAAGCTTGTTATCAAATCTGCTAAGCATTTCATTCAAGAATTCATCTGCAGGTCGGATTGCCTGAATGCCCAAAATCTCCAAAATAAGCTTTTCGGCAAAACTTGAAGGGCGAGTGTCTTCACTTACATCTTTGTATTCTTCTTTCTGCAATAATTTTTCATCGAGACCAAAGAGCACCTTAAGCTGCTGTGCCGATGCTGAATCTTTCTCGGCAGCAATAAACATTAGGTTCCCGTCTTTCTTTTTGCAGAAAACTGCGAGATCGCCTGCCTTCAGATTTTCAGTAACAGCCGAATTTGAATAATAGAGATGATATTCGGCTGATCGGTTTGGATCATCGCGCCTTACGTCACTCCAGGTTAAAAATCCATTTGCCCGTTCGATATCATCTGGGTCATCGGTCAGATACAAGAATTCCGTGTCATAAGTTTTAGGTTTTTTCTGTTCACCGAGAAGTTTCCTCAGAGATTTAATGCCCTGAAATTCATGCTGATGTGATCTTTCAGGATCTGTCTCAACAACAGTCAAATACTTTGCGGCAACGCCAGAAAAGTGTCGGGAAAGACTGCCCATTGGAGGCAGTCTAGCTTAAATAACCGTTTATTTCAGGCGAGCACAGGATTGGCGATTATACGCATTTTCTTCGAGGTTCTTCTTTTAGAAGAAAACAGACCGGAATTTTGGATTACATGCTCAGCCAAGAAAGACATCAGGGGTACGCAAACCGAATTGCCAAATTGCTTGTAGGCTTGAGTATCGGAAACAGGAATCTTGAATGAATCGGGATAGCCCTGCAAACGTGCGCATTCACGAGGTGTAAGCCGACGTGGATTGCTGTTTTTAACGGGAATCAGGATTTCACTGCCGTCTTTGTAGTAACGCGCGGAAAGAGTGCGTGTCACACCATTGAGGTCAGCCATGCCGAAACCGAAACCGTTTCCTTTTTCTTTGTGTTTTTTTGCATAACCTTGGAGAAACCCCCAAAGCTTGTCGGACAAGACATATTTTGTATCGACTCTTTTTTCCAAAATATCCCTTACTTTCATTCCAGAATCAGGAAGTTCTGAAGGAAGAGAGATCTTATGCGTCTTGCATGCCACAATAACCGTGCGCTCGCGATGCTGTGGGACAAAATTTGCCGCGTCAAACACGCTGTAATCGATATGATAGTCAAGATTTTCCAGGGCAGCTTTGATTATCTGAAATGTGTTGCCTCTGTCATGTGACATCAGATTTTTGACGTTTTCCAAATATATAACGGCAGGCTGATGGTGTTTTGCGATTCTTATTATTTCGAAAAACAAGTTTCCTTGGTCTTTGTCTTCAAAGCCGTGCTTTCTTCCCAAGCTCTTTTTTTTGGAAACACCTGCGATTGAGAAAGGCTGACAGGGGAAACCCGCGCAGAGAACATCAAATTGAGGAATGTCTTCTGCTCTTATTTTAGTTATATCTCCTGCGGGAAGCTCTCCGAAATTTTCTTTATAAGTTTTACATGCATATTTGTTCCATTCAGAGGAGAAGACACATTTTCCCCCGGCATTTTCAAAAGCAATTCTTATCCCTCCGATGCCTGCAAACAGATCGATGAAACGGAACATATCGTGGATCCAAGTATCTCCAAAAATCATGACTAGCACCAGGAATTATTGCTGCTTAATTACAAAAAAAGTGATTAGGTGTATTATCGTACACCTTTATAATGTCAAACTTAGATGAAAAAATTTGATAAATCCCACCTCCGCCTCATCCGCTCCCTCAACTCCCCACGCAAGGTGCAGGATTTTCTCAATACTATTCCTGCCAACTTCCAGATTGGCCCCGCAACGCTGCTCTCGCCCCTCCGCGTGCTGCGGGAGAACAAGGCGCAGTGTATGGAAGGTGCCATGCTTGCAGCAGCAATCCTCCGTCACCATGGGTTCCCGCCGCTCCTTGTGGACCTCAAATCCACGCCGTATGACTTTGATCATGTCATCACCGTGTTCCAGGTAGATAAGCACTGGGGTGCCATCACCAAGACCAACCATGGCGTGCTGCGGTACCGCGAGCCGGTGTACCAGAGCATCCGCGAGCTCTGCATGAGCTTTTTTCATGAGTACTTCTTGGACGATGGCAGCAAAACGCTCCGGTCGTTTAGTGATCCTGTGGATCTGTCCAGATTCGACAAAAAGAACTGGATGACCACGGAGGAAGAGCTGTGGGAGATCCCGGAGTACTTGGACAAGGTGAAGCACTATCCCATCCTCACGCGCAGCCAGATTGCGCGGCTGCGCCCGGCGGACAAGATTGAGATAGAGATGGGGAAGATGACGGAGTGGAACAAGGCTGGTAAAAGAGTGCGATAAGTAAAAATTGGCTTAGGGAAGATGGAAAGTAAGATCTTTCGATGTCCGTTGTACTTCGCCAAAATCGGTCCAAAATCGTAGCAATTAAAAATCACCACGCGGATCTGTAGCCGCCACCCACTTTGCCTCCTCACCCCACGCTCCTGCGCGAGCCGCGGGGGTATTTCTTGTGTTGTTCATTCTGTTCTTTCTCGTTCTTTCTTCTTACTTCCCACTTTCTCATTTTTTTATGGGCATCAACACTCTCCCGCACGAACACGAAGCAGACATCAACGGCCGCAATACTCCTTCTGTGCCCCGCACTCCCGAGCGCGGCACGCCGCTCACGGTCATCAAGCTGCAGGACCTCATGAACGCCTCTCGCGGCAGGATGGCACTGCATCACATCACCGAGCTGCATGACCACCACCCTTCGCTCTACGGCCATGAATGGCTGCATGAGAGCCCGGAAGTCTCCACGCGCGTGGTGACGCAGAGAATCATCTTCACACGCACCATCATCCAGAAAATCCTGCGCCATCGCGTACCCGTGCAGAACGCGGATGCCACCAGGCGCGTGCCCAACACGCAGCCGCCAGAAGCACAAAATCCCGGTCCCGTAGGAGCAAAGCCTCTGAAGCCCGTGCCGCGCATGCCGGAGTCGCAAACACCCACACCCAAACCCGTCACGCCCAGGGCAACGGCCCCGCGCCCGGTTACACCTTTGGCATAACGGATTGCACAAGGCGGCACTGCTCACGCGGTGCCGTTTTTGTGTTACGGACGTCTGCGCCTGAGGTACAAAAGGTTGAAGGCCAGGGCGATTAGAAACCAAGGAATAAAGACGTACAAGGCGTAGAACATCCCCAGCATTCTGATCACGGGACCCCACGTCGCCTGTGGATCGTCAAAAGCAAAGACAATCAGCAAGGGTGCCACAAGAAGCCCCACCGCCGTGAGAATCAGTGCGAATATGGCGCTACGCCGGATGGCTGCGGAGAAAACGGACTGCACGTACACAGAGTACCCAAAACGCCGTCAGAAATCCCAATGCGGACAGTGGCAAGGCTGTTGCAAAGAGCATCGCTGCCGCGTCATCCATCCGCATTTCCCATTGCGAGGGAATATACGAATGCGCCAGGGATCCCAACGCAATGAGGTACAGCCCGCAGAAGTTGAGTGCGGCCATGCCGGCAAAACCCGCCAAAAGGAACGGAACCGTGAGTCTGCGGGAACGGTGACGCTTGCAGAGAAACAACCACCACGCGCCCAGGGCGCCCATCAGCAGCAGGCCCGCAACCACCAGGAGCACCATTAGTCCTGTGAGGAACAGAAACCTCCTTCCTTCAGCTTGTCGCCATTGCCGCAGCGGCAGAGCTTTTCCTTCTCATCCCACTGCGCGCCGCTGGGGCAGGTGCAGGTGCCTTCGCTGTCCTCAAATCCTTTGCCGCCTCCCGCGTAGCACGCGCGCTTGTTCTGGTTTAAGCCTTGGCCCATGCCTCCAAGTCCCGTCCACCACCCGCATTCCTCGCCTGGGCGCAGACGGTGCCAGCGAGATTTTCCAACGCCAAAGAGTGCGTGCAGCACGCCTGTGGGCTTCACTTCGCAGCCGCAAAAGGCCGCATCGCCGGTGCCCTGCAGCTCTGCTCCCGCGGGGCAGGTGCACTGCTTGCTCTGTGCGTTGTAGCCGTTGCCGCCCAGTGCCATGCAGCGATCCTTTTGCTCCTCATCCGCGGAGGGAGTGGGTGTGGCAGGCGCCGTGCCATTGGCATTGGGCATCCGTGCCACCATCGCCACACAACCTTTTACATCCATGCTGTTTCCGGCGCGGCTCTGGTGATCGTTCCCAATGGCGGCACAGGCGGCGGGGTTCCTGTTTTGGCTAGCCACGCGGTACAAACAGTCGATTTTCGTGTTTGCCACCAACACTCCTTCTACCTGATCGCAGAGGGAGGGGTTGTTGGTATCCGCCGCGATTTGTGTGATGCATTCCATCTTGGGCGGGTTTTCCAGCTGCACTTTTTTGCCGTCGATTTCCGCGGAAAAGCGCTCGCCCTTGATGTCGTTGCACATCTTCTCATTCTGCAACTTGATGGCCACGGCCTTAATGCAGTGGTCGGCATCCAGTTGTTCCGATGCCTTATCCAACGCATCGCACGAGGCTTTGGTGACAGGTTCCTGTGCCGCGAACATCGCCCCGCCGGCGACCCCCACGGTAATGCCCGTGGTTACCACCACCTTGGTGGTCTTTGCCAATAGTTTGGTCAGGGTCGCCATGCGGAGAGGTGGAAAAAATTACGCGCGGCGGACTTTCTTGTGGAACTCGTAGTATGCCCAGGCGAAGATCGCCAGGAAGATACCCATCATCCATACGTTTTGAGGCATAACCATGTAGGTTGCCTGCGTTGCAAGCAGAATGATGTAGAGGTAACCGGCGTATGCCCACTCCTTGAGGAAGCGGGGGAAGCCCGGCCAGACGATGGCGATTCCACCCAGGATTTTGGCCGTGGCGTTGAAGTACATGGTGTAGACCGGGTACCCAAGCTGTACAAAAACCTTGGCGACTTCCTCAGTATTGAGGAAATACATGATGCCGGAGCCCACCATAAAGAGGAGGAGCAGAACGTGGGGGACCCAGAAGAGGATTTTGCTTTTCATAAAACGAGGAAGGGGAGAAAGATGCGCATACAGTACAAAAGGCCGCTTCAAAGCGGCAGTAGACGAAGCATGTTTTTTGTGGTTTTACATTGCTCATGGACGCTAGTTTTCCGCTTATGGAAGCGAAAAATCTTGTACTTGCAATAATATAATAAATGTTTTATAATAACTATTAAATCCCTTCCCTTTCTATGTCCAAAGGACGCAATACTCCCGGCGAAAATCCTTCCACGGGATACCACGGTACCCCCAAACCCAAGGCGTTCTTTGGCGCACCGAGGGTGGGGAAGGCCGCTGATCAGGCTCGTTACAGGAAGGTTCAGCAGAAGGAAAATCGGCAGCAGGAAAGAGACGAGAGAAATGCCGTACCCACACTGCCGGAGTTCCTGGAGGAGCTGCAGGCGGGAACGGAGAAGCAGATAGCGTATTTCCGCGGAAGGATGATGAAGATCCTGCAGGATGCGAATCCTGCATTAGATAAAAAAGTAGCGAAGGAATTTGTGCACGGAAAAAATCTCATGGATTTGCAGACGTATGTGAAGCAGCAGATTTCCCGCAATCAGGGCGGCCGGGTTGCCGAGCACAGGAAGGCCCCCAACCCCCAAGAAGTCCGGCAATGGACCAAGCCCGCCCCCGCGCCTGTGGTGACCGCCAAGGCCAAACCCAAGGCGGACCCCGCTCCGCGCACGGAGACCCCGGCCCAGCCCGCGTTTGTACCCCCGCCCATGCCGGATATCCTCAAAGGACCGGCACGCCCGCAAGCGGAGGTAATCACGTCTAAAGATCAAGATGCAGCGCGCGAGATGGAAAGAGAATGCAGAAATCCCCTGAAGTTGGAGTACTACTTGCGTACCACCGATGGTATCCACCCCACGGACTCCGTGAACGACCTTCCGTCAAAATGGACAAAGCTTATTGAGAAATACTTCACGAAAAAGGAAATGGCGAACATGAAAGTACAGGATGTCCTGACTCAGCTGATGCTGAAGAAGCCGTTGTCCTGAGGCGTTTCGCTACCGAGCCGTGATGAATGTCAGCAATTCCCGCACAGCCTTCTGTTCCTGCTGGAATGTCATCTGCCCCTTCTGCGCCCGGTCCGCGATGACCAGTGCCAGATGGTAGAAGAAGTACTCGTGCGGATGCTTGAACGAATGCACATCCTCCCATGCGAGTGCCGGGAAAAAGCGGCGAAGCTCCTCCTGCACGGCCTGCATGCTGGGCGCGCTGATGCGTTCGCCGTTCACCACCAATACGTATGTGAGGACCGCCACGGCCAGGCGTTTGTTGCCGTTACTGAAGGGGTGTCCGTCGATGATGGAACAGAAGACGTAGGCAGCCTTGCTCAAGAGGTCCGGATACGTGTCCCACGCCGCAAGGGCGAGAGTGGAACGCAGTTTTTCCAAACCCTGCGCCTGTTCCTCATAGATGGGAGCGGGTTCCAGGTTGGTCATGTTCTCCCGGATGAGCGGGAAGAGCAGCTGCCGGCAGATATCGAGCGTGGGGT
>CAYMAT010000009.1:18420-32743 GCA_964388495.1 uncultured Candidatus Peribacteria bacterium
AGGACGTTCCCGATGATGCCGCTCAATTCCTCCTGCATCCCCGGCTCCACCTGTGTCCCCGTCTTTCGTTTCTGATTCTGTTCCTTGAGTACCGCCAGCATCCCTGACTCAATCAAGAGGCGACCCAACTCCGGCGTCAGCAGCAACGCACGGTCATGCCCGTGGCTTTGAATCACGGCGTAGTCCTCAATCTTCGCAATAGCCGCTTTGGCATTGCGCTGGAGATCGGACATCGAAATGGTCGGAAACATCGATTGCATGTAGAAATCATAGCATTATTCTATGAAAATGTATACATAATATTATATGTATAATAATACATAAGAAGAAGAATACGTGGGAGAATCGTCAAAATGCGCAGTTCAGGGGTTCCGCTGAACTCCCTGGCGCAGAAGCCGGTACGATCGCTTGAGAACACGCATGTCCTTGCCGGAGGACATGGGGGTATCGCTGTTGGACGAGCGGATGACGGACGTGGGCGATGTGAGGATGCGTACTTGCACTTTGACCGGCGTGGGGTGCGCATCGGTGGCGAGTGCTGCCACCACGTCCTGTGTCTGGAGGCCGATCATGCGGGAGAGCGGGTAGCGCTCCGCAGTGCGCAGTGCGTAGAACATCTGTGCCGTCATGCCCGCGGTGACCGGGGTGGACGGCTGGTATGACGCATCCAGCGCGCCGCGCATGCGGAGTGCTTCCATGGACGTCCAGTACCATGGCAGTCCCGACGGATTTTTGCTGGGGTACAGGAAACCGTATGCCTGAGACAAAATCTTAGAAGCCTCTGCCACGGTGATGACGTCAAAAGGACGGAAGTTTCCGTTGCGGTCTCCTTTAATAAGACCCGCGCGCAGTGCCACGCACAGTTGCTTGCCGTACCACGTGTCCTTTTGCACATCTCCAAAGAGATGCGTGTAGGTGACGGTGCGGGTGGGGGAGAGATCGCGGAAGCAGCCGTCTTCAAACTCGTTGGGGTACAGCACGTGCGTGACGGCCAGCGTGAACTCCAGGCGCGTCATGGGCTTGCGGGTATCCACCTCTCCGTCCGAGGGCGGGATGATGGCGCCAATGCCGGTTGCATACTCCGTTGCTTCGCGTGATAGCACGGTCACTCCGCCTTCAGCAGCAAACGCTTGTAGGGGGAGAATCAGGGAGAGGGCTGCAATCACCAATGTCCGCATAGCAAAATGGGGTAAGGAGAGTGAGCCTATCAATGTCTGGTTTCTTTGCCATAGCGGTGGAGTGTTTTTCGTGTTTTCCTCCTATTTAAATCACAGCAAATATTTTTTGTTCAGCCCTTATGAAAGCCAAAAAAATGACTTTCAGAAATTAGCGCAAAATTATCTTGATGATCCAGTGCCCAAAGCCCAGAACCAACGCGACTACCACCCAGCCCGTGATACCGCCTTCAATACTCACGGAGATGAGCCGGGGGTCCATCATGGATACCGCCTGCATGGTGAGCCACATAAAGACGCCGTTCACCAGGATGATGGCCAGAATATTGGCGAAGAATTTGAGCGGCAGCGTGATGATGCTGAGAATGGGCCGCACCAAAATGTTCATGAGCGTGAGCAGCGCGGCGACGATGATGAATGCCACCCAACCCCCGGTGACGGAGAGGTACTGCGGCAGATACGCCACCATGGCCCACACCATCGCGAAGGTGAGGACAAAGTGTGCGATCAGGTGCAGCGGAAGGTTGGACGAAGGGCGAGAGGAAGTGTCGGTGGAGGGCATGGGGGGAGTGGAAAACTGAAAGTGAAAAGTTAACTTTTTAAGAAACGGAAGGCAAATGTGCCGGCGTCGGTTTCCACGGAGTGATCCGGGCCTTCCACGGTTCCCGCCACGGCGCTCACGGCATCCAGGATCGTTTTTGCGTGGTCTTTCATGATGGCGTCCGCGCCGGATACCTGCAGCGTGATGCGGTCGGTGAACTGCAGGCCGGCGTCCTTGCGTGCCTGCTGCACCGCGCGGATCAGGTCGCGGGCGGCGCCGCGGTTCTTCAGTTCTTCCGTGATGCGGGTATCGAGCGCGACGACGATGCCCCTGTCTGCCGCCACATCCTGACCCTCGCGACCGCGGTAGAGAATGGGTGCCTCGTCGGCCGTGAGCCTCTCGCCCGCGATGGTCACGTCGCCGTTCTTCTCCACCGTGAACTGGCCTTCCTTGCCCAGCTTGATCAGTTCCTGCACGCGCTGGCCCAGGCGCGGGCCCACTTTGCGTGCATCCACCTGCGCGATGGACTGGGCGATGCTGCCCGGGTCATCCACCAGCTCGATATCCTGCACGTTGAGCTCCTCCTGCAGCAGCGCACGCTCCTCCGCGGAGAAATCGGCCTGTCCCAGCATCGTTTCCGGTATCGCGACCGTCGCCTTGCCGAGGGGCTGGCGTACTTTGATTTTCTTCTCGCTGCGGATTTTGAGACCAAGGGATGTCAGCGTCCGCAGCAGGCGTGTCCGGCTCAGGAGCTCCGTCTCATTCTTCTTGAGCTTGCGGGTTGCCGGCCAGTCCGTGAAGTGGATGCTGCCGTGCTCTTCCGGAACAAGATTCAGATAGATTGCGTCCGTGATGAAGGGGCAGAAGGGGGCGAGGAGCTGGCACAGCGTGATGAGCACGTCGTAGAGCGTGGTGAGGGCGTCCAGGCGGTCCTGCTCGTGCATTTCCTCCATTGCTTCCTCCTGTTCGTGCAGGCCGGCCTTGCCGGCGAAGCGGCGGCGCGAGAGGCGAACGTACCAGTTGGTGAGGGCGTCGATGGTATCGCCCAGCTCTGCGCACGTGGCGGAGAGGTCATAGTCCTCCAATTGTTCCGTCATGCGGTTCACCAGATCCTGGATCTCGGCCTTGATCCATGTATCCAGCGGATGATTGCTGCTGCGCCTGGATGCGACGGGCTGGAACCCCGCCCCGTTGGCATACGTGACGAAGAAGCTGTAGGTGTTCCAGAGCGGCAGCAGGACGCTCCTGAGCGTCTCTTCCACCAGTTTCTCGCTGAAGCGCAGGTCCTCGCCGCGCACCGCGGGCGAACTCATGAGGGCAAAGCGCACCGCGTCCGCCCCGTGCTTTTCCACGATCTCCAGCGGCTCCGGATAGTTCTTGAGCCTCTTGCTCATCTTCTTCCCGTCGCTGGCCAGAACCGTTCCGTTGACGATGCAGTTTTTGAACGGGATCTTGCCGAAGAGAGCGGTGCTCAGAACGGTGAGCGTGTAGAACCACCCACGTGTCTGGTCTATGCCTTCCGCGATGAAATCCGCGGGGAACGCGGGCGGGTGTTTGCCGCCGTTGGCAAACGGATAGTGCATCTGCGCATAGGGCATGGCGCCGGATTCCGCCCAGCAGTCCAGCACCTCCGGCGTGCGCGTGAGGAGGGGGTGCAGCGTCATGCGCGTGGCCTCGCAGTTCTTGGGTGCCACCTTGAGCGCCTCCGCGTACGGGAGCCTGTCCAGGACCGTGCGCAGCGCCTGGATGAAGCCGCCGTGACTGACCACCAGGATGTTCTTCCCCGGATACTTTGCCAGCAGGTACGCGCGCAGCTCCTCCGCGCGGAGGAAGAAACGGCTCAGGCTTTCGCCGCCTTCGGGCGTCTCATGGTGGATGCCGAATTCGCCGCTATCCAGGATGAGGGGGTGCGCCTTGAGCACTTCGGCCAGGGGCTTGCCCGCCCACGTGCCGAACTTGCGTTCGCGCAGCAGGGGGGTCTGTTCCAGGATGGGCAACGCGAGCTCCGCCGCTATCACCTCCGCCGTTTGCCGCGCGCGCTTTGCGTCCGAGCAGACAATGCCGTCGTACCGGTGTTTCTTGAGCGCGTGCGCTGTCTCCTTTGCCTGTGAGAGGCCCAGTTCCGTGAGCGGGGGGTCGCCCTCCTGCCCCTGCAGGATTCCGTCACGGTTCCATTCCGACTGTCCGTGGCGGACGACCGTCAATTCCACGTTGAGGCCCTTCTTCCCCTTGCCTGCCCATGCCATGCCGTCCACCACTTCCTTGTGGAGATCCAGCTGGCTTTCCATGTCATGGTCCCAGAAGAAGGTGCGGGGTGAGGCGAAATTGGGATAGGGCTGGTTGGTGAGTTTGGCCGGATCCTCTCCCGTGAAGTAATGCGTGATGTTGAGCACGGGATCCGCGTGCGTGACGATGACCACGTGTTCCCCGCGGTGGCGGGGGAGGATCTCGCGCAAAAAACTGTGCGTGCGCGCCTGCACCTGGCTCCACGTTTCCATGCCGGGGAAGTGGTAGATGCTTTCCACTTTGCCGTTTTCCAGCTTGTGCGCGCGGCGCGCTTTCACAAAGGTGAGATCGCTGAAGTCGACCGATTTGCCTTCGTACTCGCCAAACTCCACCTCGCGCAGGCGTTCATCCACCACCACTCTTGCTCCCGTTTTCCTGGCAACCTCTTCCGCCGTCTGGCGCGTGCGGTTGAGGGGCGAACAGTAGATGATGGAAACTTTTTCCTTGGAAAGGCGCGTGCCCGCCTCCGCCGCCTGCTTGCGCCCCTTGCCGGTCAGGTCCGTGCCCGGCACTTTGCCCTGGTAGCGCGGGGTGACGTTGCCGTCGCTCTCCGCGTGGCGCAGGACGCTCACACGGGTGAAGCGGATGGGGAGGCGCTGCATCAGCTCGTCGCGACTGCCGATCACGTCCGTTTCGCCCGTTTCCCTGTTCCTCCATACCGGCAGGGGATTGCCCCAGTAGCGGTTGCGGGAGATGGCCCAGTCACGCGCGTTCTCCAGCCATTTGCCAAAACGTCCGTCCCGGATGTGGCCCGGCACCCAGTGTGTCTTCTTGTTTTCCGCGATCATCGTTTCCTTGATCTGCTCCACGGCCACAAACCACGAGGACGTGGCGTAGTTGAGGAGTGGATGGTCGCAGCGCCAGCAGTGGGGGTAGCTGTGCTTGAAGGATTTTACGTCAAAGAGGAGGCCTTTGCCCTTGAGCCAGTCAGCGATTTTCCTGTCCGTCTTGGTGGGGTCATCGGCGGGCTTCACCTCCTGGCCCGCAAAATCCGTGACATCGGCCGTGAACTTTCCTTCCAACGTCACGTGCTGGAGCAGTTTTATCTTTTCGCGCTTGCCCACGTTGAAGTCGTCCTCGCCAAAGCCCATCGCAATGTGCACGATGCCGGTGCCGTCCAAGTCCGTCACAAAATCGCTGCCGTCCACCACGCGGAACGCTGTGGCGTATTCCTGCGCAAAATAGGGGAAGAGCGGTTCGTACGTTTTGCCGATCAGCTCACTGCCGAGCATCGGCGTTCCGTCGATGGAAAATTCCTTGCCCTTGAAAACGTCATCCACGCGCTTTTCCGCAACAATGAACGTCTTTCCGTCGTGTTTGACCTTCACATAGCGCAGATTTTTGTGGACGGTGAGGAGGACGTTTCCCGGCAGTGTCCAGGGAGTCGTCGTCCACGCGAGAATGTAGACGCCCTCTCCGGTTTCTTCGGAGCCACCTTTCCCAGAGGGGGAGGCGTCGCCCTTCACCTTGAACATTACTGTCGCGCTCTGGTCCGTCACGTCCTTGTACCCCTGCGTCACCTCAAAGTTACTCAGCGGCGTCACGCACCGCGGGCACACGTGCATGGGTTTGTGGCCTTCGTACAGCAATCCCTTCTCATGGAGCTTCTGCATGCCCCACCAGATGCTCTCCATATACTCGGCATCCATCGTCTTGTAGTCCCAATCCATGTCCACCCAGCGCCCCATGCGCTCCACCACGTTGCGCCATTCCTTAGTGTAGCGCTGCACCGCGCCGCGGCAGAGGTCGTTGAACGCCTTCACGCCCATGTCCTCGATCTGCTGCTTGTCCTTGATGTTGTGTTCCTTCTCGATGATGTTCTCGATGGGCAGTCCGTGGCAGTCCCAGCCAAAGCGGCGCTGCACGTAGTTGCCGCGCATGGTCTGGTAGCGGGGGATCACGTCTTTGATGGTGCCGGCCAGGAGGTGCCCGTAGTGGGGCAGGCCCGTGGCGAACGGCGGACCGTCGTAAAAGGAGAAGACGGCATCGGCCGAGCTTTTCTTCACCACACCCTGCGTGTTGAGAATGTCATCCGACCCCGTCCCGCGCATGTGCATGGAACGCTTGAAGGCGTCTTCCTCCTGCCAGTACTTGAGGATGCCCTTTTCCAGGGCGGGAAACGATTGTTTGGGATCAACGGAATCGAACATGGTCGGAGCAGGGGAATGGCAGCCTGTCCTGAATCTTTCCTGGGTGCAAAGGAAGAGACGAAGGACCGTCAAATAGCATGTCTATGGAGAATATCAGAATCCCACGATTTTCTTGATATTTTGTTAGAACATACTATTGTTATTTAACAATGCGTGTCCCGCTCCCCATGCTCGGCGAAGCGCAAGAAGAGGTCATCGTTGCAAATCTCCACAGGTTGAACGGACGCCTGTGCAAGTTTGAACATGAGAAAGGCGAGGGGGCGGATCCTCCGCAGTGCAGAGCACATATTCAGGAAATAACGGCGGGTTGCGGCCATGCGGCAGCGAGCATTCTCCTTGAGGCAGTTTGCGTTCTGGAAAAACGGGGAACATTCTCACCCGATCAGGCTGCTTCCTGGAAACAGAACATCAGGAGTCAGACTCATACTCTGGGGGGTCTGGATGCCCGTGCCGCATGGGAATATATAGAGTTTGAAACCTTGTCCTCAGACATTCTCCTGTGTCAGCAGCGCATCATTGATGAGCGCATGAAGATGAAAGAAGAGCTTCTTTCACTCCTTGGTTCCTGATTTTTACAGCGTCACCTCCCCCGCAAGGTCCTGATCGAAGAATTCCGCGATCTTTTTGGGATCCTTGGTGCGCGCCAGGGCCCATTTCAGCTTCACAAACGCCGCCTCCGGCGTCATATCGCGGCTGGGGATGACGCCCAGTTCCATGGCCTGGCGGCCCACCTCGTACAGGTACATGCGCGTGGATCCAAAGATGCACTGCGTGCAGATGACGATGGGGATGTTCTTCTGCTTGGCTTTCTTGATGCTGGGCAAAAGCGAGTGGTGCTGGTTGGGCACGTTGCCGGGGCCGAAGGTCTCCAGGATCAGCCCCTCTATGCCGGAATCGATGATGGAATCCAGGATGCCCTCCGCCATACCCGGCACACACTTGATCATGGCGACGTTCCCCTCAAAGCCGTTCATCAGTTCCACCATGCCGCTGTGCCGGCGGCGGACGTTGGGGTACGTCAGCTCTGGCTGGAGGCGGATGTATCCTAGGGGCGGGAACACCGGGCAGATGAAGGCGTTCCGCTGCGACTCGCTGGCTTTCATGCTGCGGTTGCCGCGCAGAATCATGTCGCCAAAGACGATCACCACCTCCGCCAGATCCATGCTGGCCACCTGGAACGCGTGGATCAGGTTGGCCATGGCGTCGCTGCCGATGATGTCCGGCGGCACCTGCGCACCCGTGATAACAACGGGCTTTCCCAGATCGTGCAGGGCAAAGCTGAGGGCGGACGCCGTGTAGGACATGGTGTCCGTTCCGTGTGCCACCACGAATCCGTCGAAATCCTCGTAATTCTCCTCTACCGCCTCCGCAATCTGCTCCCAATGCTTGGGCTGCATGTTGGTACTGTCGATGTTGATGATGGTCTTGGTGCGGATGCTGAATTCGCGCTTGAGCGAGGGGTCCGCGCTCACCAGGTCCTTGGCCGTCAGGAACGGCGTGAGTGCAGAGGTCACAACGTCCTGCCGCATGCCGATGGTCCCCCCGCAATAGAGGAGGAGGAGTGAGGGCTTGGATGATTTCATGGGACGCGCTATACGGACCGTACCATACCGTTCATTTGCCTTTGGGGCAACGAAAAGCCGGGTTTTACGGCGTCACGCGGAAGATGTCCGTCACGTGCGGGAGGCTCCACAGATGTTTATAGACGGAATCGAGGGTGCGGATGGTGTCCGTGCGGAAACCCAGCACCACGGACGAGGGGTTGAATTGCAGGAGCATCACCGGGGAGTCCAGAAAGCTCTCTATGACAGCGATGTCCTTGAGCGGGTTGACACTGCTGTCGAATGTCCAGCGCAGGGCAAAGGAAAACGGATGCTCAATCACATCCTGCTGGATGCGCAGCGGGAGGATTTCCTTGTTCAGCGGATGTTTCTTTGTCCGTTGGATCTGCCCGGCAGACACCACCTCAATCACATCCGGGGCAACCTGGATGCCCAGAACATCCCCCTGGCTCAGCTCATCGCGACCCGCGCGCAGCACGTACCGCATCACGCTTCCCGGCAGCAGTCCCGACGGCACATGGAAGCACCGCGGGTCCAGGAGAAAGAAGCTCTGGGGGGCGCTGTGGTTCTCCAAAAAGCGGTAGGGATCCACCACTCCCGCCCCAATGGATCTGAGCGTGGCCTTGTCCGCCGGGAGCGATGCATACACGTCCTTCTGCCAGTGAATGCTGTAGAACGGATCCATGGTGATCTGGAACGCCTTGCGGAGGAGTTCCGTCCCCCTGCGCTCCTTTTCTGTTTCCGGCAGTGCGGACAGGTGATCCACCAGGCGCGAGTGCCCCAGAGCGGTGTGGATCATGTAGAGGTCTTCCGCGGAGCGCCGGGTTTTTCCCGTTTCCGTCACTATTTCCACCGTGTCACCGTCGTGCAGATACTGGCGCAGGCTGCACCTGCGTCCGTTGACCACCGCTTGCGTGGCGGTCGCGCCGGTTTTCCCGTCCACGTAAAAAGCCAGATCCATGGCCGACGAATAGGGCGGGAGGTCCATGGATTTTTTCGTTTTCCCCTGGATCAGCGTCACGTGGTTCCGTTCGCCAAAAATCTCCGATTGCAGGCGCAGGAAAAATGCCTGCAACCCCGTCTCCTTTTCGTCCAGGGAGAGCAGTTCTTCCACCCACTCCGGAGTGGCGTACTGGCGCCGCTGGGTGAAGACGTTTTTAAGCCCCATCCATGCGCTCTGGTACATCTTCTCGGTCTGGATCATCACGGTGATGGGCACGCCTGCGGAGTCGATGACGGTGGTGTGCAGCGCCTGGTAGCCGTTCACTTTGGGGGAGGCGATGTAGTCGTTCACCGCGCCGGGGACGGGGGAGGAGAACCGGTGCACCAGACCCAGGCAGCGGTACGGGTCCGCGGTGTTTTTGAGGCGGATGCACAGCGTGTGGAAAGTCTCCACGTGCTTGAGCATGTCCTCCTGCCCCATGGAAAAACTGCGCACCTCGCTCAGGTTCCTCTGCATCAGCTCCATTTTCTGCGTGTGCACCAGATTCTTTTTCAAAAATTCCTCCATCCGCCCGATCCATTTTTCCAGAGCGGGCAGTTGGGCCTTTTCCGTCTGCATGTGCTTGCGCCGCAGTATTTCATATTCGCGCGGGTCCAGGGCCCTGAAGCAGAGGTCCGAGAGTTCCTCATACCACTTCTGCATGCCCAGGAGTTTGGCGAGGGGGCAGTAAATATCGAGCGTCTCCTGCGCCACGCGCGCCTGTTTCTCCAGCGGCACCACGCCCAGCGTCTGCATGTTGTGCAGACGGTCCGCCAGCTTGATGTAGAGCACGCGGATGTCCCGCCCCATGGTGCGGAACATCTTGCGGATGGATTCCATGTTGCGCGTTCGCTTGTCGAACGTCTTTTCCAGCTGCTGGACTTTGGTGACGCCTTCCACCAGGTGCGTGATCACGGGTCCAAACTCCTTTTCCAGTTTTTTCGCCGTCACATCGGTGTCCTCAATGGTGTCGTGCAGGAAAGCCGCTGCCACCGTTTCATCATCCGCGCCGATGCTCTTGAGCAGGTCCGCGACAGATTGCAGATGCGTGAAAAAAGGCTCGCCTGAGGTCCGTTTTTGTCCCGCGTGGGCTTTTTTGGCAAAGGCGCTGGCTTTGGTTACCACTGCCGCGTATGGCTTGGCCCTGAACATCGCTTTTATAGTACAGAAATGGGCTTGCAAGGCATATTCCTTATTCTATAATCTTTTGCAATTTAGTCCAGAGCACATGCCTGATTCCCAGGATCTCCCCCATATTGGCGTTTTCCATTTAGGCGGAACCATTTCCTGTGAGGAAGATCCCGTGACTAAAAAGAAAGAGCCGAAGAAGGAAAAAGTGCAAATGATGCTGGAGTACGACATTCCTCACGATGTCCGTTCGCGTTTTGGGAAAATTTTTTATTTTGAAGCGGATGAGTTGAAAGACAGTTCACAATACGAAAATACGGATTTGCAGCGATTGGTGTATGACTTTCGTAAACTGTTAAGGAATTATCCGGGTTTGAATTGGATCATTGCAGGAGGGACCGACCAGGCAAGCATGTACATGCATGCTTTTGCCATGGGTGTGCCGCGGCAAGAACTGGGGAACGGGATGATTTTAGGAGCCGTAGCCAATCGTCATGCGTCGCCCAATCGGCCCGTGGATTTGCGGCAGGAGTTTTATCATGAAGAAGAAAGTGAACCCGTCATGGTCCTTGCTGATTGTGTCCGCATCATGACCAGCAAGAGTCATAGGCTTCCTGGAAAAATCGCTCTTATGACGCCGGGATGCCTCCTTCCTCCTTTGGGATTGCACAAGGAGCGCACAAGCGGCGGATTCAATATTGGTAGTCGATTTAAGACCGTAGGTATCAAGATGGGCAACGATTGGAAAACTCTGCAAAATCCCCAGGAGCATTATCCGTTGATTCCGAGAGGGGATTGCGATTGTTATAGGCTTGTGCAGGGAATAGAGGCAGATGTGCTCCATAGTGGTTCCAATTATGAAAACTGGAAAGCGGGCCTGGAGAAAAAACTGGAAATACCGTGGGCGATTGATCGTGGTCTTTCAGCCAATGTGCTCATTGCGCCGGGTGAAGGCAGCTTGCGTGAAGATGAGAAAAAACTTGAGCATCTTGCTATTGGGATTGAGCAATCGGCTGAAAAAGGAGTTCCTACCATGCTGATTGGGGATCCGCTGCAGCCGGAGCCTCCAGAAAACTGGGATGAGGATCCCGATGAAAAAAGCGAACAAGCCTCTTATGCCGGTCGTTTTAAATGGGTTCAGGATATTTTGGCACGCAAATCTCCTACACATACCACGCGTCTGATCGATGGGGGAAAAATGAGTTTTACGGAAGCCAATTTGCAGTTAGCTCATAGTGTCGCAGATGCGCGCTTAAAGCATAATTTGAAGGGCGATGAAATTGTCGAGTACACCCAGGCGATGATCGCCCGGTATCGCCTGGCGATGAGGGGTTAGGAAAAGTGTAATAAATCCTTCACTTTTGGCTTGCGGAGCTGTAAAATTGGACGCTTTTGTGGCTACAGTTATGATTCCTCAGCGGCTTGATGGAAACATGAATCAGAAGCGACAAGGTTCCCATGCGATTATTATCCCGGAAGGGGGGGAAATGACTGCGCGTGCGCAGGGAAAAAACGTCGTTCCAGATGTGAGTGTGGTGCATTCCATGATCCAGAATTTGCCGGCAAAGCTTCGCGGCATGTTTGAACAAATTGATGTTATCACACCAGAAGATCCGGCTGCTTTATTAAGCAAAGTCACCACACAGCGTTTGATGGAAAGCGTATGGAAAGTGCGGAATGCACTGCAGAGTGCAGACACGCATGTCATTATGATGGTGGACCATCGTAAGGCTGCCCAATATGCGTCGGCATTGGCAATGGGTCTGCATCCTGAAGACTTGGGCGATCAAGCGGAAAGTGTGACAGATAATGCTGGCAAATCCTTCATAGTGGTTGCCAGTTCGCAAACGCCGGACAAACCGGGTTCAAAAGCTCAGGAGATTTTTAATAATGCGCTGTATTTATCCATACATCATTCCATGAAGGGAAAAGCGGCCGCATTGCTGTCACCCAATACATTGCAGGCCATGCCAGGCTTGCTTAGAACGGAAGCGGGAAGCACATTGTCTCGTTTTAAGACTATGGCTGATAGAAATGCCGGGGAGTGGTATTTCGGCGAATCGAGCATGGGTGAGGACAAGCCGATCGGTAAAGATGAGTTATTCCAGTTGCAATCTGGTGTCCATACCGAGGAAATGCAGGATCATAATGAAGACGAACCTGAGCGTGAATTTTTAAAACATTTGGACACGCGGCTGGCTAAGGAAGAAATGCGGGGATTGGTGGTGCGCACGCAATCTCGCCAAGATCCCTTCATAACACTTTCCAATGAATTTTTATCCCGATTGGATGCATTGGGTTTCCCGGTTGTTCTGGTGAATGATGCTCTCGATCTTTCCAAGGAGGAGCCTTCAGAACTTGCCGGTGATTATTCCTATCTTGCGGATGGCCGTCGCATGACGGGTCCGGAGGCCAAAATTCTTTTGGCCAAAATTCTTCATGACACCCGTGGCATGGATCAATCGCGGCAAATGCAGCATGTGCATGACAGTCTGGCGGCATATCCCTTCCGCTGATCAGACCAGTTTCAGGATATACGCCTTCACGTTCGAAAAAATCTCCGTCTTTTCATCGAGTGTCTGGATCTCCTCCCGGCTGAACCATTTCATCTCGTTGCTTTCATCATGGTTGATTTTGGGGATCTGCATTTCGTCCAACGGACGCGCGATGAACAGAAAATCCATGTGCTGGTGTGCAGGCTCGTTCCGTTCCGGGCTTGCGGGGATGTTTTCCAGCAGCATCGCGATGGGTTTTTTGAGCATTTTCCCCTCGTGCGGGTTCCCGGCAAAAAGATCGTCGTAGGGATCGCCAACGATTTCCACGTCTATATCCGTCTCTTCCTTGCATTCGCGACGTGCGGCTTCTTCCGGCGTTTCATTGGGGTCCACGTGCCCGCCGGGCGGCATCCAACGCTGCAGCCGCTTGTGCCACAGGAGGAGAACCTGTTTTTGGGAGTCGATGACAAAGGCGGTGGCGGTGAAGTGGCGGAGCATAAGAGAAAGGAGATCGAAGAGATCAAGGAGATCGAAGAGATCAAGGAGATCAAAAAAATCAACGAAATTCTTTAATCATCGGTTTCATTGTATACAATTTCTTTGATGTTCTCGATTTCCGGAGTTCTTTGATTCCTTCTCGTTTATGGTTCTCATCGATAGCAATTCCACCGTCCTCAAGACCGGCGACACAATGCCGCATTTCATGCTGCCTTCCACGGACGGCGGCACGGTGGATAGCGATGTCCTCACCGGCAAGGCATTCGTCATCGTCTTCACCTGCAACCACTGTCCGTACGCGCAGGCGGTGGAACCGCGGTTGATCGCACTGGGCGAAGAGTTCCGGAGCGAGAATGTCCAGTTTGTGCTGATCTGCAGCAATGATGCTCTTGCCTATCCGGATGATTCGTTTGAAGCGATGGCCAAGCGTGCTACGGACAAACAGTATCCCTTCCCGTACTGCCAAGACGCCACGCAGGAGGTGGCCAAGTCCTTTGGCGCCCTCTGCACCCCGCACTGTTTCGTCTTCGATCACGAAAAGAAGCTCCGGTACAAGGGCAGGGTAGACGATCACTGGAAAGACGAGGCAAAAGTCACAAAACGGGAGCTCAAGGATTCCATTTCAGCCCTGCTGGAAGGCAAAAATCCCACGGTGGCCGAGGCTAATGCCATGGGATGCTCTATGAAATGGAGGTGACCGAAGTAACCCATATGACCGAGGTAACCGAGGTGGATTTCGGTCACCTTGGTCACTTCGGGAACACTGGTCACTTCCGTTTCGCCAGGATCTTCGCCAGGTATTCGCCGGTGTAGCTCTCTTTCACCTTGGCTACCTCCTCCGGCGTGCCGGTGGCGATGATGCGTCCGCCGCCAATGCCGCCGTCCGGACCCAGGTCAATGATGTGGTCCACGCACTTGAGCACGTCCAGGTTGTGCTCAATCACCAGCACCGTGTTGCCCTTGTCCACCAGGCGCTGGAGGACATCCAGCAATTTCTGGATGTCATCAAAGTGCAGGCCCGTGGTGGGTTCATCCAGAATGTAGAACGTCTTGCCCGTGGCGCGCTTGGTCAGCTCCGTCGCCAGTTTGACGCGCTGCGCCTCACCGCCGGAAAGTGTGGTGGCGCTCTGTCCCGGGTGGATGTAGCCCAGGCCCACATCCTCCAGCGTTTGCAGTTTGCTCTTGATGGCCGGGATGGCGCTGAAGAAGTTGAGTGCCTCGCTGATGGTCATGCTGAGTGCCTCCGCGATGTTCTTGCCCTTGTAGGTGACCTCCAGCGTTTCGCGGTTGTAGCGCTTGCCTCCACACACCTCGCATGTGACAAACACGTCCGGGAGGAAATGCATTTCAATGCGCTTGAGGCCGTCACCCTCGCATTCCTCGCAGCGGCCGCCTTTCACGTTGAAGCTGAAGCGTCCGGGTTTGTAGCCGCGGAGTTTGGCTTCGGGAGTGGTTGCGAAGATATCGCGCACGTCCGTGAAGACGCCGGTGTAGGTGGCGGGGTTG
>CAYMAT010000009.1:32753-34646 GCA_964388495.1 uncultured Candidatus Peribacteria bacterium
ATGGGGGACTGGTCGATCACGATGGCCTTGTCCAGGTGCTCCAGTCCGGAAATGGAGCCCACATTCTGCGGTTTGCTGTGCGCCTTGTTGAGTACGCTCTGGAGTTCCGGCCCCAGGATGCCGTGGATCAAGCTTGATTTTCCGGATCCGGACACGCCCGCGATACCGATGAAGGTTCCCAGAGGGATTGATACGTCCACGTGCCGGAGGTTGTGGTGGTGCGCATCCTTGATCTCAATCGTCTTGCCGTTCCCCTCGCGCCGTTTCTTGGGGATGGCGATGTACTTCTTGCCCGTCAGGTACTGCGCGGTGACGGAGTTCTTGTCTTTCAGAAATTCCTGCGTGGTGCCCTGGGCGATCACTGTTCCGCCGTGCTTGCCCGCGCCGGGACCGATCTCCAGGAGGTAATCCGCGGCTTCCATCGTCTCCTCGTCATGTTCCACCACCAGCACGGTGTTCCCCAGGTCCCTCAGCTGCGTGAGCGTCTTGATCAGCTTGCTGTTGTCGCGCTGGTGCAGGCCTATGCTGGGCTCGTCCAGAACGTAGAGCACCCCCTGCAGCGCGGAACCGATCTGCGTGGCCAGGCGGATGCGCTGCGCCTCTCCTCCGGAAAGCGTAGCGGCGGAGCGGGACATGGTGAGGTACTTGAGACCCACGTTCTCCAAGAACGTGAGGCGCGCGACGATCTCCGTGATCACCTTCTTCACAATGGTGAACTCGTGCTTGCTCAGCGCATGCTCTTTCTTCTGCCCCTCTGCCGGAATGAGGCCGGAGAAGAACGTTTCGGCTTCCTCAATGCTCATGTCCGTGGCCTCCACGATGTTTTTCTTTCCCACCGTCACGCCCAGGATCTCCTTCCGCAGCCTTCTTCCGCCGCAGCCGTTACAGGGCAGTTCCAGCATGTATTCCTCTATCTGCGTGCGCATGTAGCTGCTGTCCGTGTCGGCATGGCGGCGCTCCAGGTTGGGGATAACACCCTCGTATGTTGTCTGGTACGTGCCGCCGAACTTCATGGTGCTGACACTGACGGTGAGCGGGTGCGCGTATCCGTACAAAATGATGCGACGCTGCTCGTCCGTCAGTTTTTCCCACGGTGTGGTCATGGAGAACCCCACTTCCTTACTCAGGGCTTCCAGCACCTGCATCATGAATCCGGAGCGGCTGGCGGACGTGGCCCACGGATGGATGGCGCCCTCGGCAATGGAGAGGCGCACGTTGGGGATGACCGCGGATTCATCCACCTGGAGGATGGATCCAAGACCGTGGCAGACCTCGCACGCGCCGTGCGGGGAGTTGAACGAGAAGCTGCGCGGTTCTATTTCCGGGATGGGCAGGTCCGGATGCTCCGGACAGGCGAAGGACTCGCTGAAGCGGACTTCGTCGTTGCTGTCCGCGTCCACGATGATGATGGACCCCTCTCCTTTCTTGAGCGCCAGCTCCACGGAATCGGCCAGGCGGGAGCGGTTGGGATTGGCCACCCCCTCCTTCACCTCCAGATCGCGCACCACCATGCGGTCCACAACGATCTCAATCGTGTGCGCCTTCTTGGGGTCCAGGCGCACGTCCTCATCCGCCGTCACAATGGAGCCGTCTACGCGCATGCGGACAAAACCCTCACGCCGAATGCTTTCAATGATCTTGATGTGTTCTCCTTTTCTGCCTTCCACCACGGGAGCCAGCAGGTAGATCTTCTTCCCTTCCGTCATGTTGCTGATGGTCTCCACAATCTGCGTGGAGGACTGCTTGTTCAGCATCCTGCCGCACACGCTGCAATGCACTTTGCCCACCTTTGCCCAGAGCAGACGCATGTAGTCGTAGATTTCCGTCACCGTTCCCACCGTAGAACGGGGGTTTCTTGGCGCAGTTTTTTGATCAATGGAAATGGCTGGGGAT
>CAYMAT010000010.1:0-34624 GCA_964388495.1 uncultured Candidatus Peribacteria bacterium
AGCCGCCGTTCGCGGGGGGCGCGGCGTGCGGAGCGGCAAATCGAACGGCGGAGCACTTTTCTTTCGCCTATTTCTTTTGTTGCCCTGACAAAAGAAATAGGCATCGCGCAGCGCTCGCAAGCGCGAAGACTGGCCTCAAAAGACCGAGAGTCCCCCTCTCGGTCCTTTTATCCCGATCTGTTGCGATAATTATTTGGAAAGCGGCTTGCGCATGAATGCCGGGACCTCCAGCTCCTCCAGGTTCAGATCCATGGCCGTGGACTTCACGCCCGGTTCCGTCTGCTGTCCGCGAGCGTCATCCTTGGCGGCGGGCGACGGGGTCAGCGTGCGGCCAAAGTTGCTCTTGAGGATCCTCTGCGCGGGCGTGCCCATCTGCTGGGGCGACGTGGTGTTGTCGTCGGCAAAGCCCGTGGCCACCACCGTGACCTTCACCTGGCCCGTGTAGGCCTCGTCAATGACGGCACCAAAGATGATGTTGGCCTCCGGAGCGGCGGCCTCCGTGATGATGCGCGCGGCCTCGTCCACTTCAAACATGGAGAGATCGTTGCCACCCGTGATGTTGAACAGGATTCCCTGTGCACCGTGGATACTCGTTTCCAAGAGCGGGCTATCGATGGCGGCGCGAGCGGCCTCCGCGGCGCGGCTGTCCCCCGTTCCGTAACCGATACCCATGAGAGCCGTACCGGCGTCCTGCATGATGGTTTTGACGTCGGCGAAGTCCACGTTCACCAGACCGTGCTGGGTGATGAGGCTGGAAATACCCTCAATGGCGTGCTTGAGCACTTCATCCACCACCTGGAAGGCCTCCGTGAGGGGCGTGGTCTTGTCGATGAGCGAAAGAATCTTGTCATTGGGGATGGTGATGAGCGTGTCCACCTTGCCGCGCAGGGCCTCCAGCGCCTCATCGGCCTGCTTCTTGCGCTTGAATCCCTCAAAGCTGAAGGGGCGCGTTACTACAGCCACCGTCAGGATGCCCATACCGCGGGCAGCTTCTGCAATAGGATGGATGCTTCCGCTTCCCGTTCCACCTCCCAGACCCGCGGTGATGAAGAGCATGTCCGTGCCCTCCAGCTCCTTCTTGATCTCCTCCATGCTCTCCTCTGCTGCGCGCTTGCCGGCCTCCGGGTTTGCCCCCGCGCCAAGCCCGCGCGTGGTGCCGCGGCCGATGGTAATCTTTTTGCCGGCAGGGCTGTGATACAGCGCCTGGGCGTCCGTGTTGACGGCAATGAATTCCACACCCCCCAGTTTGCTCTGCACCATGCGGCTCACGGCGTTGTTTCCGCCGCCGCCGGTCCCCAGCACGCGGATTACGGCTCCCGGCAGCATGTCCGGACGCACCTCACGGGCGGACGTGGAATGGTCATCGCCACGGGGCGGATTGCCCTGGCTTCCCGAGCTGCGGGAGAAGATGGAGCGGAACGTATCGGACATGATAGAGGGGGGAAGACGAAGTGAAGAAAGGAATCAGGGGAAAAGACTGCGGAGCCAGGTACCCACCTGCTGTACCGTGCGCTTCATCTGGAAAGGGCTCTGGAAACCGCGGTCCTCCTCTCGGATACCCCAGACCAGGGTGCCCAGTGCCGTGGCGTAGGCCGGGTCATCCACCTTTTCAATCACCCCGCCCACATCCACGGGGAAGCCCATCTGAACGGGCAGACCCAAAACGTCGCGCGCCAGATCCAACACACCCGGAGCCTTGACCGCACCACCCGTGAGAATGGCACCGGCGGGCAGCATGCCGCTGCGGCCGATGCGTGTGAGCTCCTCCTTCACTAAGGAGAAGATTTCAAAGTAGCGGGCCTGCATGATCTCTGCCATGTAGCGCTTGCTGACCGTCTGGGTGTCCACCTTGCTCACAGATGCCAGATCAATCATCTCGCGCTCACTGATCTCCGCGCTCAAAACAGATCCGTACTCGATCTTGATCTTCTCTGCCGTGTCGATGGATGTGCGAAGCCCGATGGCCACATCGCTCGTGACGCTTTCGCCCGCCACCGGCAGGGAGATGGAATGCAGGATAGTCCCCTCCTCAAAGACGGCCACACTGGTGCAGCCTGCCCCCACATCGATCACCACCACCCCCAACTCCTTCTGGCGCTTGCTGAGCGTTGCCTCCGCGGCGGCGATGGTGGCGGGGACCAAGGCGTCGATATCCACACCCGCCTGGTCAATGCATTTCTCGATGTTCTTCACGTGCTGCACCTGGCCCGTGATGATGTGGGCCTCCACCTCCAGACGGATACCCGTCATACCCAGCGGGTTCTTGATGCCGCGCTGCTCGTCCACGGCGTAGGCCTTGGGTTCGATGTGCAGGATGCGGCGGTTCTGCGGGATGCTCACGGCCTGTGCCGCCTCAATGACGCGGCCAATGTCCTCCACCGTGATCTCGGAACCCGAGATGGCAATGACACCGCGGCTGTCAAAAGACTCGATGTGCGATCCGCTCATACCCACAAAGACGTGGTTGACCGGCACTCCCGCCATGCGCTCCGCGTCCTCCAGGGAGGAGATGATGTTGTGAATGAGTTCCTCCACGTCGATCACGTGCCCCTTCCGCATACCCAGTGACGGCGACAGCCCCACGCCGATGACGTTGGGGGTGCGGCGCTCATTTTCGGCGCCGTCCACCACGGCAATAACCGTGCGGATCTTTGCACTACCGATATCCAGACTGGCGACAACACGTTCCTTAGGCATAAAGGGCTTGGGGCAGAACTGAGAGGAGGCGCCACGGCAGGGAAATCCTGTCATGACGCTGTGCGGACCGCACAGGAAACGGAGAGAAGTCTAAAGGGCACAAAAGGGCATGTGCAAGGGCTAAACGACTACCTTTGGTATACAAGAGTGGAATAGTCGTATACAAAATATACTCTGATTTTTTGTCTACAGGCCGCCAAGTAACTACAAAATTATTCAGAAAAAACGGAGGGGAAATTACGCGAGTACAGGAAGTGATCAGACAAAGGGGTTCTGGAGGCCCCAGAAGCAAGAAAAATTGAAGATGTTTTTTGAAAAACCCCCTCTCCATCTACCGCTTCTTGCGCGTCAAAATAATGCCATCTGGCTCTCCTCTTTTTTGACTACTCCTCCCACCCCCTCAGACCAGACAAAATGGCCTTTGCCGTAAGCACTGAGACAGAGCGACTGCAAGCGTTTGGTAAGCGAGGTGAACTGCAGATTACGGAAGAACTCCACAGCATCTTTGGTGTCCAGATTCTTGAGCTCCAAATCAGAGAGTCCATAGGCAAGCGGGAAGTCGCAGACCAGGGTAGCCATCCGCTCACAGAAGAACGCCTGCTCCTTGTCCCGGATTAACTTCTCCCGCATGACAGGCTTGATCTCATCCAAGTGCTCGTAGACTCCCGTGAGCGTGCCGTATTTTTGGAGGAGCTCCGCGGCCCCCTTGGGACCAATGCCCTTCACCCCGGGCAGGTTATCCGAACTGTCGCCGGAGATCCCCTTATAGGAGGCAACCTGGTCCGGGCGCACGCCGTACTTGGCGAGAATCTCCGCGGGGCCCAGGTACTCCGGCGCCTGATACCCCTTGTGGGGGATGGCGATGCGGACATGCTCGTTAGCGAGCTGCAGGGCATCCCGGTCACCGGTGACAATCGTCACCCGCAAGCCATCCCGGGCAGCCAGGCGCGAATAGGCACAGAGTAAGTCATCGGCCTCAAAGCCGGGATTGGATGTCTGCTTGATACCAAAGGAGTCAATGCACTGGCGGATGCGGGGGATCTGGAGATAGAACTCGTCGGGGGTCTCCGCCCTCCCCGCTTTGTAGGCGTCATGCTCCTTGTGACGGAATGTCTCCTCTCCCTCGTCAAAACAGAAGAGTACGTGCGTGGGTTCCTCCGTCTTCACCATGCCGATCAGCATGGACGCCACGCCGTACACCGCATTGGTCAGTTCTCCGTTCTGCGTTTTGAGCGTTTTGGGTACGGCGTAGAACGCGCGATACATCAGGTGATGTCCATCGATAAGGAGGAGGTGCTGCATGCGGAGGACCTCAAGGATAACGGTGTTTGCGGCAATCGAGTACTGGAATCCGCATGTTTGAATTTTTGCGCAGCAGAAAGCCAAAAACAAATATAGTATTCCTCCCTTATTTCCTTTTCCGTCAATGCGTCTGCACTCCCCAGAGCGTGTCAATTTTGCTATACTAGTGAGTTCACCCTTCACATGTCCTCCCCTCACACAGACACGCACATCGCGCACCGTTACTCTAGCTCCAGCCTGGACCAGAAGCTGCTCAACAAAACGGCTCTGCAGGAGGAGTTGGGATGGGTACCGGAGCCCAAGCGCCCCGTCATTTGCCTGCCCGCAGGCATGTCGGAGAAATTAGGAGGCGAGCTCTTTCAGCAGGTGCTCCCCGGCCTTCTGAGCCTGCCTATAGAGATTCTGGTGGTGGGCAAAGGCTCCGCCAGCTTTGGATCGCTCTTCACCAAGCTCAGCAAGGAGCACAAGCACCGCGTGGCCATTCTGCCCGCGTCAGAAACCTCCCTCAGTAAGATCTACGCCGCAAGCGACATGGCGCTTTTCTTGGCGAACCCCGCTAGTCAGAAGGAGTTAACCGAGTGTCTGCACTACGGTGTGGTACCCATTTCCCTCCCCTGTGACGCCTTGGAGGACTATGACCCGGTACAGGAGGCGGGCAATGCCTTCGTCTTTCCGGAAAGCAACCCCTGGCTCTGTTTCATGTCCCTGGTGCGCGCTTTGGAAACCTACAAACTGCCATTTGACTGGAGGACCATCGAAAAACATGGCATGAACTCTGGGGTATAATTGATCTCCATTCCCAGCTGCCAGTCACTCCGAGCCTTGTCGAAGGGCGACTACAGGACCATCCAGAAGCACGGGATGGGCGGACCGTGAGGTATACTCCCCCCACAGGAACCGACGGTCGGCTCCTGTGATCTTTTTCTCCTTGTAAGGAGGTGAGGTATGGAGCCGGAAAAAACCGAGCAGCCGGCGGCTCAGTTCTTGGATAGTGCCGAGAACGGCGGCCCATCCGGCATAGAATGTGCCGTGATGCTGGCCGTGATCATCGTGGCGACCATAGCCGCCATCTCAAGCCTGGGCGACAAAAAGCCAGAGGCAAAAGACGCGGCGGCGCCATAGTCACAAGCCGCCTGGTTCTCCAGGCGGCATTTTCAAAAAAAGAGTCCTGACGACGAAGCGTCAGGACTCTGAACTGCTCTCTGGGTATCGCTTATTTCCAGTGCGTGGCACCCGGCTCGTATCGCCAATCCTGGTCACAGTCAGGAAGGGTACAAGGAGGAAGCTTTTCCCCCTTGTAATGCAAAGCTGAAATGGTCTGCTATTGCTGCACTCTTTTATATATTGAGCAATCGTGCGCGGTTTGCTACTGTTTCCCGGCTTTCCGTGGGTCAGTAGCTCAGTCTGGTAGAGCAGTTGCCTCTTAAGCAATTGGCCCTGGGTTCAAATCCCAGCTGACCCACCAATCGTCGTTAAGACTCCTCATGCAAGCCATCCTTGGCTTTGTGATGCCAAGCTGCATGAGAAGTTCCCCAGGATCACGGCCAGCGGAAAACCGGTTGGGATGTGAGTTTTTTGAAGTCGACCCCCACCGTACGCAGATCTGCACCATTCGTGTGGCTTCTTGAGGTCCGCAGTTTCAGCCATCCGTTCTTTCCATCGGCCCTGTATGCGTCATTGACGATATCGGGGAAAAGGACGCTCTCCCCCGCCCTGACGCGTGATGCAAAATCCGGTACCGTCCGTAGGAGGTTTTTCAGGACCTTCGGATACGGGTCCACAAGCGAATGGTACCCCTGCCCTACAAGCAATTCGTCCCGCTCCATACGCAACGGCAATGTGTCGCTGTTGATCGTCTCGCTCACCCATACCCGCACGGTGTCGGCAATGGGTCGGATGGTTTCCGGGGCGGTGATGTCCGCGTCGTGGACCGCCATATCTATGCGCGGACGCAATCGTGGGGCAAGTTTGCAGAGTGCCGCCACCATGTCGGCGGAGTTCTCCACACAATGGACTTTCACCTTTTCGGCACCGCTACGAAGAACGCCGATACCCGCACAGACGCCCAAAATCCCCGATCCCGCGCCCAGATCAGCCACGCTACCGGTCTTGCCGTGGAAGATCAGTTCTTTGCCTATGGCCGCTGTTGCACGGAAATCCATCAGCGACTGCATGGCGACTTTGGTAGCGGTTGCCTAGGTCATGACCCTGCAGAGCACTGCAGACACGGATTCCGCCCTGGGGAAAAGACATGCACAGAAAGCCTCCGCGTAGAGCTCCACAAAGTTCGCAATCACCTGATCGCAATGGTGCGCTTCGGGCGTGGGGAAACGCCGAATGTTGGAGAGCGTGCGAATGCCCTGCGCCAGCGATGTAATCTGCCAAACCAAAGTGGCAGATCATACACTAGAAGACCTTCCGCGCATGCGCTGTGCCGTCCTGTGCCTGCACAAGCAGCGCCACCGGCAGATCCTCGTGCCAGCCCACGGTATTGGGCGTCACTTCCGCCTCGATATTCCTGCCGCACTTGAGATCTTCGTATTCATCAGCCGAAAGATCGCGGCGCGGGAGACCCACTAAGACATCTTTGAGCGGAAGCACATCCGTCCAGTTCACGGCGTCCGGCGCTTTGGCGGCATCCACCGACCACGCACCGATCTTGGTGCGGCGGAGTGCCTGGAGGTACGCACCGCAATGCATGAGCTGTCCCAGATCGTGCGCTAACGAGCGGATGTAGGTGCCTGATCCGCACCGCACACGGAGCGTGATATGGGGATACGCGTACTTCACGATGGCGCATTCCTCTATGCGTACGCTGCGCGCGGGCAGATCCACGGGCTTGCCCTCCCGCGCCATGGCGTACGCACGCTCGCCGCCGATGCTGATGGCGCTGTACGCGGGCGGGACTTGCTTGATGGTACCCACAAAACGGTCATGGATGAGGCGCTGGATTTCCGCCTGCTCCGGCGGCACCCAGCCCTTGGGCGGCGGAACCAGCTCAATCTCCCCTTCCCTGTCATACGTGGTGCTCACCGCACCGCACAGAACCTCCGCCTCGTACTCCTTCTCCAGCTCATTGAAGAGCTCCACCACCTTGAGGGCCTTGCGCCCCACGGCAATGACCAAAAGTCCCGTGGCGGCCGGATCCAGCGTGCCCAGATGGCCCGCGGCGCGCTCATGCAGGTTCCTGCGGATAACGGCCACGGCATCGTGGCTGGTAAACCCAACGGGCTTGTCGATGAGGAGAAATCCGTGACGCATGGGGGGCAAACAGCGATAAGCAGTGAGCAATCAGCAAACTTGGGAGCCGCATTCTACAGCAATTTGCGATGACATACTTACCATTTGCAACAGCTAATTGCGCATTGCTTGTAGCTAATAGCCATTCCCTGTCCTACAATTTTTTCCATGTCACTCACCCTCAGCTGGGACCTGTTCATCATCGTCTTCTTCGCCATCGTCATCACGTACAGCTTCATCATCGGAAAGCACGAGTCCATCAAAATCATCGTCAGCAGCTATATCGCCATCGTCACAGTGCAGGCCGTGGGCAACATCTTTGAGCGGCTCTTCGGCATGTCCGATGCGCAATCCATGTTGGGGATTCTGGGTCTAGGGACATTTGATACCAGCGTCACCTCCGTGCTCAAACTGATCCTGTTCATCACCATTATCGTCTTCCTGGCGGTACGCGCGGGGTTGCACGTCCAATACCAGCAGGAACACACGGCACTCATCGGCGCACTGCTCACGGGCTGCAGCGGTTTTGCCACGGCAGGCATCCTGTTGGTCACCCTTCTCACGTACATTGCAGGCGTTCCGCTCCTCAATCTTCATTTGGACAGCGCCCCCGCGCTGCTGGAGGCGGCGCAGCAGAGTTCCGTTTTGAAAATCCTTGTGGAAAACCAGGATGCACTCTTTGTCCTGCCGGCAGGCGTGCTGATTGTGGCAGGAATACTGAGCAAGAACTGAAACCGAACTTAGATTGACTGGCCGTCAAGCCCATTCACCCGTCTATGACACGGAAATCTTGCGACAATCGCCGCTTCGCGATACAACTGCCGTAATTCCCCTACCTCCTCGTATGTCGACTCTTCAACGTTACTCGTGCAAGGCCTGGCTCTTCCTAACAGGTCTGGCTCCTCTCTCTGCATCCGCACAGGGATTTGGTCCCATCCCGGCCATCCCAGGCGCTCCGTCGACATTCGACAAGCAGGGTATCCGCGACATCGTTCTGCGCGTGCTCTACTTCGTTCTGGACTTCCTGGCACTCATCGCCGTCGTCTTCATCGTCATCGCCGGTATCCGTCTGCTCGTCTCGCAGGGCAACGACGACCAGAAGGACAAGGCCAAGAAAACCATCCTCTTCGTCATTCTGGGCCTGCTGGTCATTCTCTTTGCACGCGTCATCGTCGGATTCTTCACGGAGACGGTGCCCAACGAGCTCTGAACCCATCAACCTCGCTCCCAAAAAGAGTCCCAGGAAGGGACTCTTTTTTATGCATGAAAGGGAACCTCCGGTTCCCTCTCATGAGCTCACCTTCCGGCAAAGTGGCGCTCCAGTCCGCAGCAAGTGCGGACTTCGCGTCGTTCTTTGATTTCGTACTAACAAACAACAAACACATACATGTCCGGAGCCGCCGTTCGTGGGGGGCGCGGCGTGTGGAGCGGCAAATCGAACGGCGGAGCACTTTTCTTTCGCCTATTTCTTTTGTTGCCGTGACAAAAGAAATAGGCAAATGCAGCTTGCCCGGCGTAGCTCAAGAGCGAAGACGGGAGCGACTGCAGTCGCGAAGCCTTGTTCTTTGGATTGACCTCTGGGAATGAAATTTACATGTTGAACCAGTGGCGCAATGCGCCACTGGTTCCGATCAAAGGGTTTACTGGAGGATGATTTCGGTTTTTACACCGCTCTCATCTATGGGAGAAGGAATGAGCCTTCCCCCTTCTCCATAGCCTTCCTCGGTATCCACCGAGAAGACACCCCCCTTGATCATTGCCGTTTGGCCAGCTTCTCCCTCAACCAAGGCAGAGATTTGGAAGGTCACTGCATCCCCGGGCAGAATGGTAAACGGGAGATCGCAGTTCACCTCCAGGGCCTCCGCAGTGCCGGTGGCCATGAGCTGGCCATCGTGGAATCTGCGAACGACGATATCTCGGACTGCCCCAGGCGGAAGGCCTAGAACAGTCAGAGAAAATTTGTAAATCGTCTGCGACGATTTTTTGCTCGGGTTACTCACCCGAATTGTCGACACAATGGCGCGGTTGCCCGCCTGTACCTTGGGAAGACCGGGCAGATGCTGAATACGGACCTGAGCCATGGGATACCTCCAAAAAAAGAACAGAGTGATAAACGGCTATATTATTATATAATATTTTAATATTTATGCAATATACTACGCGACCTCGGGAACTTGAGGAATAATCGATTCTGGAGTTTCTTCCACCGGGACAATTTCCTCTTTCACGATGATCGCCTCTGTGGTGATTTCCTGAATTTGTGTGACGGGGATGGGTGCGGACCAGCGGAAGAGTTTTTTGGGAAAGAGCCACTCCACGCGGAAGTGCCGGCTATCAAACTGCACGTCACCGCACCTGCCGATCATCTTGCCGCTCACGGTGCGGATCATCTGCCCCAGCACCGGGCGCTGCTGATCCAAGAGGGGCTGGAGGCGCAGCACGTCCTCCGCTTCCGCCAGTACGTCCGCGGTGCGGATGAAGATCCTGTTGCCCCAATGGAGGATGTCCATGGGCAAGAGAAGCAGGTGGCGGTTCTCTAAAAAGTTCCGGATATGCACCCAAAAGACCTCCACTGCACCCGTATCCGGGTGGATAACAATGCCGGAAAGGGTCCCCAGCGGCTCAGGGCTGGATTCTTCGTAGACCGGGGTGCCCAGGATCATCGTGAAACGAACGCGCATTTATGATAGAATAGAGCAAGAATGCATCTCTTTGCAGGATCTTCCCACCCGGCTCTGGCAAGCGCCCTCAGCGCGGAGCTCAAGATCCCCTTGGGACAGCTGGAAACAAAGAGTTTCTCCTGCGGGGAACGGTATGTCCGTTTTGGTGAATCCGTGCGCGGCAAGGACGTGTACATCCTCCAGACGGGCACACGGTCACCCAACGAGGACCTGATGGAACTCTTTTTGCTCTGCCAGGCAGCCAAGCTCAGCTTTGCCCGGTCCGTGCACGTGATCATGCCGCACTTCCCGTATGCCCGTCAGGACCGCGTGGCGGTGCCACGCGAGCCTATTTCGGCAAAGCTTGTGGCAACGCTCCTGGAACAGGCAGGCGCGGACCATGTGATTACGCTGGACCTGCACAGCAACCAGATCCAGGGATTCTTCAATATCCCCGTGGATGCCCTGGAGGCCCGCACGCTCTTTGCTGATTATTTCCGCAAAAAGAGCCTTTCCTCCCCCGTAGTGGTGGCTCCGGACGCGGGCGGGGCGAAGCGCGCCAAGAAATTCGCGGACATGATCGGCGCGGATCTGGCGCTCATGCACAAGAACCGTCCCGGTCACCACAAGGCGGAAATCCTGGAAGTGGTGGGCGACATCACCGGCAAGACCTGCATTATCTTTGACGACATGATCGATACCGCCAGCACCATGACCCCCGCCAAGGAGGCACTGCTGGCGCGCGGCGCGCATCCGGAAATCTACGCCGCCGTCACCCACCCCGTCTTCTCCGGCAAGGCGCTGGAAAACCTCCGTACCGCCGCATTCAAGGAAGTGGTGGTAACGGACAGCATCCCCGTGCAGCAGGGCGCCTTTCCTGGCCTCACAGTGCTCTCCGTTGCCCCCCTCCTGGCCCGCGTCATCCGCCAGATTGAATCTGGTCAAAGCGTGACCGAAATTTATCAGGGCTGATCACCATATTTTTCATAAAAAGCAATTTTCGACGAGGAAACGCTTCTGTAGGCTATCCGGGTCTTTTTCCCCAGTTTTTTCATGAACAAGTTTCTTTCTACGCTCGCGGTCGGCGCCCTGGCTCTGGGTATGGCCTCCTCGGTTGCCGCCGATGAAGCTTCTAGCTCCTCCAGCAGCTCCGTCTCGTCTATGAGCTCGTCCTCCTCGGTCATGAGCTCTTCCTCGGTCAGTGCCGAGGTCAGCGTTCCGGCCTGTGTCATTATCGGCCCCGGAACCGCCAAGTGCATGCGCGGCACAAATGTGAACCGCAACCAGCGCATCATGATGCGCATGCAGGGAAACATGGCACGCGCCCTGGAAATGAAGAGCAAGAAGCCGGAAGTGAAAATGGAGAAAGTGGAAAAGAACCTCATCAAGAAAATGTCCGCCCACACCATCAAGGAGATGGTAAAGGCCCAGGACCGCAAGACCATGAAGTTGTACATGGAGCGCCGCATGAAGGAAATGGAGATGAACAAGATGAACGACGCCCAGACGTCGTCCTCCAGTTCCTCCGCTGTGAGCAGCAGTTCCGTGAGCTCCACGTCGTCCTCCTCGGTCATGAGCTCCTCCTCGTCTTCTGTGACGAGCAGCTCGTCGTCCGCAAAGTAATTCAGACTGAAATCTCAAAACGGGGGCTTCGGCTCCCGTTTTTTTGTGCCAAAAAAATCCACCCGGCGTGCGCTCCTTCGCGGCCGGGTGGGACTCCTAGTTTTCTTTCTTGGGCCAGATAGACCAAAGAAAAGCGAAAACCAGGAAAACGATGACTAGGTAACCTGCCCCCAAGTGGAAGCAGGCCTCCCATTGATTTTCCCCCGGCACATGCCGGGGGTCATAGTTGGGAATATATCCCCACATGGATTCCCCCTTTCAGGGATTGCGGACGGCAGTGCCGTCCTAGGAATTGTGAAGGAGCCGCGGCAATTCTGCGGGCTGTGCAGCGGCAAACTAGGGTGTAAGACCGTTGTTTTTTAAGGATGAAAATAGGATAATAGGCGTTTTTACACCACTCAGGACAAGTGTGGACATCATGAAAGAATGGCTTACCACGAGGAGGCCTATGGCCGATGAATGGTGGGCGATGATGGATTTGAACCATCGACCTCGACATTATCAGTGTCGCGCTCTAACCCCTGAGCTAATCGCCCGTCTCTGACGGATGGAGATTCTCCCAGGGATGCGCGACACTGTCGCGCTTGTTTGATGACTCGTCCCGTAGACGGGACTCCCCCCTGAGCTAATCGCCCTTTATGCGACGATACCCCTGCCAACCCGTCCGTAGCTCCACGTGGAGCGGGGGGTGAAGGCGGGAGCTCATCGTCCGATGATGGAAAAGACGCGTTGGGCCGTTTTGCCTAACCCGGAGAGCCTACGGACGTTCAATTGTGCGGTCAAGAAGCACTTTGGCCCCTTTTACAGGATCCCTTTGACGATTGCGCACAGGCCAAAGAGAAAAATGCCCACACCCGCCACTGTATTGACCCACAAAAGGCCCTTGGGCGGGATTTTTTTGTGCAGTACGTGAAGAACCGTCGTCAGGAATATCCACCACGCTGCGGATCCCAAAAAAATACCCAGGACCGTTGCGGCGGCACAGGTGCGGATATGCGTGACGGCCGAAAGCCCCAGGCCGGCAAAGACCGCCATGAAGAGCAGGATGGTGGCGGGGTTGCTGAGCGTGAGGAAAAAAATACTGACGAAGGCGACGCGTGCGGACATGCGCGCCACGTTCTCCGTGGCATTCATGACCGGCGGGCGCTGGAGGAGCCGAAGTCCCAGATACGCCAAAAACGCTCCGCCCAGAATGCTCAACGGCCGCTCCCAGTGGATGAGGAAGTACGCGACGGTGGTAACCCCCAACGCGGCAATGGCACCGTACAGGGCGTCCGCCGTGGCCACACCCAAACCGGATGCGACCCCAATCCGCCGCCCCTGCAGCAGCGACCGCCGAATGCAGAGCGCCCCAATGGGGCCGATGGGTGCCGCCACCGACAGGCCAATGAAAACGCCTTTGGCAAACAGCGCGGGCAGCACGTCTCTATAGTACCCATTTTGGGCCAAACCTCTGCACAGTATTCTTTACTCGTTCACTCCCCTCGCCCACCGGGAAAAAAGATCCAGGGGCAGGTAGTACGGCAGCAGCTGTTTGTCGCGTTCGATCTTCTGCACCTGGTTGTGCGCAAGATCCAGCGCAAAAGCGTACGTGTGTTCGCCCGTTGCATCCGCAAAAATGATATCCCGGACCTGGACGGTGGTGCGTGACAGAGCCGTCACGGACGTGCGCCCCGTGAACAGACCGCCGTTTTGTGACAGCGTTTCCTTTGCGGAAGCCGCAACCTCCGCCGCCTCCGCCGCCGTCAGCGGTTTTTCCGCAGACGCGGACGAGGAGCTTGCTGGCGCATCCGCGGACGATGCGGACGCTTCCGGCTCCACCGGCTGCACGTCCACGTACGGGAGGATTTCCCCGGCGCTGAAGAACGTGTTCCAGTGCTGGCGCGTCTCCGGGGAAAGCGTATCCACGGGGAATCCCTGGAACGCGTCCTGCAGGGCATCCCGCATCTGCCGCACGCTGTCCGCCTGTGCTTCACCCTCCGTCGTCTGGAAATCCACCAAGCGGGCGAAGAGCGCATCCAGAAACGTCATCGCCTCCGGATCCTGGAGCACGAATTTCTGCACCTCGTCCGCCCACCGGCGGATGCCAAGCGGGCCGCGCTCGCCCGTGTAGGGCGAGGCAAAGAGCAGCCAGCGCTTCTGGCGCACGCTCAGGGGAATATCGCGGGGGCCGGGAACAGACCACGCTGCCTCACGGAAATCGGGATGGAACGACAGGATCAGCCACGTCCAGGGATCGGTCAGTGATCCCATGAGGTCCGCGGCCACGCTGGGAGGCTCCTGTGCGGCCCTGGCCAAAGCCTCTTCAATACCGGCATCGGCATTGGTCTGGGGAGCGGCGGCGACATCGCCGATCTGCCGTGCGCGCAGCAGAAGATCGCGCAACTGCTGTTCGGGAATGGGATGCACGTCCGCCACGCTGTCGGTGCCTTCAAACGCCACCTGCGTGCCCGCAGGGAGCAGAATGCTGGTCTCCCCCTGTTCAATGAGCACGGGGGTGGAAACGGCGTAGACCGCGATACTGTCCGAACTGGCACTGGCATACACCTGGTACGCGCCGTGGAAGCCGCGCAGGACAATATCATCCACCTGCACACGGACCGTCAGCGGACCGGATACAAAAGCCGTGCCCTGGAAGAGCTGGAGCGTGCCCCACTGGTCACGCAGGTACGTGCCCTCCGTAAGCTCTGCACGCAGACCAGATGCCTCCTGGTACGTCTGTGCGGAATCGGCCTGCACGTCCGTGGTCCGGAGCACCTGCGTGGCGGACGCATCCATCACCGGATGGGCAAGAAGCGTATCCAGTCCCGCGATGGCCACAAACGTCCCAAGCAGTACGGGGACTGCCAGGAAATGCCTGTGCCGCAGCGGCATGTCGGTCTGTGTCTGGATTTCCATTTTTCCTTATAGGATAGCAGAAAACGTGGTATTTTTCAATCATGGAACATCCCCAAAGACCGTATGCACCGCTTGATGTTTTTCGCTCTGCCGTGCGGTATTTCCCGCTTGTGTCCGTGAACATCGTGGCCCAGCGTCCGGATGGATCGGTGCTGTTCCTCCGTCGGGGGAATAATCCGGCCAAAAACCTGCTCTGGGTGCCGGGAGGCCGCATTCTCAACGGGGAGACCATTGAGGCAAGCATGCTCACTGTTTTGCGGCAGGAAACAGGACTCACCGGCGAACTGATTGCCGCCAGTCCGGAGTACCTGGAGGAACTCTGGCCCACGGATGACTTCACGGAAGAAGACTGGAAGCTGTATGACCGGGAGACGAAAATTGTGCATTACCTGGCAACCGTAGGGCTGGTGCGCGTGCCGCAGAACGCGCAGGTGACCGTCGATTCCCAATCCACGGACTTTGTCTGGAGCAAGACTCTTCCTCACGACCATCCTTTCCAGCGCCGGTACTTTGAAGTATTGGAACGAATGGGATTCAAGGTTCTCTAAGTGAACCGCACGCACTTTTCCCCGTCTTTCCCCTTTTTCCCTTTTTTCCCCTCCCGTATTCTCTCTTCCATGCGCGTGATCGGCATTGATCCGGGTCTTAGGACTATAGGCGTGGGCATTGTGGAAAAGGACCAGAATGGCGCGCTGCGTGCCCGCGACTGGCTGGTCATCGAAACCCACGGCACGGACGCTCCGCCGCGTCTGCGCGAGATTAAAGAGGATTTAGAGGGCATCCTGGAGGAACACAAGCCCACATTGGCCGTGGTGGAGCGCGTGTTCTTTGCCGTTAACGAGAAGTCCGCCATTGAGGTGGCGCAGGCGCGGGGGGTGATTCTCCTGACGCTGGCCGAGCACGGCATTGAGGTGATGGAACCCAGCCCCCTCCAGATCAAGGCGGCCATTACCGGTGACGGCAAGGCCGATAAGCGCCAGATGCAGGACATGGTGGCACGCATCCTGGAGCTCAAAGTTATCCCCTCCCCTGTGGATGCGGCGGATGCATTGGCAATGGCAATTTACGGAAGCTTGATGCGGCGGGAAGAAATCACCGTAGAAAATCTCACATCGTCATAAACAAAATCTCAGGAAAAACAAAACGTATTTATTAGGAACTTTGTTCTTGCTGGAGATTTGGAAACTTTGACCCTGAGATTTACTGGCTATCACGCTTCCCCCGGGGCTTTGCCACAAACTCCCTGATCTCCGCGGCCTTCCCGGCGCGGATCAGGCTGTCGACCTTATCCAAATAGTGCTTCAGGTCTTCTGCGTAATAGAGCGAGGGGTATTTCACCTCATGGCGAGCGTCTGCGGTGCCGCTACGGATCAGCAACGGACGGGAGAGGAAGATGGCATCGAAAAAGTTCTTATGTCCCGCCTCGCTTTCCTGGTACTGCGTCCATTTCACCGTGTGCATGGGCGCGTGGAACAGGTGCATGGGCTCACTGACCAGGATGCGCTCGGTGGTGATCTGGAAAACAGCGTGTGCGTAGACGCGGTACCGCAGGACTTCAACGAGCACGATCATCAACAGCAGAACAAGGGCAATGGCGATCCACGGGATGGCGAACCCCTGCAACAGCGCCACAGTGCCCATCACAATACCCACCGCCACCCCCGCCGTGATACCTTCCAGAATTCCCACCAGCATGCTCTGGATCAGGACTCCGTAACTGGAGCGCTGGGTGCAGAGAAGCCGCTCGCCTTCATGGAGGAATCGTTGGTCGTGCATAAGACAAGTGTAGCAAAAGGCACGGTTCCCTTCTCCCTGCAGGGAGAAGGTGGCGCGTCGCGCGCCGGATGAGGGCCTTAAGCCGCGGTGATCTCTCCAGACTCCACTTGGTGCACGCTCCCCGTGAATTCGCCGGGAATCGGCATGTCGGTAGCGGTCATCAGGACCTGATGATCCTTGAGCGATTCCAGGACGCGCTGCCGGTGGAAGGCATCTAATTCAGAGAAAATATCGTCCAGGAGGATCACCGCCCGCTCGTTCCTGCGGACTTCCATGTAGGAGGCCTGAAGAAGCAGAAGCGCCAATGCCACCACGCGCTGCTGTCCGCGGGAGGCAAAGGAAAAGAGGGGCCGACCGTCGGCCAAAACCGTCCAATCATCGCGGTGAGGGCCAACTGAGGTAGTCTGGAGGAGAATGTCCCGCTCGCGGCGGGCACGGAGCATTTCGGCCAGTTTCCCGCGCGTCGTCTCCGCATCGGCATCATCGGTATTGCTCTGGTACACCATCTTCACTTCCTTCCACGTCTCGCCAAAGCCCTGCACGTCATGCGGGAGCGAGAGATTGCACGTCTCCATCAGCTCCAGCCGCAGACGGACAAGGAATGCACCGTGATCCAGGAGGAACGGATCCCACGCATCCAGCGCATCGGGCGCACTCAGACCCTCCGCAATGCCCTTGAGGAGCGCGTTCCGCTGCTTGAGGACGCGCTGGTACTCCAGGTAGTGGTGGAGATACTCCCCGCTTACCTGACAGAGAATCTGGTCCAAAAAACGCCTGCGCTCCGCGGGGGGCCCGGAGAAGAGCGTGAGATCCTGTGGGAGAAACGCGACGATGGGCAGCTGGCCCACCATGTCCTTGGTGGCGATTTTGACGGAATTTCTAAAGCACGCCTTCTGCCTGCGCGGGCTCATTTGACCGCACACTTCTAGTTCTGCCTCCTCCCCGGCGTCACTTTTGACACGTGCCGTGATGCGGTAAAAATCCGTCCCCCACTGCGGCAGATCTTCCTCCTCCACTCCCAAGAAGGACTTGGTGAGCGACAGGAGTCCCACTGCTTCCAGGAGATTCGTTTTTCCACTTCCGTTCTTGCCTACAAAAAGGTGCAGCTCGTCGTCCGAAAACCCCTGGGTGAGGACGGGATAATTGCGGAATTGCTCAAGGCGGATGGACAAGAGACGCACAGGAATAGAATACAGAAAAGTCCAGGGCTCACATACCAAGTAAGGCCAGATACGGCTACAGGAAAAGTTTCCTGCTTCTCCTTGAATTTTACTTCTCCCTACTTGGCTTTTGAATCCTGAACTTGTTTTAGCGCCTCATTGTACAAATCTCGGACCAACTCCACATACGCTTTCCTTTTTACCGTGCGGGATAGATCGCGGATGTCGATCCATTGATACTGGTCGATTTCCTTGTTATCGACCGTTACTGCGGCATCGGCGGGAGCCAGGGCGTACACAAAGCGGATCTGCTGGCCCTTGATGTTGTCCGGGCGGAACCGGCGGTAGGACTCCGGGAACGTGTATTCGTACACGCGGTTACTGATACCCAAAACCGTACAACCCGTGAGGGATGCCTCCTCTTTGAGCTCGCGCAATGCCGCCTGCTCCACGGTCTCTCCGGGCTCCATACCGCCCTGCGGCAACTGCCAGGCGTCTTTTTTGCGGGGTTTGTGGACAATGAGTATCTGGTACACATCGTCGCATTTTCCGCCGGGTGCACAGACGGAAACCGGCCGGAGGACCAGGATGGACGCTGCTTGGCGGAAAACATCGGTCATGGAATGCAGTATAACGCAAAAAAACCTCAGTCACCTCGGTCCCGTCGGTTACTTATTTGGAGTGACGCTCTTCCTTCATCTTGGCCGGCGTGCGCTTGCGGTCCGTGGGGCCGTACTTGGCCAGCTTCTGATCCTTCCACGACTTGCCGTCCCTCTGCTTGTGCAGACGGATGCTGCCCACCCGCATGTTGCAGACAGTGCAGTAGACGCCGAAAACTGTACGCTTACCTCTAGGCATTGCCGGGAGATTGTACGGATGCCATGGCCCCAGCGCAAGGGGCAATGCGTGGCCAAATTCCCATCGCTTTTTACGTATTCCCTAAACATGGTATAATATATTGCTCTTTCACATACGGTACAAACCGCCCTCGGAACACGGTTTGCTGATATGCGTGGAGCCTTTTGGAGGACCATCATGGTTCTTCTTTCTGTTTGCTGGCTCTGCGGCTTGGTTTTGGCAATTTTACTCTTAGCGATTGGTGCTCTTCTTTTGAGCAACAAAAACTGGGGTTTTAGAACCGCCATTGGATGCAGCATGACCATCGTGTCAGTCTTCATCTTAGGCGCGCTCCTTGTGTCGCCATCACAATCCGCAAATGCCATATTGGAAACGACAATAACAGTCATCGACTTGCTCGCATGACACGTACTCGTCGTTTCCTGACCCCTCATCTCACGATGGGGGGTTATTTTTACTGCTGCGTGGTCACATAATTAAAGACACTGTTTGCGGCTATGGCCCCCTCGCCTGCCGCCGTCGTGAATTGGGCAAAGTGATTACTGCCGCTGGTCACATCCCCCGCCCCAAAGAGTCCAGGAACCGTGGACGCCATACCTGCATCCACTTCTAGATAGCCTTTGGCATCCAGCTTTGCGCCCAGTTGCTCGGCAAGAGCTGTAGCCGGAGTGGAACCGATCTCAATAAAAACGCCGTCCACACTCAATGTTTCGGACCCATTATGCGGCTTATTGAGCTTCACTCCCCGGACTTTGGTATCGCCCGTCACCTCCGTGATGCTGTTTTCCAAAACCATCACGATATTTTTCTTCTCCTTCACCTTCTCCACCCAGTACGGCTCTGCACGGAACGTGTCCTTGCGGTGGATGAGATACACCGTCTTTGCCACTTGTGCCGCGATGGCCGCGCCTTCAACGGCACTGTCCCCTCCTCCAATCACCGCCACGTCCTTGTTGCGGTAAAAGAACGCGTCGCACGTGGCGCAGTACGTAACGCCTTTGCCGGAGAACTCCGCTTCGCCTTTGACTCCCAGGTGTCGCTTGTTGCTGCCGGTGGCGAGGATCACCGTCTTCCCCTCCACGGTCTTGCCGTCATCCATTGTGATCATAAAACTTTTGGCGGTTTTTTCAATCTTGGTCACGCGCGCACGGGCGAAGGTCACTTCACTAAAGCTCGTCGCATGCTTCTTGAACTTCTCCATCAGGTCCGGACCGCGGATTTCCATTTCCCCCGGCCAGTTCCCCACCTCGGCGGCGGTATTGCCCATGCCCCCCTCGTCCAAACCCACCAAAAACGTGCTGAGCTTGTACCGGGCGGCGTAAATGGCGGCGGTATACCCTGCGGCACCCAATCCGATGATGATAACGTCTTGCATACCCCTAGAGTATCGGAGCGGGGGGAGGTGTTCTTTTGACATGTAGAACTATTATTTTGGCATATACAAGCCATACCGTCCGGGTTGGGCAAAGTATCCGTCTCCCCCCTCCTCCTGCGGCAATCCCGTCTGTTCTTTACTACAGGCATGCACTTCACCTCCTCCACGGGGAGCGCCCCGCCTCCCCCGTCGTCCATTCCCGCTTGTGGAATGCGGCAGATGCCGCCACGGAACGCATATGGGGATGCCTGCGAACATCTCCTCGTGGAGGGGGACGTGCATATCCTGCGCAACCTGCTGGATATCACGGACTCTCAAGGACGTTTTCTGCTCAGCCCCCTGGAACGGAATGAGGGCATGCTTCTGCTCCGGCAGAAGAAAAGCCGGGCCCAGCTGGCCGAATTTTTCGACTGGTTTGGGGATACCCTGCGGGAGCGGCTGAAAGAGCGTCAGGACACCCAGCCGCGGACGCGCATGGCATCCACAATACGGCTGACACCCACAATGAAAGCCGCCTTGCGGTAACTGACCTTGCGACGGTGTACCTCACGGCGCACGTCCCGGTACGCATCCAGCATGATGCGCTTCAGTTCGCTGTCCACGTACGCGTCCGTCCACTGCTCGCCGCTGCGGCCCTGCGTCCACTCAAAATAGCTGACAGTCACGCCGCCCGCGTTGGCCAGCACGTCCGGAATGATGCGCACACCCCTCTTTTCCAGCGCGTCATCCGCCTCCGGCGTGGTGGGACCGTTGGCCAGCTCCAGGATGTACTTGGCCTGGATCTTGCCGGCGTTTTTATCGTTGATGACGTTGTCCAACGCGGCGGGGATTAAAATGTCGCAGTCGCATTCCAGCAACTCCTCGTTACTGATGTGTTTGACGTTATCCATCTTCATCTTCTGCGTGTCGCAGACGGACCCCTGGCAGTACTCGCCCGCCACGGAGCCGGTCTTGTTCTTGTACTTCTCAATGCGGACCGGATCGATCCCCTCCTCGCTGTAAATGCCGCCCTGGGAATCACTGACCGCCACAATGGTGTATCCCGCGTCGTGGAGCAGATGCGCCATGGTGGCGCCGGCATTGCCAAATCCCTGCACGGCCACGCGGAGCTTGCGCTTCTCCAGCGCCTCGCCCTCCACCAGTTCCTCCAGCAAAAAGAAGCCACCGCGCGCCGTGGCCGTATCGCGGCCCCGGGAACCGCCGTAACTGAGCGGCTTACCCGTGATCATGGCGGGGGCGTAGGAGTTGGTCAGTTTTTCGTACTCATCGCGCATCCAGGCCATGATGGCGGGCGTGGTGTTCACATCGGGGGCGGGGCAGTCGATATCCGGACCCAGGTGGTCCTGAAAGGCACGTACGTAGGCGCGGGAGACGGCCTGGACCTCCTTTTTACTGAGGGTCTTGGGGTTGCACTGCACTCCACCCTTGCCGCCGCCAAACGGAATGCCCACCACGGCAGTCTTAACGGCCATCAGAGCCGCCAGCGCCTTCACCTCGTCCTCATCCGCAAGCTCGTGATAGCGGATGCCGCCTTTGTACGGGCCGCGAGCATTGTTGTACTGCACGCGGAACGCCGGAAACGTCGCCTCAGAACCATCGTCCTTGGTGATCGTGACGGACGTCTTGTGAATATGCTGCGGCTCGCGGAGGAGCGATTTTTCCGCATCACTGAGACCCAGGATGGAAAATGAATCTTCCAGGTTCCGGACAAACCGTTCGTAGGGCGTGGCGGCACTTTTGGGCATGAAGGTGGGGTAAGGAAATGAAATGCATCGTAAACCATCCCCTTCTCCGCTGCCCTCAGCAGGCGCACGAGATGCCGCGCGCCTCGCACACCGCATCCAGTACCGCATTTTGTGAGGTGAGCGAGGTATCGACTGCTGCGGGGGCTACCGCCTCATCCACCTGGAAGAGACGCCAGACCTTGAGGTGCTCCTCTTCGTGCAGGTGCTCGTCAAAGTAGATGTGCGCGTCCTCACTGGTGAGGTTGTAGAAAGCCGTGAGGCCTTCCTTCTTGGTCTGTGCAATCTGGGCCAGCTCGCACTCCAGCGCGTAGATGGCGGAAATGCCCTCGTCCGTGGTGCGCTCGGCAACGGCCTCCAATGCCTTCACCGCATCCTGCACTTTCTGACTGGGGACATAGCCCACGATCTCGGACTCATTGATGCCAAGGCTGCGTGCAAAACGCTTCCACAAAGCCACGTGCTCCGTTTCTTCGCGGATATTGCGTTCAATACGCGTGCGGAGCATGGGGTCCTGCACACGGTCATACACGCGCTGCACAATACCCGGGATGTGCTGCACCAAGTGGAAATACTCTTTGGCATAGACCTGCAAATCCTCGAGCGTGAGCTCGCCCTTAGACCACTTCACATAGAAAGGGTGCTTGAGGAGTGAGCGGGAAGCGATAACGGAATCAAACTGAGAAAGGTTGATCATGGGATGTATAGGAGAAGACGGAACCGAGCGTAAGCAATTACGCGACGGATGTCACGCACTCGTGCACAAACCTTTAGTGCAGCGCTTCAAATAGCCATCCGTACAGGTGCTGGGCACCTTCCACAATTCTAGGACCCGGACGATTCAGCAGGCTGTCATCAATAACACGGATCTTTTGTTCTCGAACGAATCTGAGCTCCTTCCACTGTTCTCTTTTCTCTATCGTCGATATATCGACGAGCTCCCCCGCTCCGCACCAGCTGATGACCATCATGTCGGCGTCGAACCCTGTGAGCTCCAAAAGCGAGATCTCCCGGCTCAATGAGTCCTTCGCCATCGGGAACGATTCCCCTACCGACATCTTGATCAGCTCCTGCACCCAATTACCGCTCACCTTGTCATTTGTGGGCTTGCCGGCCGTCTTGTCCCCCGAAGCCTTGGCGAAGGGGGAAGCTCTGCCGGGCAGAGCGGAGGGGGGCCACTCTTCGATATAGACCTTCAGTTTTTTAGGGAGAAGCGACGCCTTCTTTTTCACATCATTGAGCTTCTGCTGCATGTTCAATACCAATGTATTGGCCTCTTCCGGACGATCAAAAATCGTCCCTAGGTGCCGTATGCCATCCATGATTGCCCCCACTGACCGTGGGTCTTGATGGATGACACTAAAACCATCGGCACGGAGTTCGTCACTCAGGCGTTTTTGGACTGCAGTCCCTGTCAGAACGACCTCCGGATTGAAGGGTTTGAGGAGCTCACCCTGGATGTCCTGATGGCCTTTGAGTGCGGGAATTGCCGCGGCTTCACTGGGCCACGTACTGAATTGATCACGCACCACGATGTCTTTTTGGAGCCCGAGTGCAAAGAGGATCTCCGTGGCAGCTGGCGAAAGCGAGGCAATGCGCACAAGCGCAGTGTACTCCTTATGCAGCCTCGTGCTCTTCTGTGCCCCCCATTTCCTGCTCCTTCAATTCCTTGAAGTCCGCAGTGACAAGAGATTCGCCCAACACACTGTGAATGGTGCTAATCACCTGCTGGAAACCGGAATATTTGGTGGCATCAATAAAGACCCCCAGCGTGGAGCCCACTGCACCCACCACCTCAACCTTCAATAAACCGGATGTATTGAGCTTACTCAGCCTTTCCTCAAGCGCACTTCGAACCTGGTGGGCAGATCCTTTGATCGACATATCAATGAATCGCGTCATAGATTCAGGATTATTATGACGGACCTCTCCGGGATCGATGGCATTTGCGCCGTTGAAAATATGAAGATTCTGCGAATTCATAAGAAAATTTGAAGAGAAACAAAAATGAGCGTGCAGAATACTCATCTATTTCGTCATGTCAAATGATTTTGTCAAATTTGCTGCACATGCCGTTTCTCACCCCCGCTGCTACACTCTCTTCCGTGCCGAAGTGGCGGAATGGTAGACGCGCACGACTCAAAATCGTGTATCGCAAGATGTGAGGGTTCGAGTCCCTCCTTCGGCACCACGAAAAGACGAATGTCCTCGGCATTCGGCGGTTCGTCATGTAACGAGGGACGAGAAGTTTATCCTGAGCGAGGCCCGCGAACGGGCCGAGTCGAAGGGAGTCCCTCCTTCGGCACCACGAAACGACGAATGTCCTCGGCATTCGGCGGTTCGTCTTACCCCGTGGAACGGAGTTCCCCTTTCCATCCTGTGTTAGCATCCCCTCCATGAACGCCGCCCTCTTTCACCGTATCCGCCGGGCCCTGGCCCCCGTGCTGGTCCCCATCCGCAAGGCCAAGGAGCGCCTGCAGTGGCATGTGCGGAAATGGAAAGGCCTGGAGCCCCGGGAGCGCGCGGCAGTCCGCGTGCGCGTCTGGAGACTGGGCAGCGGCGACGGCGAATGGGCCATGGCCGACTGCACGCCAGGCGTCGTCTATTCCTGCGGCGTGGGGAAAGACATCCGCTTTGAGCGCGATCTCCTCACGCGCATGCCGTGTGAACTGCACGCCTTTGACCCCACGCCAGTGGCCATCCGCTGGATCCAGTCCCAGCAGTTGCCCGCGGGGTTCCACTTCCATGAGTGGGGCATTGCCGGCACGGACGGCACGGCCAGATTCAGCCTGCCCACCGGGCACAATGTGTCTTTTGTGATGAGCCAGGACGGAGTGGAAGCCCCCGTCAAAAGGATCTCGACCCTCATGCGCGAGCTGAACCACACGCGCATCGACGTGCTCAAGATGGATATTGAGGGCGCGGAGTACGCGGTGCTGCAGGACATTGTCCGTACCCGGCCAGATATTGGCCAGATTCTCGTGGAGTTCCACCACCGCATGCCCGGCCACACGCTCCGGGAAACAGAGGAGGCCATCCGGGGCCTGCGGTCCATTGGGTACGAGATTTTCGATATCTCCCCGCGCGGATCGGAATACGGATTTGTGCGGCTTCCGGTACACTAAAGCCATGTCTTCTGTCCTCATCATCCAGCACCTCCCGCACGAGGGTCCGGGACTCATCGGCACCATGCTGGATGAGCACCAAATCCCGTACGAAGTGGTCATGCACGACGATGGAGTCTCCCTCCCCTCCCCGGCCGATTACGCCGCCGTAGTGGTGATGGGCGGTTCCATGAGCGCCAATGACGACACGCCAATGATCAAGGAGGAACTGCGCTTCCTGGAGGACGTAATCCAATCCCGCGTACCCTTCTTTGGCGTTTGTCTGGGCCTCCAGACCATGGTGAAAGCCGCAGGCGGAGAAGTGCTTAAAAACGACTGCCGGGAGATCGGGTTCCGTGACGAGCAGAACACCTTCTTCTCCGTGGATGTCACCGAGCACGGCATGCAAGACCCGCTCATGAAAAAGCTGCCGGAAACCTTCGCCATGTTCCACCTGCACGGCGAGACTGTGGAGATGACCAAGGAGATGACGCTCCTGGCCTCCGGCGAGTGGTGCGTGAACCAGATTGTGCGCATTGCCCCCACGCAGTACGGCATCCAGGGGCACCTGGAACTCACCAACGAGATGTTTGATGGCTGGTGCAAAACGGAAGCGTGGCTCAAGGAAAAGGACCAGAAGCAGCTCAAGGAAGACTGGCGCACGCGGAGGACCGAACTACAGTTGGCCATGCGGGTGCTGTTTGGAAACTTCCTGAGCGTTGCAGGTCTCTCTTAAGTGTGAATCAACCCGGTCAGCGTGTCTTCCATGGCAAAGAATTCTTTGCTGCGGAGCTCCCTGGGACGAGGCAGACGGTTTTCGATCACCTGTTCAATGTGCCCCGGGTGTGCGCTCATGACCGCGATTCTGTCGGCCATCTGAATAGCCTCCTGGACGATGTGGCTGACCATCACCACCGTCATCTTCCGCTCGCTCCAAATCTGCAGCAGCTCCGTCCGAAGAGCGGTGGCCGTAAAGGAATCGAGCTCCGAGAACGCCTCGTCCAAGAAGAGAATCTTGGGATTGGTCACGAGTGCCCGCGCAAATCCCACACGCTGCCGCATGCCGCCGGAAAGCTCCCGCGGGTAGGCATGGGCGAACTTTTCCAGACCGAAGGTCTTGAGTTCTTTGTGCACGGCGGGCATCTGCTCCTCCACACTCACGTTGCGCGCGATGAGCGGCAGCGCCACGTTCTGCTCCACCGTCAGCCACGGCAGTAACGCGAACTGTTGAAAGACGAAACTGCGGTCAGCGTGGAAGACGTCGTCTGCGTATTTGACCGTGCCGTCGTGCTTTTTTTCCAACCCGCTCATGATCCGGAGCAGCGTGGATTTGCCGCAGCCGGAAGGCCCCACAAACACGAAGAACTCCCCTTCCCGGATATCCAGCGTGACACTTTGGAGTGCCGTGACTGCAGGCCCCTTGTGCGAGACGAAGGACTTACTGACGCCGGAAAGGGAAATGATGGGGCGCATTATTCTTCAACGGTGGAATGACTCCAGTCCAGGAGCGGAATCCAGAGCAGTTTGTTGATGACAAAGATGAGGATCAGGAAACCCAAAATCCCAAAGGCGGTGATAGGCACGTTCTCTGCATTGCTCTGGAAGAACGGCCCCAGGCCCGTCTTGAGCCCCACGATCATCTCGGTGGCCACCAATGCCTCCCACCCCTCGCCAAGGCCCACGATCGATCCCGTGATGAGCCCTGGGACGCTCAGCGGGAACAAGTAATAGCGGAAGTACGCCCAGCCCCGCAGCCCCGCAATCTCCACCGCCTCTTCCCAATCATGCTTGGTGAGACGGAGCGAACTCAAAATGGAAAAGAAGATGGGCCAGATAACCGTGAGCACCAAAAAGAAGATGGTGGTGAAGTTGGTGGCGCCCCACACGTAGACGGCGATGGGCAGCGCCGCAAAGGTGGGGAAGCTCTGCAAGACGTCAAAGAGCGGAAGCATCACATCCGCACGCGGGCCGCGGCAGAAGAGCACGGCAAAGATCCAGGCCAGAAGCACTGCCACCGCGTACGCAATGACCAGGCGCCAACAGGAGATGAGAAGATCGTAGAAGAGCGAGACAGTAGCGATGTGTGCCAGCTGCGCAAAGAAGAGCAGATACAAGAACGGGGCCAGCACCAGCGCAATGGTGAGGAAGAGATGCTTCCTGTTCCGGTAGATGTGGACCCGGTGTTTGCGCATTTCAAAATAGTATACACGAATTGCGGGTTTTCCGCATGCAAATCGTGTAGAATCGCCCTGTCATGAACAAGTACAACACTTTCTCCTTCGATTCCTTCGGGTGTTCCCCGGAGGACGGAAAAATTGAGCTTAAGTACAGTTTACGTGACGCCGAGGACGGCGGATTTGGGCTCATCGAATTCGTGGAAACGCTCACCTTCCCGCCCATCGAGCATTTCCCCGAGCACCGCGAAGCGGAGCTGAAACGCGCGCTCTTCTTGCTGCACCTCATTGGCGGCATCAGCTATTTCAAAACCTGTCTGCCCAAGAACATTGTGGTGAATAGCGGCACGCTGAGCAAGGAAGACGCGACATTCTGGAAGACCGTGTACGAAAACGGATTAGGAGAATTTTTCTACAGAAACGCTGTGGATTTCAGAAACACCATTCAATTTCCTTCTGACAAAGCGATCAGCCATGAGCAATCAGCCATGAGCGGTATTGCTGATAGCTCATCGCTCACTGCTCATCGCTGTCTTGTGCCCATCGGTGGCGGCAAGGATTCCATCGTGGCCATTGAGCTGCTCAAAAAAGCGGGAATCGACATGACACTGCTGCGCGTTGGCAGCCATCCGCTCATCTCTGCGCAAGCCAAGACCGCCGACCTCCCGCTGCTGGAAGTGAAACGGAGCCTCTCCCCGCGCCTCTTTGAACTCAATGCAGAAGGCGCCCTCAACGGCCATGTACCCATCACGGCATACATCACCTTTTTGTCCGTCGTCCTGGCCATTTTGCGCAACGATGATTCCGTGGTCTTCAGCAACGAACGCAGCGCCAATGAAGGAAATGTCGAGTATCTGGGAATGGAGATCAACCACCAGTGGAGCAAGTCCCTGGAATTCGAACGCATGCTGCAGGAGCACCTGATAAACCGGGGAATCGGCGTTTCGGTCTTCAGTGTCCTCCGCCCCCTTTCCGAGCTCCGCATTGCCGAACTCTTCAGTAAGTACGACTGGTATTTCCCGATGGTGACGAGCTGCAATGAGAACTGGAAACTCTTCAGCAAGTCCGAGAAAGTCTCCAATTCCAAACTCTGGTGCGGCAAGTGCCCCAAATGCGCCTTCGTGTTTGCCATCCTCCATGCCTCCATGCCGCACCCCAAGGTGGTGGGGATGTTTGGTTGCGATCTCTTTGCAGAGGACTCCTTGCTCCCGCTCTTCCGGAACTGCTGGGGCTGGAGAACTTCAAACCCTTTGAATGTGTGGGAACCCCTGACGAAACCAAAGCTGCGTTCCTCCTGGCACATGAGCGGGGTGACGCGGACAAGACCGCAGCCATGCAGATGTTCCTGAAGGAAATCTTCCCCTTGCTCAAGAACACCAAGAAGCTGATTGCGGACGCGCGCGCCTCCGGTAAGGAGCACGCCATTCCCCCGTCTGTAGTGAAGATCCTGCCGCTGTGATCCTTTCCTCAGATCATGCGTATCCACGACCTCGCCGGCAAACACATCTGCATCCTGGGTTACGGGAAGGAAGGCCGCGCCGTTTTCCAGGCACTGCAGGCTAAAGCACCGGGAGCGATAGTGACCGTTGCCGACAAAGCGGAGACGATTGAACTTCCTTCCGGCGCCAAGACACAGTTGGGCGAGGGGTACATCAAGAACCTCAACCACTTTGACGTCATCATCAAGTCGCCGGGCGTGCCGTTCCATTCGGAATTCTCGGAAATAACAGGTGTAATGACAACGTCAACACAACTGTTCTTTGCGGAAGCACAGGCTGCCGGCTCCACCATTATTGGCGTCACCGGGTCCAAAGGAAAAAGCACCACCAGTACGTTGATTGCGGAAATTCTGCGTGCTGCAAAGATGCCCGTGCTACTTGTGGGCAATATCGGGGAGCCCGCCATTGCGCATATTGATGAACTTAAGCGCGAGACCGTGGTGGTAATGGAGCTGAGCAGTTACCAGTTGATGGATTTGAGCGTCAGCCCGTCCGTCGCGGTTGTCACCAGTTTTTTCCCAGAGCACCTGGACTATCACGGCTCCGAGGAGGCCTATATGGAGGCCAAGAAACACATCACACGATTCCAGAACGCTCACGACGTGGTGTTCTACAGCACCGTGTCCGACGGGGCGCGGCTCATCGCGCTGGAAAGCCCGGGGAGCAAGATCCCCTTCTCCCCCGAGGAATGCCCTGTCCCCATGACGGATACCAGGCTTTTGGGTGACCACAACCGCGGCAATATTGCCGGCGCCTTTAAAGTTGCCATGCATATGGGGGTATCGCCGGAGGTAGCAAAACAAGTGATCCGGGAATTCCATGGACTCCCGCACCGCCTGCAATCACTGGGGATCAAAGATGGAATCGAGTGGGTGGACGACGCCATCTCCACCACGCCGGAATCCACGGTTGCCGCCCTCAACGCGCTAGGCGACCGCGTGGCCACGCTCATTCTTGGAGGGCAGGACCGCGGGTATGACTTCTGGGTACTTGCCGATCGCATCCGTTCCTCCTCCGTTCAGCACATCATCCTCTTCCCCGGCTCCGGCCCGCGCATCAAGAAAGCGATTGAGGAGTGCGGGGTGGCAGTCTCCTTTCACGATGCGGATTCCATGGAAAAGGCCGTCCAGATCGCCCGCAATCACACAGAACAGGGCAAAATCGCACTCCTCAGCACCGCCTCCCCCAGCTACGGCATGTTCAAGAACTTCGAGCAGAAGGGAGAGTTGTTTAAGGCGAGTATCGGTCTATGAACTCCCCGGATCACCAGCACGAGCCCCTGCAACAGCGTATCCAGAACCTGGAAAATGCTCTACAAAAGCTAGATCAGCGTATTGAGGAGTACGAAAGGGATCCATCGGAAGAGCGCGGTGAGGAGGCGGCGCGTTTTGCCGAAGACGATATTGGCATGCAGCTCTTCTTTTTGGGCATCCGAGACGAAACACAAGAAGAGATGCAGGAACCCGCCACAATCGTGTACGCCAAAATCACGCGTGAAAAGGCGCAAAGGGTTTTGGAAGAAGTGCAGCTCCGGGGCTGCGATTTTTTTACTTCTTCGTGGTAGACCCGTCCCCCACCACCACCTTGGCGGGGCGGATGACTTTGCCGAAGAGTTCATAACCGTCCTCCACCACCTGGACGACCTCCCCTTCTTTACCGGGGGCAACGGTCACTACGTCATGACGGTCCGTATCCACCTGCTGTCCCAGAACCTCCATTTTGCTCAAGCCCAGTTCCTGGAGCTGCTTCACCAGCTCTTTCTCGGTGGCGAGCATGCCCTTTACCCATTCGTTACCCGAGAGTTCCGCAGGCAAATGCGACGCAGCCCGCTGGAAGTTATCGATGGTCGGCAGCAGTTTTTTCATAAATTGCTCCGCGGCGAATTTGCGCAATTCGTCACCATCTTTTTGCATCCGGGTCTTGGCGTTTTGCAGATCCGCCTGCGCTCGTGCTGCAGTATCGGTCATTTGTTGCAGTTTCGTTAAGAGATCCTTAATTTGCGCTTCCATCTGGGCAATTTGCGTGTCACGAGGATCAGATCCGTCGTCCATGGGAGGGTTTATTGGCTTGTCCATGCGCATATTGTAGACAATTCGGACGACAAGGGCACGAGGAATCTGGTAAAATAATCTCCACGAATGGAAGCGAAGAGCTCCTCAGGTCGCGGCTCCGTATTCTTGTCTGAATCAATTTGGATGCGCCTCGCCCGCGCCCTCCTCACTTTTGCCGTAATAGGACTGGGCTACGCCTTGTTCCTCAAGCTGGGTATTTTCACGTTCACGAGCAAGATGGAAAGCGCCGTGAGCATTTCCACGGCATTTGTTGCAGGACTGGTTGCGGCAACCAGCAGCTGCCTGGCCGTAACGGGCGGACTGCTGCTCTCTGTCTCGGCCGCATGGAGCGAGAGCATGGGCAAGGCCTCGCATTGGGAAAAATTCCGGCCACAGCTGTTCTTCAATATCGGACGCCTGGCTGGCTATTTTCTCCTGGGCGGCCTGGTAGGGGTCATCGGCCAATCCATCAGCCTCTCCACGCACGGGAAGGGCCTCCTGACGGTGATTCTGGCCGTGGTGATGATCGTCCTGGGCCTCAACATGCTTCAACTGATCCCCAAGCGCTTCTGCAGGCTGCCCATAAAGAGCTCGCTCACGCGCAGGCTGGCAAACTCCCGCAATCCCGCCGCGCCGCTGCTTCTGGGCGCACTTACGTTCTTCCTGCCCTGCGGATTCACGCAATCCATGCAGCTGATTGCGCTGGGTACGGGCAGTTTTCTGGCGGGCGGTCTGCTGATGCTCTCCTTTGCATTGGGCACGCTCCCGTCCCTGATAGGCATCAGCGCACTCAGCTCCTTTTTAGAAGGGCGTGCCGCACGTATTTTCCTCTCCCTCTCCGGCGCATTCGTGCTCTTTTTGGGCATCACCAATATTGAGAGCGGCATGCTCCTCATGGGATACGACACTGCATCCGCCTTCCGGGGACTCATGCCCGGCAGCGGCGCCGTGGGTGCGGCATCGGAAGACAAATTCGTGACCGTAGACGATCAGGGCCGCCAGATCGTGGCCATGTACGTCTCGCAGCAGGGATACACACCCGATTCCTTCACCATCCAGGCAGGGCGCGAGACATGGATCTACGCCATCGCCAAAGAGCCTGTAGGTGGGTGCGTGGCGTTTTTGGTGGATGCCTCGCACAACCTGGAAACGGACATTAAAATGGGCGGAAACTGGCTGGGCCCCATCAAAAACCCCCAGAGCGACTTTGTCCTCACCTGCAGTATTGGGAAGTTCCGCGCCAATGTACACGTCACAAAGGGGTAGATTATCGGATTTTTGAAAAACGCGACGTCATTTCGGTCCATGGGTTTTTGCGCTTGCTGAAAAGGCAAAAATGAATACCCCGCACTTCATTTTCCTCGCTCCTGATTTTTTCTGACCAGCTTTGCATACTCCACTCACGATCATTTTTTACTTTTTCCCTCAACTCTATGAACAAACTGACTCCCGAGCACATCGATGCAGAGAACCTCCGCGGCACGGTTCAGCTCAACGGAAAACCCAATAAGTCCGATGCACTGACCAGGCTGAGTCTGGAAAACCTGTCCAAAGAGGAAAAGACCTCTCTTCTCAATGTCATCGCCAACCCCCAGATCGGCGACTAATTGATGCAATATTCCCGAAACCCCGCCGCACGGCGGGGTTTTTTTAACAAAATACACAAACATGCCCGAAGGCGAATCAAACCTACCTCCGAAGAGACGGGTCTTGTGGGCCCCGGCTCTGAGGACTCCTCTTAGGGAAGGGTGGGCTCGTGGGAGGGACACCGTAGGTGGCCCTTCCACGCTTTATTCGGTGCACGGTACCTCCGGATCCGCAATGCAGTTTTCGGTGGGCGGCTTGCCGCGCCAGGGACAGGTTTGGCTGTAGAGACACGCGTCATGCGTCATACGCTTCAGTTCCTGACGGATGGACATCTCCCCCGTGTCATAGGTGAAGAGTAGTGCATCGCCGTCGTTGAACGAGAAAGCCGGGTCAAACGCCTGCTCCTCCCCGTTCACGAACAAACGCCAGACACCGTGCGATTCCGGCGTGTTTTCGTTGCAAACATTCTGCTGGTCATTGAAGCGGAAGCAGTCGCTGGTCATCTCCATCCCCAGTGTCTTGAAGAAGTCCCCCACGGGAAGCCCCGGCTTGTGACGGTGGATCACGTGCCCGTTGCCGTCGTGCAGGTGGAAATATTTGTCATGCTTCTCATGATCCGGATCACGCTCATCCGAGGTTCCGGACATGTACTCTGGCTTGGCAAAATCGATCTGCTTGGCCCCCACCCATACCGCAAAATCCGCATGGCTGTGGTTTTTATCGGGATTCACGGCCGGATACGTGGGCCAGAAGTACTGCCACACACCCGTGGCCAGTCCAATGAGGAGAAAGGCAAAGGCGATTCTGCGCATAGCAAAGCTATGCTAGGCTCCGCCTGTATGCAGCGCAAATGGTCACTGTGGATACTGGTCCTGAGCCAGGCTTTCGTCTTTGCATGGTTCGGTATCGACAAGTTCATCCATCCCCTCCTCTGGATGGATTTCCTGCCTGACTGGATGTCGGGGTTGCTGGGCATGAGCAAGCAAACGTGGCTCTCGGTGCTTGGTGTGCTGGAAATAATCATGGCCCTCCTGGTGGTCACCCCCGTCCGCCGCGTGCGGCAGCTGGGCGCCAGCCTCATGTCGCTGCATCTCTTGGGCATCGTGTGGGACATAGGCCTTACGGACGTGGGCGTACGGGACGTGGGGCTTCTGGGCGCGGCATTGGCACTTGCGCTTTTTCCCTGACCGTAGGGAAAAAGTACGATAACTGCAGACACTGCTTGCCTCTTTTGACTTTTCCGCGAAACTGGCGCGGATGGGATTTTCACTTGCACTCGCGGGCAAGTGCCTCGTAGAAGGCACTCTTCCTAATTTTTCCGAAATTTCTGCAACGCTGTTGGAGCCTTCCGTACTCCAAGAAGTACAACAAAATTATCTCAGTCAGTTTCCAAAGGGATCGTTTTTTGAGGCTCCAATACAATGCAGGCTTGATATCGCCAAATTACAATGGCAGATCCGGCATAAAATCGATGGCTCTATGATCTTGGGCGAGAATCAGTCTTTCCTGGATTTTCGAGAAGCTATAAAGCGATGGAAAAAATGGAAAATTGAGAAAAAACCACGCCTTCCCAAAAAACTGCACGATGTCAGCAGGGATGTGACGGCAGATATTGATGTGTGTGGAGTGAAAAACAATCTGCCCCCACACACAGTGGATTGGCTGCGAGGAGTAGCGATAGGCATGATCAGTCATTCGCAGAGGGTGATGGATCAGGCGCAGAAGCACCCAACGCCGGAAGCAATGTTTGAGGCTTTTACCAATCAGTCACCCCAAGATCGCGTAGGCGTTGTATGCGGTCCGCTTTCCATAATGTTGCGCTGCAAGAGCGCCGGCGATTACGCAACACTATGCGGCGTGGGACGCGAAAAAAACCAAACGGAGGAAGATGTGGCAAAAACAAAAAACTCCCTGGGAATCTGCAAGAAAATCATTCGTGAAAACCTGTATTACGTTGTCATTGGGGAAAATGGCCCAACACAAATGCAATGCCCCCGTCTGCGGCAGGACACTTTCCCCCATGAGCTTACTCATGCCGTCACTGCATTTTACGCCCATAAGAGCACGATGATTTCACCTGAAACAATGAAAATGAGTGATCCAGTTACTCGTGTCGCAGCATTGTATACACTTGCCCGTATTCAGGACGAGCGAATCGCTTGGACCACAAGCAAAGAGGCGGACTCTTGTTCACTCTTTTTAGGAACAAACCCTCCGTACGATTATCTCGGCGATTACAAGAAACACGCCCTACGGACTATGGCGCCTGATATGAAAGAAGAGAAAAGGGAATTCCTGGACGAACTCCTGGTAAAAGGACGCCATCATCTCTCAAAAATATTGCCCACTGCAGAAGCAAGCCTTAAAACTCTGCTGCACCACTATCCCGTCGGCATTGTCAGGGAACTTTTACGGACAGAACCCATTACCGGATGGAAAAAACTCGCCGACGCCCTCACTTCTTCCGCGGCACCCTCGCCCCCGCCTCCCGCGCTTCGCTGAGGCCAATGGCGATGGCCTGTTTGCGGCTCTTCACTTTTTTGCCGGAGCGGCCGCTCTTTAACTGACCGTGCCTGCCTGCCGGCAGGCAGGCTTCATCTCATGCATGGCACGCTTCACTTTTGTGGCAGCTTTCTTGGGGTATTTGCGGAGCATGGTGAAAAGGAAGGAACACTAAAAAGACGATTCACACGGGTGATTCTTACGATAAGACAATGGTGCCACGGGCCGGCCCTTCGGCGCGGCTCAGGACGGCGACCCCAGGCTTATGAGTCCTGTGCGCTCCGCGCAGATCGTAATCAAATGGCGCGTCTCGCTACGCTCGACACGGCCAGCAACGTTACAAGTTTTCAAAATGGTGCCACGGGCCGGGCTTGAA
>CAYMAT010000011.1:0-30588 GCA_964388495.1 uncultured Candidatus Peribacteria bacterium
GCAGGCGCTCTACCAGCTGAGCTACAGCCCCACACGGGTTTTCTGGTAGGCGCATTGTACGGGAGAACTCCCTGATTTCAATTGCCGCTTCCGGTATCCTTGCTGGTATGGAGAGCAATCTCCGTTCTGACGTTTCCTCCGGCGAAACGGGGAAGAGCGCGCAAACCGTGCCCCATGCGTTACGGCAGGCTTTTACCGCGGCTCTGGGGCTTTTCCTGGCGGAACAGGGGCTGAAGGCCCAGGAGAAAAACGGCCCTCCCCTTCCCCTGGATCATATTGAGAAACTGACGGAAAAGATGGGTCATGACGATTTCCACGAGCGCGAAGACGCCTTCCGCACCCTGCTCAAGGGCTGTACCAGTAAAGAGAGCATCCTTGCCGCTGCCCAAGGGTGGGTCTCCGGCGACGCGGAAATTCGCCGCCGCACAAAGGAGATTCTGCATGTACACAAGGACGTGATACTGAAGGAATATCCGGAGCCCAAAATAGAGGGATACCTTCCTCTGGATATGACCTTCTTTTTTCCCGGAACGCCGGTGAAGGTGCCGCCCATTTTCCACGGCGCAGAGAGTCTTTCCGCCCATCAATTGCGCGGTTATTACGTGCACAAGGCTGACGACGGCTCCGGGTTCCCCAATTACTCCGGCGCGTATAAACATTTCCTCACAGACATGCACGGATACAACGTGGATGAGGCTTTAAAGGATCCGGCACGCGGGGAAGCCTTCATGAAGTGGAGGGAGAAAAACCCCGCAGGCAGCAAGAACGCCTTTCTTCAGGAGCGATTCAAGGACCAGTTGGATACCGGGAAAAAACGGACGGAGCGGCTGGTGCAGGAAATCGACGCAACGGCCCGGGTGATCCCGGTGCATATCCGTAAATCGTGGCTGTATCTGTCACGATGAAATGCGCTGATCACGTCAGCACTTTGTCCAGCGCCTTGGCATCCACTGCTGAGCGGATCTCCATCGCAATCCTCTCCCCCATGCTCACAGCCCGACCATAGCGGTACGTGCTGTAGGGCGTTGCGGCGATACCAGGGGATCCGGGGACGCGGAGGCTGATATCAAAGGTAACGATGTCTTCCTTCCCCTCCTCTGCCACCACGGCCCCCTGAAGGGCAAAAGGTCCGATAATCCCTTTCTGCGCGGGGTCAATGTCCTTCGCAATCTTCTGCGTGGCTTTCACGAATTTCTCGCCCAGGTCGAACGCCTTCTCCAAGATCGACTCTTTGACCGTAACCGCGATGTGGCCGGTCTCCACCATCTTGAGCGGCACGTGCTTGCGGACGTCCGCCTGCTGGTCCGCGGGCATGCGGAGAAAGCCGTCCAGATTGGTCTGGCGGCGAGTGTCGGTGCCCAGGAGTTCCAGCTCGCCCGTGAGCGGCGAGTAAAAGAAGTTGAAGTTCACCGGAGCGCCCACAATGAACTCTTCGATGACTGCCTCGCGCCAATGCGCGGCGATCTTCCCCTCCTTTTCCAACCGCGAACCCTCGCTCTCATACTGTGCAGGGGAACTGACAACAAAGAATCCGCGCTCGTACCCGCGCGTCGCCTCACTGGCCTTGACCAGGACGGGGCGATCAATGTCTTTGGCGTTCGCAAAGATTTTGGGAGAGCGGATCCCCGCATCGTTCATGAGATGGTACTGGTTGTAGGGCTGATCCCGCTCCTCCAGCTTGAGGAGATGCCGTGAACCGAAGATAGGGATGCGGAAGTCGTTCTCCACCTTGGAAAAATCGTCAAAATAGACCCAGAAATACCGGTTATGGATGAAGATCGTATTATACTCCCGCATCATTTTTTGATGCGTATCGTCCAATATGTCCTGGAATTCCGTTACCGTCAGTACATCGTCAATACATCCTGTTTTTCCGTTCTTCTTGTAATACTTTGCGTACGTTTTTTCGCGCCCTTTTTTTGCGACGACCAATGTTTTGAAACCTTCTCGCGCGGCACCGGACGATACATCCAACGCGCTGTGGCCGCCCAGGCTCGCGACCGTTAATTTTTTCGTGTCGTAGCCGGAAAGGAGAGAGGTAACATCCATTTACAGAAGTGTACTAGAAATTATGTAATTCGTTAATTCGTGATTCGTTATTAGTAACTCAATAACGAATTACTAATGACGAGAATGTTTCGAATTACCCAAGAATCTCTTTAAGTCTCCCCTGCTCAATCGCCTGCTTGATGTCCCGGGCGATGCGGCGGCCGGTGCTCATGGGCACGTCGTACTTGAGCGCTGTATAGGGCGAGCCTTCGATGAACGGATTGGTGCCGGCCACGATACGTGCGGAAATCTCAAAGACGTAGACCTGCAGTTTGCGGGTGACGATGGATTCCAGACAGAACGGGCCAAAGAGCCCCTTCCCCGCTCCCAGCTTCTGGCTTTCCTGCACCACGCGGTCCCCCATTTCAAAGAGATCCGGGAGCATGGACTCGCGGATGACAATGGGGAAATTGCCGACGATGGTGTAGCTGGTGTGAATGTTGGCGGCCAGCTGGTCCTCTGCGCGGATGCGGCCGATGGAATCGGCGTTGCTTTCGTAACGCTTGTCCATGCCCATGATCTCCAGCTCCCCCGTGATGGGCGAATAGAAGTAGTGCACGTAGACGGGCACGCCCACGATGTACTCCTGGATCACGAAGTCGTTCTCCTCCGGATACTTGCGGTTCTTCACTTCATAGAACTGCTCCGCGGACTTGGCGACGAAATAGCCGAATCCCCCTCCGGCGCCATGGAATTTGACGATCACCGGACGGTCGATATCCTCCGGTTTCTCAAAGACCCGTGGCAGGAGAAGATCGGCTTTGGTAAGCCATTCGCGCTCCATGGTGCGGTTGCTCTCCCACTCCAGGATTTCCTTGGTTCCGTAGTACATCACCTGCATCTTGAGCACGCGCTCGTGGCCCATGTAACTGACAAAGGATCCGTGCGGGATGATGATGGCATTGCGCTTGCGGAGTTCCTCCTCCAACTTGGCATCCCACTGTTCCCATTCGTCCACCAAAATCATCTCGTCCGCAACGCCGTACGACTTGTACGGCCGCTCCTTCCCCTTTTTGCAGATGACCAGGTTACGCATGCCTTCATCGCGCGCGCCTTTGAGGATCTGCAGCGCTGAATGGCTGCCCATGGTGGCGATGACAAAATCCTTGGGGTTCTTGGATGCCGGAATGGTGAGTGCGGGAGTCATAGGGGTATTTCGGGAGACGGTATCAAAAAGAACGCATAAGTTCAACTCTGAATGCAAAAAAACGCCCCGGGGACGGAGCGTTTTGATCGTGTCGAACGGAATTTAGGGATACGTGACGCCCTTCTGCTGGTAAATGACACACTGCGTGTAGCGAATGGTCTGCTTTGGGTACTGCGCGCAGTTATTGTCCACCGTAGCGGCAGCACTGTGGGTCCCGCCGGACGGAATGTCCGCAGCGGAAGCGGCGGAGGCGCAGTAATCATTGATGGCGTCGCTAAAGGTGGCATCCATCTGACTGCGGATCTCCGTGTTCTTCATGGTCACGGGGATGTAGCGGTTGTAGGTGGCGCGGATTTTTTCGGCCGTAGCCTTGGCCACCTCGCACGGGGAGGAGGAGACAGCCGGTTTTGGGGACGAAGACGACTGCTGCGTCTGCTCCTTGAGCGTGGGGAAGGCACTCTCATCCTGCTCGGTGCGGATCACCGGATTCTTTTCCTCAATGCGGCGGCGTGTGTAGTGGTACGGCAGGGGGGCGCCATGGAACATGTAGTTCTTGGTGGCCTGCGAACGCACCACGGCGTCACCGCGGGGGGTGACAGCGTAATAATTGGACGTGCGGCTGACAGCTGCCGAGAGTCCGGACTGCACGACGGCGGCAACAGCGCCAGCTCCGACGATGATGCCCAGGACGGCACCGCAGACGACGATACTCACGGTACGAGTGTTCGCCATAGAGATTGTTGGGAAGGAATTGAGTGTTGTGTATATAATAACATATTTTATAAAAAATAGCAAGTAAACGCTTTTTCCCTTTCTTTCAAACGAAAGCGTTCGTATGCTTGCAGCCACTTCGGTGCCGTAGCCAAGGAGTAAGGCAGGGGTCTGCAAAACCCCCATGCGTGGGTGCAATTCCCACCGGCACCTCCATGAAAATTACCTACAGCAAAAATAATCCGCTTTCGGTTTTCCGTTATTCACTATTTGGCCGTCGGCTCACTGAACCGCACCGAGCGCATGATCACGTCGATCTCCTGGCTGAGCGTGTCACTGATGCTGACCGGCGTGAGCGCCGTGAAGGTGTAGCCGATATTGGCTGCAACTGCGGAAACCTGCGTAAAACGCCGTTCTGGCTCGCCTGTGCTGGGCTGCGCCGTGAAGGTATGCATCTCCACATCCTGGCCTTCCACCTCGATGGTCTTGCTATCGAGCAGCTTGTACCCGGGCAGGCTCGTGACGGAACGGATACTGGCCTTGCTGTAGTCCGGGGACGTGAGCGGAGTGTTGAGACGCTCGCTCGTGACCGTCACCGTGGGGGTCTGTCCGGAAACGCCTTTGTCCGACTGGAACGCCGCAAGAACCTGGTCGGGAACCCCTCTCTCCTGCAGGATTTCTTTGTCCAGAAGCGACCACCCCTTGGGAAGACAGACGCCAAAAACCCCGTTCCAATACTGCGAAACACAGCTGACGGCAGGCGTTTTTCCGCTACCAGTACAGGAAGTTACTAAAACGAGTGTGGAAACACCAAGCAGGAATTTGCGCATGGACGACAGTATACACGTACGATCAGAACAGGCGTCCTGTCCATCTTTCCCGAATGCCGTTTTTCTGCTACAATAAAACGATTTATGCAAAAACTCACAGCCTACATCGCCCTCACCTGCACCCTGCTCCTCATGCCCATGCCGGGCATCATGGCGGAATCGATTTCCGCGGATGATACGGTGGCGGGATTCGGGTCCCAGGTGACAGTCTCGGGGCTCTCGGCGGATGAGACTCTCTCGCTCCATCTTTTGGGACCGGACGGAACAGAATCCACGTTGGGATCCGCAAGCGGCACCGCCGGAACCACCATCGCCATTCCCGCAAACAGTATCCCCACCCCCGGCATGTACCGGGTGATCGCACTGCGTAACAGCGCCATCGTGGCATCGTCCACGTTTGAGGTGGTGGCCAACCGCGTGGACGAGAACCAGTCAACGGTAGTCGCCAGCCGCACATCTATGACGGCGGATGGCGCGGACACGGTGGTAGTGACCGTCACCGTGCGCGACACGGAAGGCAATCCCCTCTCCGGACGCTTGGTGCAGCTTATCGGCAGCCGCGCGGGGGACCGCATCACGCCACTCACGGGAACGCGGGAAACAGACTCACAGGGAACAATGCAGTTCGGCATCCAGACCGGCACCCCCGGCGACATCGTGCTGCGTGCCATGGACATGCTGACGGGCACGGTACTGAGCGGCGTGGCGCAGATCTCGGCGCAGTCCGCAAGCAAGCCGTCCCCCCTGGGCGGCCAGCTGACCCAGACGGCGGCAGCCGCGCCGGCAAAAACGTACGACGTGCTTTCCGGATTTGAGGTGACCCCCAAGGAGACAGCGGTGAAAGTGGGTGACGCGCTTTCCCTGGTCACCATCCGCGCCGTGGATGCAAACGGCAACACCGTGGAGAATTTCACCGGCAAGGTCATCATCCAGACGCCGGATGACCCCAGCTCTTCCCTGCCCGGCCTGTTTGAGGATTCCACCACGGAAGCCGTGTCGGCCAAAGACCGCCAGGGCTCCCTGACCTTCACCGGCAAAAACCGCGGCGTGTTTCCCATTGCCTGGACCGTGAGTTTTTCCACGCCGGGTCCCCAGAAGATCATCGTAAGCGATGAAAGCGGCGTCGCCCGCGGCGAGGCCACGGTAAACGTCACCGGCAACGCGGCCATTCCGGACAACCGCCGCATCAAGATCGTCAGCCCCAAACAAGGAGATGTTATTGGCGGGGCCAGCGTGACCGTGGAAGGCACGGGGCCGGCTCTGCATAACCTCCGCTTGTGGGCGGACAATGCCTCCGTGGATCCCGCAGCCATCACCAAAGACCCCCCGGTGGCCACCGGAGAAACCGATGCCAACGGAAAGTTCAGCATGGACGTGGCACTGCCTGCCGGCGCCGCAGACGTGGTGATGCAGATGCAGGATGAAAGCGGGCTGTATGACTCCGGCGTGGTGCGTTTCAAAGTGGATACCACCGGCCCCAAGCTGGATCTGACCATAGACCCGCGCGCTCCCACGGAGGGCGAATCAGTGACGTTCACGGTGGTCTCTGAACCGGGCATTAAAGACATGACCCTGCATGTGGAGGACCGTGACGTGACGCTCACGGAAACCACACCCGGCACGTACACCGTGATGATCCCCACCCCCGCACGCAGCGCCCCGGGCTTCACGCTCAGCGCCACGGATGCGGCGGGCAACGTGAGCAGCGCGGAAGGCGTGCTCTCCATCAGCGGACCGCAACTGCCCCAGGTGCAGAACCTGAAGGCGGAAGCGGTAGCCGGTGGCGTGAACCTCACGTGGGACCCCGTGCCCGACGACAAGATCAATGCCTACCGGATTGAGGTAGGCAAGACTGCCGAGCGCGCGGATCTGACACTGGATACTACCGACGCTTCCGGCGCCGGAAGCGTGATGGGCCTTACCGCGGGCACGGATTATTTCTTCGCCGTCCGCGCCATCAGCGGCGGGGACGTGGGACCGCGCAGCGCCGTGGTTTCCAGCCGCACCCTGGGCATGGAAGTGACCGTCACCCCGCAGGACAGCGGACTCATGCTCCAGTGGACATTCCCGGATGCCACGCCGCTCCAGTCGTTTGAACTGGCTTACGGCTTTGCCGCGGATCAGCTCAACGAAAAAGTGACGCTGGACAGCGACATGCGCATCTACACCCTGCACGATCTCCTGCCCCAGACCTATGTCCTCAAAGTCACGCCCATTGCGGTCAACGGGCAGCGCATGGACGACCTGGCGGTCATGACATCGGGCACCCCGCTCTCCGGCGCGTTTCACCCGTCGGCGGGCATCGATACGCCTTTCAACAACACGGACTCCACTGCCCCCTCCAACCAGCTCCATGAATCGAGTCCTGAAGTGACGCACGTGGGCCTCCCCACCGTGGCGTTCTGGACCGTGGTACTGGCGGCTTCCGCAGGAGTGATCGCTCTGGTGCGCCGCCGCCAGCGGAAGACCATGGCGCTCCAGGATTTCCTGGTGAACGCCTCCCGCAGGTACGATAACCGCTGACATGGCCACGCCCGCGCTCTCCCCGCAGGCCAAACGCACCCTCAGCATAGGAGGAGCCACGTATGACCTGTTTTTGCGCACGAAAAATTCGCTGGTGGGCGACTGCAACGGCACCCCGTCCATCGTGCTCCCGCTGGGCGAGAAGATCCGCGTGGAACAGGCGACGGAAACATGCGGGGGAGGAGCGGCCAACACCGCGGTGGGGCTCCGGAGACTCGCGTGCAATGCGCACTTCTGCGGAGTGGTGGGCAGTGACCAGTGGGGCCAGCACATGCTGGAAAATTTGCGTAACGAAGGCGTCAACGATGACGCCATCACCGTGGTGGAGCACGAGACATCCAGTTTCTCCCTCATCCTCTCCGCAGGCAGCGGCGAGCGTGTGATCCTGTACGAGCCGGGCACCAACCAGCACCTCCACGACACCACAATAGACCGCGCCCATGCCGCCACCATGGACTGGATCGTCCTGAACCACATCCATGAGCGGACAGGCATGATCGAAGACGACCTCATTGCACTCTTGCGCGAGCATAAGAACATCGGGCTCACCTGGAACCCGGGCGGCCACCACATCCATGCGGGAATGAACGACAAAAGCCTGAGGCAGCTCCTTTTGGAAACAGATCTCCTCATCTGCAATAAGGAGGAGGCGTGTACCTTTACAGGCACGACGGACATCGCCGGCGCCCTGGAGGCACTGTGTTCAGCGGGTGTAGAGACCGTATGTATCACAGACGGGAAAAACGGCGCCTATGCCATGAAGGGAAAAAATCGGTGGCACTGTCCTATTCTCCTGCGTACGGACGTTGTGGATACAACGGGTGCCGGAGACGGCTTCTGCACCGGCATGACGTGGGCCCTTTTACAGGGCCTAGACTTGCCAGAATCCCTTAGAACGGGTACGATAGAAGCTGCCAGTGTCGTTTCCGCCATCGGGGCGCAGACCGGCCTCCTCACAGACACCCAGATCCGCACACGGCTTCAAACCGAAAGACTGGATGTCGAGGAATTCTAAACCCCTCACACCCTTACGTATGTCCGACGACGCACTCATCCAGGTCCAGGAGCTTCTGGACACCGCCATGTCTTCGCTCAAGACGGCCAATGCCCTTTTGCGCGACATGACCGGCGTGAGCGACACCGCCAAAGAGCGCCATGTGCTGCGTGCAAGCAGCGTGAGCGCAAGTGCAGCAAGCGGTCGCGTGGTGGAGGGCATCTTTGACGGACAGAACATGGTGGATTCTTCCGGACAGACGTACCCCGTCCCCGCCAACTACGCCAGTAAGAGCAAGTTGGTGGAAGGCGACGGCATGAAGCTGACCATCACGGACGAAGGGAAGTTCATCTACAAGCAGATCGCCCCCACGCCCCGCCGCACGGCGCTGGGTGTGCTGATCCAGGAAGACGGGCAGTACAAGGTACTTGCCGAAGGCAAGGCCTACCGCGTGCTCCTGGCCTCCGTCACGTTCTACCGCGCGGAAGTGGGCGACCAGGTCACGGTTCTGCTCCCGCAGGCCGGCGAGGCCAAGTGGGGCGCCGTGGAAGCCGTCATCCCCAAACACATGGCCGAGGCGGCAGCCAAGGGCAAACTCATGGGCGGTGACGCGGACGGGGAATTGAAGCCGGCGATGTAAAAGGAGATCGAGGAAAGCAAAGAACTCGAGGAATTCGAGGAAATTTTTCATCGATCTCTTCGATCTCCTCAAGTTCCCAGTCTTACTCTTTTCTCATACCCATCTCTCCTCTACCCTCCTCTCGTGAAGCTCTACCCCCGCATCACTCTGCCGATCCTCGCTGCTGTGGCCGTTGCCGCAGGGACGTTGGGCTGGGCATGGATGCAGCTCAAAGACGCCACAGCGGACGTGACTGCGCATCTGCAGAACGCTCTGCACAGCGAATCCGGTTCCACTCTCAGCGCAGAAACCACAACGGGCACGGACATGGTGGACCCGGGAGACACGGTCCTGATTCACCTGCGCCAGGGTGATCTCTTTGCGCTTCAGGGGGAGTGGGCCAAGGCCGAGGACGAGTACCAGCAAGCCGTGCAGAACGGCGGAGGACTGGCAGCACTCCATAAACTGGCACAGGCGGAACTGCAGCGCAGGGAGATCGACAAGGTGAAGCTGACCATCCAGGAGCTCAAGCGACAGGGTGCCAAAACGGAGGAGATTTTGCTCCTCCAGGTGATTGTGGACCTGCGCACCGGCGACCTGGAGAAGGCCAAGCAGGCGCTGGCAGAGGGCGAGGACACGCCGCAGGTGCACTACGGAAACAGCCTGGTGGCGATCATTGAGGGCCGCAACGAGGACGCCAAAAAGGAACTGCAGACCACGGTCAACGGCTGGGACCCCACGCTCCGCTCGTACGCACGCGTGCTGCTTTCCGCGTACGACGAATTCGCCCTTTTTGAGGAAAGCAAACCCATTCACCTGACCACACTCCTGGCACGCGCCCTGGCGCAGGTACAGGAATGCGAGCTGGCGCTCCCTCTCCTCTCCGGCGTGCTGCAGGAGAACCAGGACTACCGCGACGCGTGGACGGTGCAGGGGTATTGCGAACTGACCACGGAACGCTTCACGGAAGCACTCTCATCCTTTGAACACGCGTACGCCATCGACCCCGAAAAGCCGGAAATTCAATACTTTTTGGGACGCACCTATACCGCCCTGGGCCAGTGGAGCAATGCAGAGACCTTTTTGGACTACGCTCTGGTGAACGGATTTGAACCGGAAAAGGAAGTGCGCGAGCGCCTGGCCGCGGCGGCGGAAAACGCACAGGATCTGGAAAAGGCATCGGAACAGTATCGGGCCCTGGTGGCCCTTCCCGATGCGGACCAGACGACGTTTGCCAAAGCCATCACGCTCAGCATCCAGCTGGGGAAGGCCGGTGACGCATACGAGCTGGGAAAGAGCGCTGTCTCGCGCTGGCCCAATTCCGCCGAGGCCCTGGCGCTGGCCGGCTCCGGTGCCGCTGCGGACGGCAAGACCGACGAGGCAAAGGGCTACTTTGAACAGGCACTCAAGATCGATCCCGGAAACGAGAGAGCCAAGGCGGGAATGCGGCAGCGAGAAGAGAAATAACAGCAACCAAAGTCCAAAAATATTGACAGGTTTTTTGATGCAGTTAGTGTGCGTGCATGACTCAAAACTCCTTGAACAAGTTGGACGGTGAAGTAACGAATGACAAAATTGGTGCCTTCTGGGCCAACTGGCAGGAAACCGGCGAAATTCGGCAGAAAGAAATCTCGGCACAAGTCGCACACTTAATGCAAGTTCGGAATGGCAAAGGCGTGCAGTTTGGTCGCACGGGAAACACGAGGCCCAATGCGGGGAGATAAGACCTTCTCAGAAAAATCCCCGGAGCGAAGCGTAGGGGAAAGGAGAGCCCATGAGGGGAAAGAGCTTGTCCTGAGCTTGTAGAAGGGGAGGTTTCCTTTCATGCATAACAAAAAGACCAGACGTGCTGGCCTTTTTGTGTTTGTGTCTCTTCCGGGCTATCGGCGGCGAGTCATAAGAGTCAACCGCTGAGCATTTCAGTGGAAGATGACTGTGAAGGGAGGAGCCTTCAAACCTCTGCCTTGCTCGGGTGTCTTGTTTCTCCTCGGTACCCAACCGAAGTCCCCGTACCGGCCCGCCTCAATTCCACTAAGGGAAAAGGGGGGCACTGGGGAGAAAAAGATGCACGCCACTGGTGCGTCCTCACATCCGCGGCGCGACATTGCAGAGCAGAGAGGGTGGTGGCGACAGGGCGGGTCCCCTTGCCCGCTTGCCCGGCTCCTTCCCCTTACCGGAGGAGTGACGGGTGTAACCACTACTCTCTCTGCTGAGAGAGTTCCTGTTGTTCGTGTTGGTGTGAATGATCTTGGTGTGGACTCCGGAGTCCGGGGTGTTCAACCCGCAGGATTGAACGGTGTCAGAGGCCTGGGCCGCAGGACCAGGCGTTCTGTGTTTGGGTGTTTGGATTTACCCGAATCGGATAAATCTGGGCATCGTACGCCGGTAGAAAAAAAACGCAATGAAGTGGTATGGCGATTTCCCCTAATTGTTATATGAATACATTTTGTGTACGAGAAAAGGCGCTGGTACGACATTTGTAAAAATGAAGCTGTTCCTTCCGCCAGAGCACACTTGCCACAAGAGATTGAAAGAACTGTCTGCCTTGCGAATAAACAGGAACAACTCGCCCTCTTTACCATCCGTCCGGAAAACTTGGATAGTTGATTGTGAGACCCTCTCTGCCTGTCTCTCTCCGGCGGGGAGAGGGCTTACTAAGAATTTTTGTGTTTACACCAATTATCAATGCTCAATTATTCATTTTCAATTAGTATTCAATCGTGCCCTCCCCCTTCCGCAGCATCGCCATAGCCACCGGTGGTTCCGCCGTTATCATTGCGGTGACGCTGGGGACCGTGTTTGCCCTCTGGCGACCGTCCAGCATGGACGCGTTTGTCCCCTCGGAAAACACAGTAGCGGTCTTTAAGGGAATGACTCGGGAACAAATATCGCCCTATTTTCCCCTTTTTCCAGAATTAACATCGCTGCCCGGGCTGCCCATGCCCACAGATATCGCGATGGTAGAATATGAGGGAAGGCGTCATTGGCTGATAGCACCCAAGGCAGGGAGCACGGACGTCCTGCCGCTCACCAATGTGCATGCCGGACGCAATCGGCTCATCGCATCCGATGCCTCGCTGCAGGCCATGCTGGATGCGCACACTCCCCCCCTGCGCGACGATGCACGGTACCGCGCGGTCATGCGCCCCTCGCAAGGCACATCCATCTATGTCGCCGACTCTACAGGAACACTCACGCCGGAACTGGAAACGCTTTTTGCCATTAACGGAAAGCCGGCGGGCGGTCCCGCAGCTATCCATTGGTTACCGGGAGGCATCACCGTCTCCGTCCTGCGGAACGATGCCGTACCCCACCCCTTATCGGAGCCAGCGGTCCTCCCGTCGCTCCCGGGAAAACCGGACGTGGTTGTGACGGCAGCGGATCTGCAAGCCCTGGTAGCCCATTACCTCTCCACCCTGCCGGAGGACCAGCGCACGCAGCGTGAGGCACGCCTGCGCACGTTTCTGGGCAGGCTCTCGCACGGCACGCTCAGCTGGACGTACGATCTGCTGCCTGCGCTGCGGCAGAGTCCTGTCCTGGCGCTGAAGACCGGCAGCGGCAGTTCACATTTTTTGATGGGTTTTACACTGGATGATGCCACGCAGATGCGCGACATCGTGAGCCGTATGCATGCGGGAGCTGCCGGATCAGACGCGGGAATGGCAACCGAGAATCATGCGTTTGACGACGGACTGTCCATGACGGTTCTGCGCGCGGGGACAGACGGAATCCTGGACAAAGAGACGCAGAAGGGTCCGTGGAAAGTACGGACGACCGAGCTTCCTTCGGGCACGTTCCTGATGGGCTCGGCAGTGCGCGGCAAACAGGCGGTGATCAGTAACGATCGTGCGTGGCTCACGGCATACACGGGTAGTGGTACATCGGTGGCCGCGGTGCCCGGCAGCGCCATTGTGAATGGTGCGTTGTCCGCCCGGCAGCTGGAAACCCTGGAGAGGGAATCGACAGCGACATCGCTTCTCCGTGTGGCTATACATGCCTCCCCCGCCCCGGCCTACGTTTTTGCCCTGCGTGACGGCGGAGACGCACTCCATTTGACCCTGGAGCCCGTTCCGGATGCCGTTGCGCCATGATCACCTTGTGAACTTCCGTAGACATCTCTACTCTGTCCCGCGATGTCCTTCAAACAACTCAGCCTCGTCACGCTCACGGCTTCCAGCCTGGCGGTTCTTGCGTCCATTGTGATTTTCATCACCCCCGGACCCCGCTACAGCATTGAATTCACCGGAGGCACGCTCATGGAGGTCACTGCCCCTGCAGGAAAGACCAAGATGGACATAGAGAAGTCTCTGGAGAGTTTTGACAAAACGGCCGCAGAGAAGATCGGCAAGGTCAACGTAAGCTCGGTCCAGACGGCCGCGGAGCAGGCCATCCTGCTGCGCATGCGCCCCATGAGCAACGAGGAGCACATCGCGCTCCTGGAGCACTTCAAAAAGGAATTGGGCGAGGTCAAGGAAGTGCAGTACACCACCATCGGCCCCAGCCTCAGCACCAGCCTCAAGTGGAAGTCCATCCAGGCCATCGCCGTGGCATCCATTGCGGTGATCATCTACTTGGCCTTCGCCTTCCGCAAACTGCCGCGCAAGATGAGCCCCTGGAAATTCGGCGTGCTGGCGGTGTTGGGCTTTGTGCACGACGTCATTGTGGTCACCGGTATCTTCACCGTCATCGGTTTCTTCACCAGCTTTGAGTTCGATCCCCTCTTCGTCACGGCCCTTCTGACCATTCTGGCCTACTCGGCCAACGACACTGTGGTCATCTTTGACCGTATCCGCGCCAACCTGCAGGACCCGGAACACCGCCATGAGGACCTGGGCACCGTTGTGGCCTCCGCACTCAAGCAGTGCGTGACCCGCACGTTCAACACCTCCATGTCCACGCTCATCACGCTCTCCTGCCTCTTCTTCTTTGGCGCGGAGTCCATCCGCTGGTTCATCCTCACGCTCATTGTGGGCATCATCATCGGCGCCTACTCGTCGTACTTTGTGGCTGCGCCGCTGATTGTTCTCTGGAGGAAGCGGTAAGAACAAAATAATTGACGCGATATACACGTTTGGTATTGTCCAAAACCATGAACGTTTCTGAAAGAATGCCTGAGAAACGGATATGGATGTGGGGGGTTCCACGTTCTCGTTCCACAGCTCTTGAACGGAGCATGATGGAACGCAAAGACATGCACGTGGTCGAGCCCACAGAGCCATTCATCAACCTCTATTACAACGGACCTGAAAAGCGCAGCGGGCGGAACCTTCATCAAGACGTCGCCAGTGAACCCAATACGCTTCGCGGCATTGGCAAATTGATGATGGAGCCAATTCCCGCACATGCATCACCCGACAAAAAATACGTCTTCAGTAAAAATATGGCGTATTACCTGGCGGATAGAATGAAGACAAAGACGATGGAAATGCTCTTTGGAGCGGGAACCAACGCTTTTATCGTTCGCCACCCGCAGGCAGCTTTGGCATCGCACTTTAAGCAAGATCCGGACTTCACATGGGAAGAGGCCGGCTATCAAGATCTGCGGGAAATGTTCGACATCGTCAGTTCAGATTTTCACCAAGCCGCACCAGTGATAGACGGTGATGAATTCTGCCGCGCACCCATACTGATGATGCGAAAATTGTGCACGGCATTGGGAATCCCTTTTGATGAAAAATCCATGCAATGGGAAGCGGGTCAGGTGAAATCGTTTGACGGATATGGGTCATGGACGGAAGTGGCGGAGAATTCCAAAGGTTTCATTGCACCGCCCGAAAAACTCCCCGATATCTCTTCCTTGCCCCTTACTGTTGGAAAAATGGTAGAACGAGCTCGAAAACATTATGACTATGTCATGCAGTTTGCATTGCGCCCAGATACGCCGGACACAGCCAAAGCCCCTGATGATCAGGGGCTGGCATGAACGACAGTTGCGCCTATGGCACAGGCGGTAGCTTCGGATCGTGCCAGCTGAGCAGCACGAACCCTGCAAAGACACAGAGCAATCCGAGCAGCTGCGACCAATTCAGCCATTCACCGAAGCACAGATACCCGACGATGGCTGCACCCGCAGCAACGGTGATACCCACCATTGGCGTAGATCCCAGCGGCACAAAGGTGCAAACGACGGCAAAGCCGGCGTAGCCAATCGCACCCAAGACCATCACTGCAAGAAGGAGGCGCCAATCCTTATTGTGGGACCACTTGTACGCCAAGAAGTCCGCAAAAATGAAGACCGTCGCACTCCCAAAAACCACGACCCATTTCATCGTTTTTCCTCCATAGGTAAGAGCAGCATGCGTCGCTGATGCCAAAAGAACACCACTCGAAGAAGTGAGTGGTTTATGATTCTAAAATACGTATAATCAGCGTCAAGAATTCCTTTCTTCAAGTTTCTATGCCCACCATCTCCACCCCCAAAAAGCTCAAGCAGTCCCGCGTGCAGTGCGTCGTCACCTTCACCCAGCCGGAAGTGGCTGCGGCGGAAGAAAAGGTGATTGAGCGTGCAGGCCAGAGCCTCAAGATCCCCGGCTTCCGCCCGGGCAAGGCGCCTGCAGAAATGGTGCGCAGCAAGATCGACCCGCAGCAAATGCAGGAGGAAGTAGTCCGCATGCTGCTCCCGTCCGTTCTCGATTCCATTTTCAAGGAGCACAACGTCTCCCCCATCATCCCGCCCAAGGTGGACCTGGAGAGCAAGGAACCCATGACGGTGACCATCACCTTTGTGGAGCGCCCGGAGGTGAAGGTGAAAGGCGCAGACAAGATCAAGGTCAGCAAGACGGAGATCAAAGCGGACGAGAAGGACTTCAACCGCATGCTGGATTACCTCAAGCAGCAGTACCGTTCCACCAAAGAGGCGGACCGTGCAGCCAAACAGGACGACCAGGTGACCATGGACTTCTTTGGCGTGATGGACGGCAAAGAGGTGGAGGGAACGCGTGCAGCGGATTACAAAATAGTCATCGGCAGCAAGAACCTCATTCCCGGCTTTGAAGAGGAATTGGTGGGTCTCAAGAAGGGTGACAGCAAGACGTTCACGGTCACCTTCCCCGCGGATTACCACGCTGAAGCCCTCAAGGGAAAGCCCGTCGCCTTCACCGTGACCATCAAGGCGGTGGAAGAGGTGACAACGCCGGAGTTCACAGACGCCTTTGTGAAGGAGCATCACCTGGGTGAGTCCTTTGCGGATCTCAAGAAGCGCATCCAGGACAGCCTGCGCGAGCAGGAGGAGCGCATGGACCGCGGCCGCAGGGAGAAGGAGCTCTTTGAAGCCATTCGTTCTGCCACCAGCATCGATCTGGCTCCGGAACTGATCGCGCAGGAGGAACGCACCATCTTGGACGAGATCGCCGAAAACCTCGCCCGCGAGCAGATGACCCTGGAGGACTGGCTCAAGAAGACGGAGCGCACATGGGAGAAAATGCGCGACGAGGTGAAGGACGAAGCCACCAAGCGCCTCACGCTCCGCTTTGGCATCCAACAGCTGATGGCGGACAAGAACGTGACTGTCACCGACGAGGAAATGAAAGCGGCGATCGACGAGCAGATGGCCGGCCTGGAACCCGATGAGCGCCTCAAGCGCGCACCGCAGTTCGCCAAGGGGAGCGACGCCTACGACCAGCTCCACTGGCGCAAGCGCGTGGAAAAGCTGGTGGAAGACCTACTGAAGTGACCAAAGTTACCGATGTGACCAAGGTGACCGACAGGAAATTCGCCTCGGAAACTTCGGTCACGTCGCACACCTCGATCACCTCCATTTCACCTCAATTTTCCGCTCCGGATTGCAGCGGAGAACATTGCGGCATTTAGCAACGTGTACCATCACCTCACCCCTGTTGATGATTCCCACGATACGGGGTTTTTGGCTGGCGTCGGGCATGCAGCATTTGGCAAAACGCGCCGGCATGGGCAGATCCCCCGCTACCTGAATGAGTGAATCCTTGCGCTGTCGCCGGACGGGCGCTGCTGCACTGTGCGATTCCTGCCTGGACCGGGGTGTCGTTCCGCGGAGTGCATCTACTTTCTGGAGCACTGCAGAGAGCTTGTCGCTCCCCTGCCCCAGCTTCATGAGCAGGTCCTCACGCTGTCTCAGGGTCAAAGTTTCACCTTCGTACTGACGGAGTAATGACAAATCCGTATCCAATAACGGAAGATGTCTGCGCCGCAGCTCTTCGTTGATTATGTCGCGCCCCCTGAAGACGTAATCGTCGCGGTGAAGGGTGTTGAGATAGCGTTTCAGGCGCGTGCGTGAAGATGCCATCTTCAGGAGCTGGAGCCACTCGGGCGAAGGGCGGGGGCTGGGATGTGTGAGGATTTCCACCACGTCGCCGTTTTCCAGTTCGTAATCCAGGGGAACAATGGAACCGTTGACGCGCGCCCCGCGGAAACTGATACCCAGGTCGGTGTGGATCTGGAAAGCGAAATCGATGGGCGTGGCGCCTTCGGGCAATTCCACCACGTCACCCTTGGGTGTGAGAACAAAGATATGGTCGGCAAGCTGCGAAGCGGAATCCCCCTCCACCGCATGCTGCGCAGCCAGAGCATGGAGGAGTTCAGCACGGTGGCGGGGGTTTTTGACCCCTTCCTTGTACATCCAGTGCGCGGCAACGCCATACTCCGCCTCGCGGTGCATGGACTTGGTACGGATCTGCACCTCCACAAAGAGTTTTTCGGGAACGCCGGGAAGCTTGGTGAGCGTGGTGTGCAGGCTCTGGTATCCGTTGGGCTTGGGAAAGGCGATGTAATCCTTGAAGCGGTTGGTAACAGGATGTCCTATGCGATGGAGAATCCCCAGTACGCGATAACAGTCCTCCTCGCGTTCCACCACCACGCGCAATGCAAAGAGATCGTGCAAATGCTCAATACGCGTGGAGCCTTTGGACGAAAGTTTGCGGAAAATACTGAAAAACTGCTTTTCACGCCCCTGCACTACAGCCGATATTCCGTGCTGCGCCAGTGCTATGCGGAGCTCGCGCGCCGCGGTATCCAGAAACCTGCCGTAATGGGCGTGAATATCCTTCACCTGCTCCGTGACGCGCTCTGCATCCGCGGGAAACGCCACGGGAAACGCCAATGACTCCAGCCGCTGCTTGAGAGAGTGGATACCCAGACGCGCGGCTACCGGGGCAAAGAGATCCAGAATCACACGTGCATGCCGACGGCGTTCTGCCGGAGCCAGTTGCTGCAGCCGCTCCGCAACAAAACAGCGGTCGCAGAGAATGATGAGCAGCACCCGTATGTCATCGGACACGCTCAAGAGCATCACACGCAGGTCCTCAATGGACGTGACACGTGTACGCATACTCACATGCGAGAGTAGATGCACTGCGCTGACGATGGAGCGTACGGCGGGGCCAAACTCCTCCTGCAGTTCCGAGGTATTCACTGTCCGCGTTTCCAATGCATGCTGGAGGATGCAGGCCTTGATGGTGTCCAGATCCGGCTGGAAAGGCACAAGAAAGTGCAGAACACCTAATGCATGCTCCAAGAGGGTTACCCCCGTCCAATGCAGTGTGTCGCCGTAGGCCTTGGAGGCATACTCCACCACCTTCCGCACCTCCTGCTGTTCTGTGGAACGGACAACGCCGTTAAGCGAGCGCAAGACCGTCGTAACCGACGTTGTAGGCACAGCCGGCATGAGCGGGGAATTCTACACCGGAACCCTCCCCCTAGACCATGTTTTGAAAGGTCATCTTTCATTTTCATCAGAAAGGCGTTCCGGCAAGCTCTTTTGGCGCATTTCGCTGATCCCTTGACTTCCCTACCAGCGTGCGTACAATGTCCGCTGTCCGAAGACCGAGGGCACAAGGCCGCAGGCCGACATAAGCCCCTCCGAGGAATACAGCATCGGTTACTCGGCCCAGGCTTGGTGATACGTGCCGTGTTCCTCGCTGGTCTCCCGGACACAAGTAGTCGAAGGGAGACTTAGCATGTGCCTACATTTCCCTCCGCTTACTCCCCTACTAGCTATTTACTTCTCTCGATATGGCAGTCACCCGTGAACAGAAGGCCCAGCAACTCCAGGAACTCAAGCAAGAGTTCTCTGGCGCCCAGTCGATCATTTTCACCAACTACATCGGCCTCACGGTGGCCCAGGTGAGCGATCTGCGCCGCAAACTCCGCGCCGCCGGCGCCGAGATGAAAGTCGCCAAAAAGACCCTCATGTGCATTGCAGCCAAGGAAAACGGACTGCCGGTGCCTGCAGACAAGGACCTCCCCGGCCCCGTCGCCTGCATTTTCAGCAAGACGGATCCCATTGTGGGTCCTCAGGTGGCCTTTGCCTTTGGCAAGGAGCATAAGCAGGTGAAGTTCCTGGGCGGATTCTTTGAGGGAAAACTGCTCTCCGCCTCCGACGCCCAAACTCTCGCCACCATCCCCGGACGCCCGGTACTGCTCGCAACCTTCGCGGGAATGCTGCAGTCGCCGCTTCGGTCCTTTGCTTCCATTATCAACTCTCCTCTTACCGGCTTTGCGCGGGCCCTGAGCGAGAAGTCCAAGAAAATGCCCGCCTCCGCTTAAGCTTCGGCGGGTAGGCCCGCCAAAATTCGTATTTCCCCTTTTTCCCCCTTCTACCATGGCAGACGCCATCACCCTTACCGCCGAGGAGCAGGCAGTTATCACCGCTCTCGAAAAGCTGAACGTTATCAGCCTTAACAACGTCGTGAAGTACATGGAGCAGACCTACGGTATTTCCGCCGCCGCTCCGGTCGCCGTTGCCGCAGCCCCCGCCGCTGGCGGTGGAGCCGCTGCAGCCGAGGAGAAGGCCGCATACAACGTGGAGCTCACGGATTCCGGCGCTCAGAAGATCGCTGTGATCAAGGCTCTCCGCGAGGTGACGGGTCTGGCCCTGGGCGATGCCAAGGCCATGGTCGACGGTGCCCCCAAGATGATCAAGGAGAACGTCGCCAAGGACGAGGCCGAGAAAATGAAGAAGACCCTCGAGGCCGCCGGTGCCAAGGTTTCTCTGAAGTAATCCTGGACCAGTCCAAGGACGAACTCGACTTCAAAAACCCGGGAGCGTTCCTCCCGGGTTTTTTGTGCGTCAGCGACGGATATACCGCACCAGCAGATGCACGAAGGAGATGAGCGTAGCCCGCAGCATCAGCTCCAGGAATACGAGCGGATACACGATAAAATTGGGCAGGTCCAGGAAACCCTCCGACCGAGGACCAATGACGTGAAAGAGTTCCAGAATGGTAAGGCATACCATGCCTATAGAGCCCCAGAAGACCAGAAGCCACGGGAGTGTGAGTGCCCAATCGCGGAATGAGCATGAGGCCTGAGTCAGGATTTTCATCATTTTCCCTATCAACCAGAGACCGGGGAATGTAGTGCAGGCAATGACCAGGAGCCCCACGGCAGCGCCCATGAGCGATTGATCGCGCCACGCCACCAGCATCATGACCACCAAAGACAGAAAAATGGAGGCAACGGCCCCCATCATCAGGCATATGAGGGACGCCAGGGAGAGGATGCGGAGCATCCGTGCAACGGGCAGACGAGGAAGCAGCCACGGAAGCGGCAGAAGAATGGCCGATCCCGCAAAGGAGAGGAGGGCGACGAGGGTAGTGGGTGGCATTTCCCACAAGAGAAGGAAAAGGCTGGTAAACATGCACAGAAGGGTACGCGAAAAAAACCATCGAAACCTTGACAATCCATTGACTCCATAGCCTTCTGCTGTATACTGGCGGCAGCAGTCCTTCGAAAAGCCATTCTCGAAACCTCGAGCAACTCGGAGAAGGTTACCTGCAAATTATTTCCTTCTCTTAGTTCTATGGCTGATCAGCAGCTCACATGCCGCGATTGCGGCGCCCCGTTCGCTTTCACCGAAGGTGAACAGGAGTTCTACGCTTCCCGCAACCTCAGCGCCCCTCAGCGCTGCAAGGATTGCCGCAACAAGCGCAAGGCCGAGAAGTTCGGCGACCGCCAGATGCACGACGCTGTCTGTGGACAGTGCGGTGCTCAGTGCCAGGTCCCCTTCAAGCCTCGCCCCGTTGAGGAGGGTGGCCGCCCGGTCCTCTGCAAAGCTTGCTTCGATGCAGGCCGCCAGAGCCGCGCGTAAGTTTGGATTCAACCCCGACTTCAAAGAATCCCCCGCAACCCGGGGGATTTTTCGTTGAGCCAAGCAAAACCGCGGCGTAGTCACGGCGTAGCTCAAACGAGCGAAGCCGGACGAAGCCGGGTAATGTTAATGATCCTTTCCTACCGTCGCCCCCCGCCCTTCCCTATACTCTGCCGGATGACGTTCACGTCCCGCCGTATCCGCGAGGAAAAAGATTCGGCATGGAAGAAAAAGGCGCTGGAGCTTGCTCCGCTTGCACTGCGTCTGGGCGGCGTTGCCGCGGGGTTATACGCCAAATGGAAGGAGCGGCGGCAGGCGGCGGCCAGGGAAGCCAGGCTGCGCGGTGTACTGAAGAGAATCATGGTGATTCTGCTGGCCGTGCTCATGGGCATAGCGCTGTTGGCGGGCACGGTTCAGGCTCTGGTGGGGCTGCGCGTGATCACTCTTTCCTCTTTTTTGTCCGTGACGGGATCGGCACTTCCCACGGACGAACACGGATTCACCAATATTCTGCTGCTTGGCGCCGGCGACAGGGACCATGACGGTGTGGACCTGACGGATTCCATTATGGTGGCCAGCCTGGATCCGGGGGAGACCAAGAGCACCGTCATGCTGTCCCTCCCGCGCGACCTCTACATCACGGATGCGGAGCACCTGCGTCCCGGCCGCATCAATGAGCTCTACCGGGACGAAAAATACCGCCAAATGCGCGAGAACAAGGGGATGACGGAGAGCATGGCATCGCAAATGGCCATGCGTGAAGTGGCCAACGAGCTGGGAAAGAAGCTGGGCCTGCAGATCCACCGCGTGGTGAAGGTGGACTTCACCGCTTTTGTGCAGGCCGTGGATGCTTTTGGGGGCGTGGATATCGATGTTCCCTCGGACCTGGTAGACCCGGAGTACCCGGGACCCAATTACACGTATGAGACCTTCGCGGTGAGCGCGGGACTGCACCACATGGACGGGGAAATGGCGCTCAAGTACGCGCGCAGCCGCCACTCCACCAGCGATTTTGACCGTTCCGCCCGCCAGCAACAGCTTCTGCAGGCTTTGGCCGACAAAGCCCGGAGTTCCGGCTTTGCCACCAGCCCCGGCAAGATCACGGCTCTGCTGCGCATCCTCTCCGAGCACGTGGAAACCACCATGGATACCAGGGAGATTTTGGGGGGGGCAAAGATGGCCGAAGGATTGGATAAAAGCCGGATCATCAGCCGCAACCTCAACCTCTCATCGGAGGCACCGGGCGGCTTCCTCTATCCCCCGCCCCGTGACCAATTTGGTGGTGCATCGGTTCTTCTCCCTGTATCGATTCCCGATTATCCCGTGACATGGAAACAGATCACGTCGTTCTCACACGTGCTTTTCCAGAACCGCTCACTCTTCCTCAATGCCGTAAAAATCAACGTGCTCAATGCCAGCAAAAAATCCGGTCAGGCGCGCAAGCTGGGCCTGGAACTGATCCGCTACGGTTTTGACGTTGAGGATATCGGCAATGCGTCGGATGACCGCAAAAACCCCCTGCTGCTCACCCAGAGCGTCATCACAGCCCAGTCACCGGGCGAGGAGGCCGTGGCGGGGTTCCTGTCCACGCTTTTGCACATAGAAGCAGGCGCCCTGCCTGCGGGGGTTCCTCCGGAAAAGCAGATGCCCATCACCATCGTTTTGGGCGACCAATACGATTACACGCCCATCCAGGATCTTCTGCCACAGGATAGCCAAAAACCTGCGATTGAAGACGTCGGCACAGGGGCCACTCTATAATACTGATAGCTACTTGCTCATCGCTGACCGCTATTCCATGACCCCACGCGAGATCATCGCCGAAGCCTGGGCGCTCACACGTCGTGAGCCGGCCCTGCGGCGCTGGGCATGCACCGCAGCATTCTTTGAAATCCTGCTCAGCATCAAGCTCCTTGGGTATCAGGTCTATTTCTTCTATGAAATGATGTATGGAAACGGGGAAACAGGATTTTTTGATGTCGAAATAAAAATTTATAAGGAGCTGCCTCACTGGTTTTTCTGGACGTTTGTCATCAGTCTCACGGTGCTGTTCATCGTGGAGCTCTTCTTCTCGCACTTGGCGCAGGGGGCCATCATTGGCCTTGCCGCAAAATCCCACCGCGGTGAAGAGGTAAAGGGCGGACGGGTATTGGCGCTCTATAACTTCTTCCCCATTTTCGCCATTCACGAAATTTTCGTCCTGGGCAGTCTCAATACCACCATCACCATTTCTTCCGTTGCACTGCGCTACGTGGAAGGATCGGCCAAAACCCCCATCCTCATCATCATCTGGCTCACATGGCTCTTCAGCAACATGCTCGCATTCTTCTTCCACTTTGCCGAAGAAATCGTCGTGATTGAAAAAATCGGCGTATTTGAGGCTCTCGGTCGCAGTTTCAAGCTCATCATCAGCTACTTGGGGCGCATCATGTTCCTGCTCCTGCTGCTCTTTGTCATTTCCCTGCGCATTCTGCTCAATACCGCAATTGTTCTGCTTATTCCCGGCATCATCATTGGACTGGGCATGCTCCTCAGTACATTTTTGGCGCCGCTCATTACATGGACCATCGTCTCCATCGTGGGCTTTGTCGTCATCATCATCGCCAGTTACTTCTTCGGCTATCTCCACGCATTCAAGCAGGCAGTCTGGACCATTCTGTATCTGGAATTACGGAACAAGAAGGATTTGGATGTCATCGGATAAAACAGATTTCCTTATTCCTTCTCCCACCGGGAGAAGGTGGCGCGGAGCGTCGGATGAGGGCATATTCCTTCGGCATGGATCGCGATGAACCCCTGACGCGCAATCTTCGTATCCTCCCGCTCGTGTACGCGTTCACGGGGTCCGCGTTTGTGATCCCGGTCATCGTTCCGTACCTGCAGGGAAACGGACTCACGCTGCGCGAGGTCTTTCTCTTACAGACGGTCTACGCGGGGACGCTGCTCACCATGGAAATTCCCACGGGCTACCTCTCCGACCGCTGGGGACGCGTGAATACCGCCATTTTGGGCTCCCTCCTGCGGCTTGTGGGGGCATTGGGATATTTCATCGGGCATGGATTCTGGGGCTTTGTGATCGCAGAATTCCTCTGGTCCTGCGGCAGCAGCTGTCATTCCGGCACGCTGGATGCCCTCACGTACGACACGCTCTCCGGGATGGGCAAGACCGGCGAATACCGCCGGATCATCGGCCATCAGCGGTCACTCTTTTTTGGCGGCGAGGCACTGACCTCCGCAGTGGCGGGACTGTTTGCCGTCATCAACTTGCGGTTCACGGTGGCGCTCACGGTGCTCACGTTTTCCTGCGGACTCATCGCAACGGTTCTTTTAGCCGAACCCCAACGTCACACCATGGCGCAGGAACGGCACTGGGATAGCATCAAGCGCATCGCAGTCACAACGGCCCGCAGCCGCATCCTGCGCGGGGTCATCGCCCTGTATAGCATCGTGGCCACGCTGGGACTGAGTCTTTTCTGGTTCACACAGCCGTATCAGATGCAGGCGGGGTTGCCCCTGGTGCTCTTTGGAGTAGCGCATGCGGCCGTGGTGGGCGGGGGGGCGCTAGCAGCCCGTTTTGCGCATCTCCTGGAACGGTTCTTCAGCGACCGCATCACTCTGCTTCTCATCGTCACGGTGACTGCGGTGGGATATCTGGCACTGGGGAGCGGTGTGTCGCTCGGCCTCCTCCCCTTCTTTATTCTGGTCCGCATGGCCTGGGCCATGATCTCCCCCATCACCATGAGCATCGGCAACGCGTATATCGATGAGCGCGACCGCGCGACGGTCCTCTCCATCAAGGCATTCGGCCACCGGCTCCTGTTCACGCTCACCGTGCCGGTCCTGGGATATATGACCGATGTGATGGAACTGCATACAGCGATTCTCATCACGGGAATGATTGGAGCTTTTTTGGGAGCACTGGTTCTGCTGCGCACCTGGTCGGTGTGGGAATGCAAACGATGATCGCGTGATAATCGGAGAGACTCCGCAATAAACGACATTAGAGCAAACTGAAGCGGCAAGATCTTTGTGTGCGAGTTTCTTGCGCGCGGATCATTGGCAAAAGGGATCCGTACGAGGATAGTCTTCTCAATTTACCTCCTCTCCCCCATTTTTTATGGTTCACATGGCAGCCGATGTATGGAGTGATTTTCCCAAGACACAGATGCCGGTGGAAGTCCCGCATGCGGATCTGCGAGGGAAAGAGGGAAAGGAATTTGATTTCACGCTGCAAATTTTGATGGAGGAACGACGGGAATTCTGGAAAAAGAAGAATCCGGAGTTGATGTCTTGACACGTGTACGACTGTACACCTATAGTGGGAACCGCACTTCCGCACCCGCCTATGCCCACTGTCGTCACCCCTCTCACGGAGCACCAGCAAACGGTGCTGCAGTACATCAAGGAGTTCCAGCAGAAGCACGGATACTCGCCGTCGCTCTCGGATCTGGCCTCCGCCTTTGGCGTGAAGAGTAAAAACGCCGTGGCCAAGGTGGTAAACGCACTCTTCAAGACCGGTCATGTACAGAAAGATCCCAAGGGCCGCCTGAAGATCCTGGATCATATTGGAGAAGTCCTGACGCAGTCGCTGAGCCTTCCGCTCTTTGGCCCCATCGCCGCGGGCTTTGCCGCCCCGGTGGAGGAGCAAGCCGAGGAAACCGTCACATTGGATGAATATCTGGTCCGCGACCGCAGCAATACCTTCCTCCTCCGCGTCAAAGGCGAGAGCATGATCGATGCCGGCATCCAGGAGGGTGATTTGGTGATCGTGGAGCGTGGCAAGGAGCCGCGCGTGGGAGATATTGTGGTGGGTGTGTTGGACGGCGAGTACACGCTCAAGCGATTGATCAAAGAGAACGGCAAGTACTGCCTCAAGGCGGAGAACTCCCGCTACCCCAAGCTCTACGCCATGAACGAACTGAGCGTGGCCGGAGTTGTAAGAGGGGTAATGAGAAAATATTGATAGATGTTATCCGTTCTTCGTTACTCGTTATTCGTAACGAATTACGAATTACCAGTAACGATTCCTTCGTTTTTTTCCCATGTTCGCTCATATCGACGCTGATTCTTTCTTTGCGTCCGTTTTGGTCCGGAAAAACCCCAAGCTCCGCGGCAAGCCTCTGCTGGCGCTGGGCATGGGCGGCGGCTGCGTGATTGCGGCAAGTTATGAAGCGAAAGCTTTTGGGGTGAAAACCGGAATGCCGCTCAAGGAAGCGAAGCGACTCTGCCCCAACGCTCTCCACGTGAACTCTGACTTCCATGAGGCAGCGCGCGCATCGCAGGAAATTGAATCGATTTTGGAAGACGTCTGCCCGCTCATGGAGCAGATGTCCATCGATGAATGGTATCTGGATCTGCAGTCCGTGGTGGGCGGGTTGCCCAAGAATGTTGGGGCGTGGGGGCTGGAAATCCAGCAAACGGTATTACGGAAGACCGGCCTCTCCGTTTCTGTAGGTATTGCGCCAACCAAACTCCTTGCAAAAATGGCCGGAGAGTACCGCAAGCCCTCTGGCATGACTGTTATTAGCAAGTTCCCCCTTCCCCCTGGGGTAGAAGGGGGAAAGGGGGATGAGGGCACAAGGAAATGGCTAGAAATAGGCATTAGGGCATTTTTGGCCGATCGGCCGGCCGCTGCCATCCCCGGAATCGGCAGAAAGCGCGTACGGCACACGGATGCCCACGGCTGGACCACGGCTTTGCATATCGCAGAGGCGCCCACGGAGGAATTGCGGGCGCTCTTTGGCAAAGGCGGGCCGGAGCTCAAGGAGGAGCTCAGCGGTCACCCTCTCTTTGATATTTCCATGGAAGAAGAACCACCTAAGTCTGTCTCCCGTTGCCGGAGCTTCAGAGGAACGACCGACAAGGGCGAGGTGTGGGCGCATCTCCTCAAACACGCGGAGTACGTCACCATGAAAATGCGGCGCGATACATTGGCCTGTTATGGATGCTCCGTGTGGCTCAGGAACGGTGCGTATGAGCACGGGGGCAGGAATATCTCTTTCCCCCAGGCAATGGATACCGTGGAAGCGATGACTCCCTATCTGCGGATGGCATTCGCCTCCGCATGGCGCGAGCGGGAGCGCTACACCCAGGTGGGTCTGGCACTCTGGCGTTTAATCCCCCGCTTCACCGAACAGTATTCCCTCTTCCGCGATGCTGCGGATCAGGACAAATCCGGCTCACTGCAGGAAACGATGGATATCCTCCACAAAAAGTTTGGGCGGAACTCCGTCACGCGCGCCGCGGCATTGCGGGTGAAGAGTGGGACAAAGGTGACACTGCAGTCCCCCGTCTACGAGAGCTCAGACCATTGAACGGAGCCTGGCCATGATCTTCTCCAGGTTGTCCTGAGTAGTCTTGAGCTTCTCTTTCTCGGCATCCACTACTTTGGCGGGGGCTTTTTCTGCAAATTGGGGGTTCTTGAGCTTGCCCTCAATGGAGGCGATCAGATTCTCCAGGTTCTTCGCCTCCTTTTCCAGCTTCATCTTCTCCTTCTCCAGGTCCACTAATCCCTCCAGGGAAAGGTGAATCTCCGCACCGTCAATGAATGTACTGACAATGTCTTTACCAGGTTTGTAGGCACCGGTCTCGACCCTCAGACTCTTCACTTTGGCAAGTCTCTTGATGTGACCTTCCTGACCCTCAAAGAGCTCACCCAGATTTTTGGAAACGATGGTGACGGCGACTTCGGCCTTGTGTTCCACAGCATTGTCGTTGCGGAGCTTGCGGATGCCGGAGATGGCGGCGATGAGCGTCTGCATGTCCGCAAAGGCTTCGGGGTGGCTGCCGTACTGCTCGGGGTTGGGCCATTCCTGGCCAATGAGCATGCTGTCCTTGGATGTTTTGACGGATGCCCACAGTTCCTCCGTCACAAAGGGGCAGTACGGATGCAGCAGTGTGAGGATGGTGCGCAGAGCGTGAATGAGTAGTCCCAGATTAGCTTGCCCTGAGCTTGTCGAAGGGCCCTTGCTCAACTCCAGGTACCAGTCGCAGAAAAATTCCCAGACAAAGGCATAGAGCTTCTCCCCCACCTCGCTCAAACGGTATTCCTCGATGCCTTTGGTGACGTCGCGGATCAGCTGCTGCAGCGCATGGCACAACGCCTTGTCCGCAAGAGTCGTGGCTTCAAAATTGGTGATGGATGCAGGATCCTCCTTGGCCTCCTCGCACTGCATCAGGATAAAGCGACTGGCGTTCCAGAGCTTGTTCACGAAGTTCCTGTATCCTTCGATCTTCTCCTCATAGAGGCGGAAGTCCGCACCCGGGCTCTGGCCCACGATCATGGACATGCGCAGTGCGTCCGCGCCGTACTTGCCGATCATATCCAGCGGATCGATCATCGTTTCCGGATCGCTCTTGCTCATCTTGCGGCCGTCGCGCGTGCGTACAAGACCGTGCAAATAGACCGTATCGAAGGGAACCTGACCGTATTCCAATTCAGGAATGGAGCCCGTGACGTAGGTAGTCATCAGGATCATGCGCGCCACCCAAAAGAAGAGGATGTCGTAACCCGTCTCCATCACGTCCGTGGGGTGGAATTTGAGGAAATCCGGGCTCTGCAGGAGGATTTCACGGAAAGTGAGAGCGGGATCTGCAGCCAGTTTTTTGTCGATGAGCGTGCTCCAGGTCCACAGCGCCGAGCTGAACCAGGTATCAAGAGTATCTGGATCTTGAATCCATGAATTTTCTTGTTTCTTGTTTCTTATTTCTTCCGGTGGATGAGCGCCGACATGAATATCTCTAGATCCTTCTTCATCTCTGTACCAGACGGGCACGCGGTGTCCCCACCAGACCTGGCGGGAGATGCACCAGTCACGCAGATTATCGATCCACTGGAAGTAAATTTTTTCGAATCTGTCCGGGATGATGCGGACCTGCTTGGTGTGCACCACCTCCTGCATCACTTCCTTGAGACTCAGCGTGCGCCGCTTCCAGTGCACCACCCGCTTGTTGACGTCGATAAACCACTGCTCCTTTATCTGGGGCTCGATCACCCCCTTTCCGCGCTGGCTCAAGGCGACATTATGCGCATAGTCAGCTTTGATGGAAACGAGCAGTCCTTTGTTCTTCAGTTTTTCCACTATCTTCTCGCGCGCGTCCGTTATGTGCATGCCGGAGAACTCGCCAGCGATGGGGAGCAGCTTGCCGTCAAACCCAATCACCTGCTCTTTGTCCAGCTTGTGACGCTCGGCGATATCAAAATCGATGTGATCGTGCCATGGCGTGATGGTCATCACTCCGGTGCCGAAGGCGGGATCCACCGCCTTGTCCTTGATGATGGTGGCCGTGGTAGGGCCGTTAATCCACTCAAGCGTGAGCGTGTCGCCGTGCTTGTATTTTGCGTACCGCTCGTCATCCGGATGCATGACAACGTACTTATCGCCAAATTTTGTTTCCGGACGGCTGGTGCTGATCTGGAACGGACCGTACTGGAAGGTATAGAAGGCTTCCGTCCGCTCCTCGTACTCGATCTCATCGTCACTGACCGTGGTCTGGAGCTTGGGATCCCAGTTCACGATGCGGTGACCGCGGTAGATGAGGCCGTCCTTGTACATGGAGGCGAAGACTTCATTGACGCAGCGGTTGAGCGTGGGCTCCATGGTGTAGGCTTCACGGCTCCAGTCACAGGAGGAACCCATCTTGCGGACCTGGCCGCGGATGGTGTTCTTGCTGGCCTCCACAAAATCGCGGATCTCCGTGAGGAGCGCCTCGCGCCCAAGCTGCGCGCGGGGGTCCTTCATTTTCTTCTCTTTCTGGAGCTTTTTGATGACCACAGCCTCTGTGGCGATGGCCGCATGGTCCGTTCCCGGCACCCACAGCGCTTCCTTCCCGCGCATGCGCGCAAAACGCGTGAAGATATCCTCCAGCGCCAGCATCACAGCGTGCCCCAGGTGCAGCTGACCCGTCGCATTGGGGGGCGGCATGCTGATGGTGAATGAATCCTTGGCGCTTTTGACGTTTGCATGGAAGGCGCCGGACTTCTCCCAGGACTGGTAAATGCGGTCCTCGACCGATGAAGCGTTGTAAGCCTTTTCAAGCATGCAGGAATTGTATGGAAACGCAGGGAAAACGGCTACTGATATTGAAAACATCATAATAAAGACTGTGTCGCAATCACTCTTACAGTCTTGTACGTACATCACCCTTGCGTTGTCGTGACAAATCTGTACACTCACCCAGCTTTCTCCCCGAAAAGGGGCGAAGTTCTGCTCTTTCTCTCTCATCAGAAACGACCCCCGCAAGGGATGGTCGTTTTTTTATGTTATACTCAGCGCATGAGAGGCAACAATGAGTACGGCTTCCTCACACGGGAGATTCTCCCCTCACCGGAGCGCCCCGTGCTGGGTCTCCCCACAAGAATCATCCACGGCGTACGTAACGCTGTCTTCAGTCTGCCAATTCTGGACACTCTCAGAGGAGTGGCGAACACCGTCATCTAATCCCGCTATGCCACGCTACGATTATCAATGCGCCAAGGGTCACGTCTTTGAATTTGAACGCCCGTTCGGTTCGTCGAGCGAGCCAAAATCCTGCCCCGAATGCGGATCCAAAAAACTGGAGCGCCTACTGGTGCCGCCTCCCGTGCAGTTCAAGGGTTCGGGTTGGTACATCACCGACAGCAAGAAATCCAACAGTACCACCGGCTCCAGTAAG
>CAYMAT010000011.1:30598-32280 GCA_964388495.1 uncultured Candidatus Peribacteria bacterium
ACAAAACGGATAACCGCAAACCCTCAGCTGCACCGAAAGCCGAAGAAACGAGGACCGAACCTGCCAAGGAAACCAAGCCCGCACCGGCCGACAAGTCAGCACCAGAGAAGCCCCGGACCGAACCAAAAACTGAATCAAAAAAGGACGCCGCGTAGGCGCCCTTCTTTTTTTAACCGCGTGATTAGCGGCGAGGTCCACCGCGGAATCCTCCCCCACCCGGGCGAGGACCGCGCGGTCCGCCAAATCCACCGCCCATGCGGGGGGCCGGGGGCACAAAGCCCTCGGGGGGAGGCGTCATCTGCTTGAGCGAGAGGCGCGTCTTGCCTTCCACGGGATCGTATTCGATACAGATGGCTTCCACTTCCTGACCCATCTGGAGCACATCCTCAACGCGATCGGTGCGCTTCCACTGGAGTTCGGAGATGTGGATCATCGCGTCTTTGCCGGGTAGGAATTCCACGATGGCCCCAACACCGTCGATGATGCGGACCACCTTGCCCTTATACTTCTTGCCCACCTCCGGCTTGGCGACGATGCCCTGGATCCATTCAATCGCCTTCTTCATCATGTCGCCGTTCACGGAGGTGATGAAGACGATGCCGCTGTCCTCGATGTCGATTTCGACTCCGAGTTCTTTGGTGATCTTCTGGATCGTCTCTCCGCCCTTACCGATGACCAGGCGGATATCCTCCGGATCAATCTGGATGGATTCGATGCGCGGTGCGTACGGGCTCAGTTCTTTCCTAGGCTCGGGCAATGCCGCAAGCATCACTTTCAGGATCTGGGCGCGGCCAGTCTTGCTGCGGGCAATCGCCTCTTCAAAGACGCTATCCGGCAGACCCTTGATCTTGATATCCATTTGGATGGCCGTGACACCCTTCTCCGTACCCGTGAGCTTGAAGTCCATATCGCCGCCAAAGTCCTCTTCGTCCTGCAGGTCGCTGAGGACAACGTACTTGCCCTTCTCCTCATCGGACATGAGACCCAGGGCAATACCGGAGACAGGGGCCTTGATGGGTACACCCGCGGCCATGAGGGCCAGCGTGGAACCACAGGTTGCAGCCATGGAACTGGATCCGTTGCTGCCCAGGATTTCCGTGACGGTGCGGATGGTGTACGGGAAGTCTTTCTCATCCGGGAGAACGGGCTCCAGACCGCGCTGGGCCAGGTTTCCGTGGCCGATCTCGCGGTTACCCGTCATCAGACGGTTGCTGGTCTCACCAACGGAGAACGGCGGGAAGTTGTAATGGTGCATGTAGCGGTGCTCCTGCTCCCCTTCCATTCCTTCTACAAGGAGCTTGTCGCCGGGGCCACCCAGCGTGCACGTAGTGAGGCCCTGCGTCTCGCCGCGCTCAAAGAGGGCGCTTCCGTGGACGCGGTTGGGCAGGATGTCGACCATCGCGGAAAGCTGGCGGATCGCAGCCACCATTGCACGCGCGGAAGTGGCACGGTGACGGTTCCCGCCGGTAGCGCGGTCACGTCGAGGGCAAGTGCATCCTCAGATCCGAGTGTTGCGATGGTGCCCTCGGTCGCGAGAATCCCCGGCGCGGCAGTCGCGGTGACCTCTGTGTAAACGTCTGGGCCGATGGGCTTAGCCGGCACCACGACCTCGAGATCGGGCACCACAGTGAAGGCGAGTGCCGAACGCTTCACTGCGGCCCCGCTCCGAAGCTGCAGCGTGC
>CAYMAT010000012.1:0-30650 GCA_964388495.1 uncultured Candidatus Peribacteria bacterium
CGGTCTATATCGCCCAGCTGCTCGCGCATGGACCATTCTTCAAACAGAAGAGGATGGCGATCAATAACCGACTGGGCAAAGGCATGGATGGTATTGACCGTGACGCCGTACGCATCCGCGCCAATCAGCGACCGCAGACGTTCGCGCATGGCGGTGGCGCCACTATTACTAAAGGTAAGACAGAGGATGTTGCTGGGCTTTAAGTGCGTCTTCCGGAGGATATTGGCGACGCGGAGCGAGAGGACCTGGGTTTTTCCCGTACCCGGGCCCGCCACCACCATCACCGGGCCTTCAATGGTATCCACGGCCTGCTTTTGCGCAGGGTTGAGACGAGCGTATGCACGGTCAAAGGCATCCGTTGCACGCAACCTAGTGGTAATGTCTCTCGCAACGGCCTTCACGGATGCTTCTTTGCTTTTGGGCACGGAAATATCATAGCAACCACAGAAAGAAGTGGTTAGTGATTAGAAGTAGTCATTGCGATCGTACAGCTACCGACCACACACTTCTCACCTCTTGCCGCTTTTACACCGCAAACTCTTTTGCACAATGGTCACATTTCTGGACTTTGCGGCCGTCCACACTCAATTCCACCAGCTTGCCGCTGCGGCAGTTGGGGCAGGGTTTGCCCTGGAAGGCGGGAAGTGGTGAAAAACCGATGCGCTTGGGCGCGCCGCCGTGCTCGCGGATAGTGAGGGAACGCGGATGGTCGCGCATTTTCTGCAGCACCTTGGCCTCAATCTGGCGGATACGCTCGCGGGTGACACCAAATTCCTTGCCCACCTCCTCCAGCGTATGGCCGATGCCGTCACGCAGACCAAAACGCATCTCGATGATCTTGCGCTCGCGGGGAGTGAGGAACTCCAGCATCGCGTGCACGTTCTCTTTGCGCAGCTGGCGGTTGGTGGCCTCAAAGGGGTTGATGGCTTCTTCGTCTTCAATGAAGTCTCCCAACTTGCTGTCTTCCTCTGAACCCACGGGGGATTCCAGGGAAATGATGTCCTGACTGATCTTCTGGATGTGGGCAACCTTCTTGATATCCATCTCCATTTCCACAGCCAGTTCTTCCAGGGTGGGCTCGCGGCCCAGCTCCTGCACCAGGCGTCGCTGCGTGTGGGTGAGCTTGTTGATGGTCTCCACCATGTGCACGGGGATGCGGATGGTGCGAGCCTGGTCGGCAATGGCGCGCGTGATGGCCTGACGGATCCACCACGTGGCGTAGGTAGAGAATTTGAAGCCGCGTTCGGGATCGAATTTTTCCACCGCGCGGAAGAGACCGATGTTGCCCTCCTGGATGAGGTCCAGGAAGCTGAGTCCGCGTCCGATGTACTTCTTGGCAATGGAAACCACCAAACGAAGGTTGGCTTCCGCAAGCTGCTGCTTGGCGCTCGCATCCCCCTTGCGGATGCGGCGGGCCAGCTCCACTTCTTTGCGCGCGTCAATGAGCGGCACGCGGCCGATCTCGGACAAATACATGCGGACGGAGTCGTTGCTGATTTCCAGCAGATCAACCTCCCGATCCTTCTTCTTTTTCTTGCGCTCCTCCTCGCTCAGGTCTTTGTCGCTGTCTACCGCAATACCCGCCATGGCGATCATGCGCATGGCATCGTCATCGGTGTCGTCATCCAGCGCCTCCACCTTTTCACCCTCGTCGCCGTCCGCCTCACCGTCATCATCGTCCCCAGGCTCCACTTCCGGCGTGTCACTTGCCGCCACCTGCGTGAGATCCTCCGTAGGCTCCGGCATTTCGAGCGTGCTGGCACGGGCTTTTTTGTCCCAGATGAGCGCGTCTTTCACGTCGATCACCTGGATACCCAGATCCACCAAGAGCGTGTAGATCTCGTCCAGCATGTCGACATTCTCTTCCGCCGTGGGAATGGCCGCGATGATCTCCTGGTGCGTCACGTAGCGCTGCTCGCGACCCTTCTTCACCAAATGCTTCACCTTTTCGGGAAACTTCTTGAGATCGTCGTCGGTGGGTTGTGCAATGAATTTTCGAGGATGAGAAGCCATAACACGCGCATGGAGGTTAACCCCGTTTCCAACGGGCTTGTGGATAAGAAGACTACGCATTATTTAGGCAAAAGCAACATCAATACACACTTTTGCCCTACAATGCCGCATTCCATGTCTTGTTGAAATTTTTATACAAAAGAGTATAATATTAATTAAACACATCAAACATTTCACATCATTTTCCTATGAAAAAAAACACAACCCATCGGTCCGGCGCGTTTATTGTCAGCGCTATTGCTGCCACTTCCCTGGCGGTCGTGACTTTCAGCTTTTTGCAGAGACCTCCCTCTTTGGCGCAGATCAATACGACGGATCCTAATTCCCCCATGCAGGTGTTTATACGGGAGAACGTCAACTTACAAAAAAAGCGATGGGCTTGCGCCCCCACGGGCTCAAAGCCGGAAGGCGGTTGTGCTCTGTCTGATCTGAATGCGCTGCGTGCAGCAGCAGGAGATAGTCCGCACGTCTGTGCCGCAAACAACTACAACAGTTTTGGCGGTTACATCTGCGGATACAACGAAAAAACGGACAAGTGTGAATTTTTTGTTAAAAAAGATTGTTCGCCTCCCCCAGCAGCCCCTCTCAGCCCCGCCGAGCTTGCAGCTAAAAACGCCGCCTGCGCTCAGACTCCTCAGAATCTGATGGGTGGCTGTCTTCTTCCTGCGGCAGGAACACAGCCTTCCCTCTGCTCAGACGGTATCACCATTGCAGGACCCCACTGCGTTTTCAGCGAATATCTTAATGATTGTACGTGGGTATCTGGTACTGGCCCCAATGCAGCATTTTGCGAGGAACTCATTACGGGTATTCCCACCACTCCCGCAACCGCCCCTGTGGTTATACAAACCCTTGCTTCTTCTTCGTCGGATGCCGGTCTAGCCGCAAAGCAAGCCAGCTGCGCACCCACGCAGCAGAAACTTTTCGGTGGTTGCGATCCGTCTGACCTGAACCCCGGTATTGCCCTGGGAAACATCACCGCCGGGGAGCTGCCCCACATTTGCCCAGACGGAACCATGGGCGGATATACCTGTGGCTACAATCCGGACAACAAACGGTGTGAATTCATGGGCAACTATCTCTGCCTCCCCGCTGCGCCGGCACCGCTTACGCCGGAAGAGCTTGCCGCCAAGAACGCCGAATGCGCCCAGACGCCCGAGAATTTGATGGGCGGCTGTCACATTGCTCCTACGGGCAACCAACCGACTCTTTGTCCGGACGGCAGCATTGCCGGTCCGGTTTGTGTCTACAGTGAATTCCACAAAGACTGTAATTGGAAGGCGCGCACGGGACACAATGCCGCATTCTGCGACTCTCTGCCCGCGGATCCTGTATCCAGCGCCACCAGTTCAGCGCCATCGGCCCCGATCATGCCAACCACCACGCCCGTCATCACAATGCCCACGCCAGTGGTGCAGACCCCCGCGCCGGTGATTCCCACCCCCGTAGTTCCTGTTCCGGCACCCGTGCAGCAGAGCACATCTTCTGAGGCGGTGCAGGCCCCCGTGACGGAAACGCCGTCCAATCCGGGGACGCAGGTCACGCCCGTGGCGCCTTTGTACGAAGACACCGTGGAGACCCTCATGCCCGTGGAAGAAGAAGTCCCCGTTACGGTGAGTGTTTTCAAAGATGTGGGTGACAGCACGGAGCTTGCGGTTGCCGCAAACTACCTCAATCAGCTTGGTATTGTAGGCGGCTTTGCAGACGGCACGTTGATGCCCACGCAACTCCTTAATAGGGCAGAAGTATCCAAGTTCCTCACCATCGCCCGTTATAACATCATCCCCAATATTGCCGATAACCACGCTTTCAAAGACGTGCCCAATGGCCAGTGGTATTCATCCTTTGTCCGTTTCGCCAACCAAATGGGAATCATTGAGGGATATTCCGACGGCACCTTCCGCCCGCAGAACCCCGTGAACACCGCGGAGTTCCTCAAGATGCTGAGCCTCACGTACGAGCTTAAAACCAACCTCCCCAATACATACGTGGACGTCACCAGTCAGGATTGGTATGCGCCGTATGCGGGAATTGCCCAGGCGGACAAGATGCCGCTGGGTGGCGAAAAATGCTTTACCACCAACGGCACGCAGATCTGCGCACCGTATCTTGATGGTGCACACCTGCTCACGCGCGGAGAATTTGTCATGGCCCTCTATCACTTCCTCACCACTCCCATCCCCGCCAGCATTCAGTTTTAAAGAGTTTTCCAAAAAAAGACCGCCACATCCGTGGCGGTTTTTTAATGCACTTTTTGGATGAGTTTCAGGATCTGCTGCATCTGCACCTGAAGCTGTGCCTGCTCCGTCATGTTGCCGCTCTGGGCCGCCTCCAGGAGCTTTTGCGTCACTTCCATTTGCTTGGCCTTGAGCATGTCGCGGTTGGCTCGCTGGATGTGCTTGCGGACCTCGCGCGCGGCCATGGACTCCGACCACTCGGTAAAACCGTGATGTTCACTGTAGAGCTGCAGAACCGCCACGCGCTCCTGCGCCTCCGGCTGCAGAACCAGTGCCTCACGCGTGAGATTTTCGTTCTCCGGCACAGCCAGAATGGCTTTGTAGAACTGCTGGGAAAAAGGATCCTCCGGCTCGATGATATCCCTGGCCCAGGCCCGCAGCGTGGGATAGAAGAGGAAAAGCCCCAAGGCGATTTCCACGGAGGAAAACAGTTCCGTGCTGTTTGCGGTTTCCCGTGGGCGGAGGGGCTGTGTCAGCACCGCTTCGCGCGTGGCAATGGCCATGTCCTCCTCCAGCGCGTTTTCCGTGGTCTGGAAAGCCACAGCCGCCTTGGCCAGGTAATCGCGTTTTTCCACAGCCGAGGGAAGTGCGTTAATGAGCGAGAGCAACGTCCGCAACGCCTCACGCCTGAAGAGTGGATCCTGCAGCTGGTCCGGCGTAAAGGAACGCAGCATCGCCTCCAGGTACGGCGTGGGGGCGCCGGCCAAAATAGTCCGCAGCTTTTCCAGGTCCGCCGTGGCCACGTCGGCCGGGTCCTTGTCCGGCAGAGTGATGGTGTCCACGTGGACGCCCGCCCTCGCCAGGGGCACAAAGGCCCGGCGCATGGCGTCCTGTCCGGCACGGTCAGTATCCAGACACAGGGTGACATGCTCGCAGTAGCGGCGGAGGATCTTCACGTGTCCGTCGGTGAGCGCGGTGCCGCAGGTGGCGACCGCATGCGTGGCACCTGCGCGGTGACAGGCCAGCACGTCAAAATATCCTTCCACGAGCAGTGTCGATTTTTTTTCGCGAATACTGTCCCTTGCGTGGTGAATACCAAAGAGGACCTCGCTCTTGTGGAAGAGCGGACTTTCGGAACTGTTGATGTACTTGGCATCGTCATCCGCCAGGGTGCGTCCGCCAAAGCCCACCACATGGCCCTGCTGGTCGTGGATGGGGAACATGAGTCGGTTGCGGAAACGGTCGTACATGCGTTCCTCGCTCAATTCCTTTTGGATACACATGCCGGCCGCCAGAATCTCCTGACGGCTGAATCCCGCCTTGAGCAGGTACTCATACGTGGCGGAAAACGAATCCGGCGCGTAACCGATCTGGAACTGCGTTATTTGCTCCTGCGGCACCCCGCGCTTCTGCAGATAATCCTTGGCCAGCTGCGAGGATGTGAGCTGTGACTGGTAGAAAGCGAGTGCCGCCTCCAGGCACTGGCGCATGCGTTCTTTTTCGTCTTTTTTTGGGGCAGTGGGCGCTTGTGCTTTTTCCTCCAGGACCACTCCCGTTTTTTCCGCCAGCTCGCGAATGGCCTGCGGAAAATCGACACCCTCTATTTTTTGGTAAAAACTGAAAATGTCTCCGCCGCTGCGGCAGGCGAAGCAGTAGGCGATCCCCTTATCCGGGGAGACGAGGAAGCTGGGGTGACTGTCATTGTGGAACGGACAGAGACACACGAAATTGCGCCCCTTCTTTTGCAGCTGGCAGTACTGACTGACCAGCTGTTCAATGGGGAGCCGCATCTTGATCTCACTGACCGCATCCATAGAGGGGATCATGATATCAGATTTTTTTGAAGTACCGAAGAAACAAGAAACAAAGAAATAATCAAAGGAAAAGCACTAAATGTTCAGTTTTTGAATACTTGTTACTACTCATTTTTTGTAATTTTCTGTTTCTTGTTCCTTCGGTCCTTTATCTAACTCTTCGCGACAATCCAGCGCGGTAAACGGTTCCAAAGCTTTCCCTCCTTCGCCAAACTCGAGCCCACGGGAATGCCGTTATAGCGGAGGATAGGATCGCCTCTCAGCTCCGCGTCGCACGGGATATCTTTGCCGTTGAGGAGTCCGTTGAGCTCCGGCTGCGTCAGTTCAATCACGCCGTGCGTTGCCGACTGGCCGCGGAGGGAAACCGTCTCCTGGGCGATGCGGATACGGTCCATATCGAGCCTGCGGGCATAGGGAATGCCCAGCGCGTAATCCTGCACGGTGATCTTGAATTTCTCGACTTCCTCGGTGGAGAGGAGCAGCTGGTCCCCGCGCTGGAAGAGACGCTCCCCTTCTCTGAGAAAACTGTCGCCGTAGAGCTTTTCACAGACCTTCCCGAGCGCGGCCTGCCGCGCGGGGGGGATGGGCTCCTCCTGGAACTTCTCCGCATCAAAAAATTCCTTGCTGCGTGTGGGGGCCGTCTTCTTGAGCACCGCGCAGAAGAATCCTTCCGTATCCGCCGTCTGGGGCCAGAGGCGGAGCAGCGGTAAGTGATCAGCAGTCAGCGATAAGCTTTTTTGGACAACAAAAGAGTCTTCTATCATTTTGGAAAAAAGAGCTGACCGCTCATCGCTCATCGCTGATTGCTTTCTTGGATCAACAACCTCCAATTTCCCCTTAAATTTCTCCAGCACCCACGCCACCACGCCTTCGTTTTCCTCCGGCGTGAGAGTACATGTGCTGTAGACAATGCGCCCGCCGATCTTGGTAGCGTGAATGGCGGACTCGAGCAGCTCTTTCTGGATCTTGGCCATTTTGCCGATGTTATCGGCAGAGCAGTAATCGAGCGCGTCGCTGTCTTTACGTACAGTTCCTTGAGCAGAACACGGGGCATCGCACAGGACACGATCGAACCTCTCCGTCATGTGTTTGCCAAACCACTGGCCCACTTTCTTGGTCATCACGTAGTTGGTGACGCCGCTCCTGTGGAGCCCGCTCTTGAGTGTCCACAAGCGCTTTTCCTGGATGTCGTTACACACGAGTACGCCCCTGCCCCGCATCGCATCCGCGATCTGCGTGGACTTGCTGCCCGGTGCGGCACTCATATCCAGAATGACCTCTCCCGGCTGTGCGTCCAGCAGTTCCGCTGGGAGCTGGCTGCTCGCCTCCTGCATGTAGAAGTGGCCCAATAAATGCAGCAGGTCTTTGCCGAGTGCGACGGAGTGATCCTCACGATCCACAAAAAATCCCTCCGGGCACCAGGGCACCGGCGTGAGCTTCCAATTCTTTTCCGCTGCATGCCTGGCGAAGGCGTCTACCGTGCACTTGAGGGTGTTCACGCGCACGCACTTCCGGAGAGGCCTGTTACTGGCCTCCTTGAGCGCCTCCAAGTCCGTAAACTCGGCGTAGCGGTTGAGGGCGGTGAGGAAATCGGCGGGGAAGGGCACGGGGAGAGTATGCGTTTTTGGCACGGGAAAGGCCAGAATGTCTTTTGTTGACTCGATTGTTAATGATAGTACAATATACGTTTAATGGAGCATTTTGACTTCCGTGCGGCAGAAGACGAGCTCGACAGACTGGAAAATATCCAGAAAGACCCGGGTCACCCTGATCACGCCGTAGCCAGAGAACAGGAAAAGCGAATCATTAACCAAGGCAACATGCACATCCGGCGAGCGTTTTTTTGGGATCTCTTCAAAAGAACATGGAAAAAGTAATCGACTATGTGCAGGCTCTGGAAGACGAAAAGGGCCTGCGTTGGCTGGACGACAACCACCCGCGCAGAGCAGAGATCCGTGGGCAAATCCGCACCCTGATTGCCTGGAGGGATGAAGTGGTGGAACATGTCACATCCTTGACCGGGAGTGACCGAATTGTCCGTGAACTGGACAGGAAAATCGTCCAGAGAAAAAACGAACTGCTCGCATGCGGCATAGACCAGAAAACGGATGTATCCCTGGCCGAACTGCTGTCACTGAGAAAAGCGGCAGGACGCGACTGTGTTTTCCAGGTCATCGATCATCCGCTGGTGGTGTGGATTCTGAAGGAAAAGGCAAAAGTACTGCAACGCATACGCCGTGACGCCAAAGACTCCTTCCGCCCCCGGGATAATGAAACCTGAAATAGATGCCATTACCGGCGTACAGAATACACTGAAAGCGCTGCAGACTGACGCCTGCGGCTTTGAACATCATCTGCATGCGGGGGAGAACGACGAGAATCCCCATGAGGAGTTTTGCACGCAAGAGCGACGCAACAATAATTTGGGTTGCGCGCATAATGGGGACGTCAATCTACGGGCGTGTATCAATGCACTGTTGCGCCTGGGCGTCGTGTCGCCAGAGGAAGAAGCACAATACATCGAACGATTGAACCGCATCGCCTACAGCGGCAATGGAGGACTGATGCAGCTGGACGTCCGGCATCTGCAGAGAATGCTCTACGACCCAAACGCTACAGACCAAGAGCTACTGTGCGAGGGGCAAGAGGCCCAACGCCCCGGAATGAATGAACGGGCACGTATTAGGGACGAACTGCTCCGCAAGATCGCGCAGTGAGTACCCGCCTGACGCTCGGCGGTCATACCACCAGACTCACCAGCTTCCCTTTCACCCTTCGACTTCGCTCAGGGCAGGCTTCTCAGAACTTGGTCATATCACTAGACTCACAAGTTTGCCCCGGACATAGATCTCTTTTTTCGGCGTCTTGCCCTCCATGTGCTTCTGGACGCTGGGGTCCGCCTTGGCGGCCGCAATCACGTCTTTTTCGGAGATCTCTGACGGGACGGAAATGGTGGCACGCAATTTGCCGTTCACCTGCACAGCGATGGTGAGTGTGTCGGTCTTGAGGAACTTCTCGTCGTATTCCGGCCATTGCTGCTCGATCGCGAATCCCTTCTTGCCGGCCGAATCCTTGGCGGAGGCCGGGCCACCCCATTTTTCCCACAGCTCCTCCGCAAGGTGCGGAGCCAGCGGTGCCAGCAGACGCGTGAACGTCTGTGCCGTCGCATCCGTATATTCCTTTCCTTCCACCACATTGAGGAATTCCATCAGCGCGCGGATGGCCGTGTTGAAATGCATCTTCTCCATACTCTCCGTCACTTTCTTGATGGCCTGGTGCAATGCCGTCGTTACCTCTTTGAGTTCTTTGATTTCCTTGTGTTCTTTGATTTCCTGACCGAACACCTTCCACACTCTCTGCACAAACCTATCGATACCTCTAATGCCCGTGTCGCTCCAGTCTCCGCCGTCGGTGAAGGGTCCCATGAACATCAGGTACATGCGGAACACGTCGCTGCCGTGACGGTCAATGAATTCATCGGGGCTGACGACGTTCCCTTTGCTCTTACTCATCTTGGCCCCCTTGTGCGTGATGAGCCCCTGGTGGACCAGGCGCTGGAACGGCTCGCTATGGGTGACATAGCCAAAGTCCTTGAGCGCCATCATCACAAAGCGGGCGTAGATCAGGTGCATGCAGGCATGCTCCGGACCGCCGATGTACATGGATACGGGCATCCATTTCTTTTCAATAGCAGGATCGATAAAGCTATGAGCTGTGAGTTGTGAGCTGTGAGTTTTTTTCTGATCGCTCATCGCTAATCGCTCATCGCTTCTCAGATACATCAAGTAATAAAAACTGCTGCACACGAAGGTATCCATCGTGTCGTACTCCGGCGTCCATCCCTTGCCGAAGATCTTCTCCGTGCGCTCCTTGAATTCCTTGCTGGCCTTGAGCGGCGATTCGCCGGTGGGCTTGAATTCCACGTCGGTGGGAAGCGTCCATGGAAGATGCTCTTCCGGTACGGGATGCGGCACTCCTTTGGGATCGTAGACGACGGGGATAGGCGCGCCCCAGTAGCGCTGACGGCTGAGGAGCCAGTCCTTGAGACGATACTGCGTCACCCCCCTGCCCTTCTTATTTTTCTCCAGCCACGCGATCATGACCTTTTTGGCCTCTTCCGTCCCCAAGCCATCCAAGAAATCCGAATGGGTGCAGATTCCGGGTTCGGTGAATGCCGCCTTCTCCACGTCGCCGCCTGTGACCACTTCCACAATGGGAAGCTTGTACTTTTTAGCGAAAGCATGGTCACGCTCATCGTGGCCCGGAACCGCCATGACGGCACCGGTCCCATACGATGCCAAAACGTAATCAGCCACCCACAGCGGCAATTTTTTTCCGGTCACGGGATGGATGACGTGGGCACCCGTGGATACTCCCGTTTTTTCCGTATCAATCTGGCGCTGTAGTTCGGTTTTTTTCTTCACCTCCGCCTTGTAGGTTTCCACTTTCGCCCTTTGTCCTTCCGTGACGACTTTCTCCACCAGGGAGTGCTCAGGGGCTATCACCACATACGTGACGCCAAACAGCGTATCGCAGCGCGTGGTGAAAACCGTGATCTTCTCATTACTCCCATCGATCGCGAATTCTATTTCCGCCCCCTGGCTTTTGCCGATCCAGTTGCGCTGCATCAATTTAGTCTTCTCGGGCCAGTCCAGGGTATCCAGGCCTTCCAGCAGCTGATCGGAGTATTTGGTGGTCTGCCAGTACCATTGCTCCAAAGGTTTCTGGATCACCTCCGTGCCGCAGCGCTCGCATTTGCCTTCCCATACCTGCTCGTTAGCCAAAACCGTCTGGTCCTTGGGGCAGAAGTTCACATTGCCGAGTTTTTTGTACGCAAGCTTGTTCTTATACATCTGTAAAAACAGCCACTGCGTCCAGCGGTAATACGAAGGATCACTGGTGTTCACCATTTGGTCCCAGTCGTACATGGTGCCGATGCGGCTGAGCTGCTTGATCATCGTCTGCACGTTCTGCGCCGTACTCTTGGCGGGAGGCACGCCTGTTTTGATGGCATAGTTCTCCGCAGGCAGACCAAAGGCGTCAAAGCCCATGGGACTGAAAACATCTTTCCCCTTCATTCTCTGATAGCGCGCTGCACTATCAGCCGGCGCAAAGTTGTACCAGTGCCCCACGTGTAACTTGTCACCACTGGGATACGGGAACATCACGAGCGCGTAGTAGGGGTCTTTGGCGTTTTTCAGGTCCGTCTTGTAGACGCCCTTCTCGGCCCACAGTTTCTGCCATTTGGCCTCCGTTTCCGTTGGGTTGTAACCGTCGTGCATGCGCGAATGGTAGCAAAGAAACGGCATTTTCCGTACACATTCTGGACAGACAACGTGCCACGCGCTTGCCGCCTGTCAGCGCAGCCCCGGTGAATCCTTGACTTTCATGACGGACGCTTCTTTGATCACTGCGTGGCCAATGCCTGCAGCGAAAGCGGCGGAGAGGATCCTTCCTTGAAAAAGGAAGGCAAAGAAGCGACGCAAGAAAACACTGTCAATACACCTGAACCAGATTCCACCACATCGCACATCCTGCGGAGACTGGAAGAACTTTTCGCCTTGCAGGAGGAGGCGGCAGAGGCCCAACAGATAGTCAGAAACACAAAAGAGGAAGCCAAAGACGCTCTGCAGCAATATATCGCCGCCCATAAAAAATACACGGAAACGACTAGGGCACTGCACGAACAAAAAACCCGCGAACAGAATTTGCAGCAGGTCCTGCGCAGACGCCTGTTGAGCTACAAGGACATGATACGGAGGCTGATAAAAGACCACAGCCCGCAAATAGTGGATTTCCATGAAGACCTTCAGAGGATTTTGGCCAAGCTCACCCCCAGCATTTTCGCCGCAGCCTCCCAAGAGATACACGACGTGATCGAAAAAATCGTCCTCCTGACCGATGGCGGCGTCTCCACCATACCGGACATCCAACGGAACAGGCGTCTGCAGACCGGGACGGAAAGCCTGCGGGAAAAACGGAAACGGGCCTTTTTTGCGAGAGAAAAGGAAATAGCAGAAGCCCGCTCTTCATCGGCTGGTCCGGAGGATGAAAAAACGGAAGAACTCTCCAAAATACCTGCCAGCCATAAAAGGAAATCTGAGAAAAATAGCGAAAAAAGGGAAACCGTTCCTGTGCACATCCGCTGGATGATCCGCAGGGATATGCCGGAAGTACTGCAGGCGGAGCGGTTGAGTTTTGAACAGGCATGGACGGAGGAGGATTTCCTCAGGTGCCTGCGCCAGCGCAACTGCATCGGCATGGTCTCTGAACATGAGGGGAGAGTTGCGGGATACATGATCTACGAACTGCACAAATCCAAACTGCACATCATCACTTTCGCCGTTCATCCAGAATGGAGGAGGGCGAACATAGGCACCCAGATGGTCGGAAAACTCATGAGCAAACTGTCATCCCACAGACGCACCCGGATCACCGTGGAAGTCCGTGAAACAAACCTGCAGGCACAATTGTTCTTTAGTACATGTGAATTTAGGGGAACAAGAGTTTTGCGTAATTTTTACGAGGATACGAACGAAGACGCTATTCTCATGGAATACCGGTTTTCCAGCGCGATGGAAGACTGCGAGGAGCGCTCCGAGTAAACCGCATACACCCCGCATAAAACGCAAGAATTCCGTCTCGGAATAAAACGGTTTTCGTGCTATCGTATCGTGAATCCAGATACGAACGCCCATGCCCAAAACCCCCCTCGTCGCCATTATCGGCAGGCCCAACACGGGCAAATCCACGCTGTTCAACAGGCTGGTGCGACGTCGCCTGGCCATCGAATCGCCGGTTGCGGGCACCACGCGCGACCACGTGGCGCACCTGGTGAAATCCGAGGGCTTGGATTACCTGCTCATTGATACCGGCGGTATGGGCGGAGGAACGGAAGACAAGGACTTTGAGAGCGATGTCCACGCGCAGTCGGTCCTGGCCATGGAAGCCGCGGACCTGATCATCTTCACATTGGACGGCCGCACGCAGATGCTCAAGAGCGACAATGAGATCGTCACCATGCTCCGGAAAAAACGCCGTCGCCACGTGCCCGTGATCCTGGTCATCACCAAGTGCGATACGGATGCATTCAAGGAAGAAGCGCAGGCGGAGTTCACGTCGCTCGGCATTGAGGAACGCACGGTCTTTACCGGCGCCGCCCACAACGTGGGGACGGAGGAGCTGCGCGAGGCGATCCAAGCGGAGCTCAAGAAACTGAAATTCCAGAAGGAGGAGAAACCGGAAGTGGAAGAGGGCGATCCTCCGCGCGTGGCGATTATCGGCAAGCCCAACGTGGGGAAGAGCTCCTTCATCAACGCATTGATGTCGGACACCCAGCGCGAGGTCTCACCCAAACTCGTCTCCGATATCCCCGGCACCACGCGGGACTCCACGGATACCCTCATCCGCCATGAGGGAAAGACCTACGTGTTTGTGGACACCGCGGGTCTGCGCAGGCGCTCCAAGGTGGAGGCGGATCTGGAGGGTCTCAGTACCATCCGCACCATCCAGGCCATTGAGAACGCGGACGTGGCTGTGCTGCTTGTGGAAGGCACAGAACCCGTAAGCAAGCAGGACAAGAAAATCGCGTCCGTAGTGATTGAACAGGGCAAGGGCCTCATCATTCTGGTGAACAAAATGGACCTGCAGAAAGGCGACGAGCGTGCGGAAAAGCTGCAGGAAACCAAGGGGGCATTCCCCTTCTGCCGCTACGCCCCAGTCATCCCCGTCTCCGCAAAGACGCGCGAGGGTTTGCTTAGAGTCTTCCCGCTCATTGATGCCGTGAAGGAGAACCGCTACCGCCGCATCCCGCCCAAGGAACTGCACCGGTTTATCGCCGATGCCCTGCACAGCCAACCGATGGGCGAGCTGAAATCCTGCAAACACGCCACACAGGCCAAAGATCCCCCGCCCACATTCGTGCTCTTCGTCCGCCATCCGGGAAAGGTCCAGGTCAGCCAAATCCGCTACCTGGAAAACCGCATGCGCAGCATGTTCGCGTTTGAGGGAGTGCCCATCAAATGGATCACCAAAGGACCGGGGCAATGAACAGTGACCGATATGTCCGAGGTGACCGAAGTTACCGAGGAAATTTAAATATAAATTCCATTTCCTCTCGGTCACATCGGTCACTTTGGCCACCTCGGTACCTTCTTTTATCCCCGTCCGTTTTTAAAATCGATCACCCGCGCATCCTCATGGATGGGGAGCGGGAAGGCTTTGATGACCACTTCCAGCTTATCCAGAAGCTTGGCGGGGTCATCATCCATCACCAGGTTAGGCGGCATTTCACGCTGGCAGAGTTCCACCACCACGTGTTCGATGCTGTTACTGATACCGCCGCTGTTTGTGAGGATGCCGATGGGGCGTCCCTCGTCGTACGCGATGGTGAACTCGTTGAGCGTGCCAATGCCTCCGCCCACGATGATGATGGCGTCGCTTGAACGGATATTGATGATGTCTCGCTCCATGAACCCCATGCCGGTGTAGATCACCATGTCGTGGCCGTGCGGCGAGAGGTACTCGTTGACGTGCTGGTATTCCGAAAACGCGGGCGAGATTCCCACCGTGAAGGCATGGCACTCCTTGGCACCCATCAACGCGTCATTGGGAAGCCCCGGACATGCACCGTTGAGGAAGATGTATCCCCGCTTGCCGATCTCTCGACCAACCGCACGGGCCTTTTCACGGGCAACGGGGTCCTCGGTCTGGGGACCCGATGCGGATCCCATGACGCCGATCTTGAGACGGTGGTGGTGAGCCATAAGGGAAACGGTACCGTTTGGGAGTATCGATGTATCTGTACAGTATAGCATATTTGCCTTCTGGAAGCCATTCCCTGCAGTCCCATGGGGTTTGCTGAATTGACGGTTCCGCGGGGTTTATCGCAGGTATTTGGCTCTGTTTTGGTTGTGTTCGTCATTGGTCACGGCATAGTGGATTTTGCCGTCCGTACCGTGCAGGTAGAACCAATATTCACTGTCCTCCGGTGCGGCCGCGGCGCGCAGGCTGCTCATGCCGGGACTGGCGATGGGGCCGGGCGGAAGCCCGCGGAACTTGCGCAGGTTGTACGGTGAGTCCGTGTCCAAATCACTGACGGTGATGGCGGCCGACGGCTTGTCCAGGATGTAGCGAACGGCAGCATCCACTCCCAAGCCCATCTTTGCGTCATGGCGCTTCCACAAAATGCCGGAAACAACGGGCCGCTCGTCGGCACTGCGCGTTTCCTCCTCAATGAGAGACGCCATAGTCACGATGTCCGGGAGCGAGCGCTTGGACGCGCCAATCTGGTCCTTGAGCCCGTCCACCACCCGCGTCTTGAACGTGTCCAGGAGGCGCTTGAGGAATGCCTCTGCCGTAAAGCCATCGGTAATCACAAAATAGGTATCCGGGAACAAATACCCCTCCACCCGCCCCCCGCGCGGAGCCATGGCCGCACCCTGGGGGAGGAACGCATATCCCGAAAGATCGCACGTGCGGGCGCAGGCGGTGAATTGCCCTGCCGTTATGAGCCCCTTGGACGCGAGCAGGGTATCGATGTCCTTCACCGTATACCCCTCGGGGATGGTGACCGCGATTTCGGATGTCTTGCCCTCGCGCAGCGCTTCCACAACCTCCGGCACGGTGAGCGCGCGCGTCAGGAAGTAATCCCCCGCTTTGAGATCCGCCTGCACCTTGTGCAGACGCGCGTAAATGCCGAATACGGTTGCCGAACGGATGACGCCTTTCTCCTCCAGTATCCGCGCAATACCGCGCACGGATGTTCCTGCCTCTATCTTCACGCGCTCACGCACCTGGCTGGACGCATCCGGCGCGCGCAGGGACCAGCGGTACCACGCAGAAAAACCGATGGCCAGGACAATGATGGCAAGCAGGATCTTTTTCACGGCGATCATCATACGCATCAATGGGCGTGCACTCCAGAGTGTCCGTGCGCGTGCGTGTGACCATGGCCACCGTGTGGCGCAAGCGGCGTCCCGTGGAGGAATCGCACCGCAAACCACGTGGAGACCGGAACCGCCAAGAGCAGCGTGGTGCTGCCCACCAGCGTGCGGACGATTTCCTCGGCAAGGAATTCGCTGTTCAGGATCATCCACCACGGAGAATTGTCCTGCGTGTGGAAAAGGAGCAGCAGCGGCAGCGACGTGCCGACGTATGCCAGGGCCAGGGTGTTGATGAGGGAAGCGATATGCTCGCGTCCCACGGAATTTCCTGCCTCCCAGAGTCTTGCCGTACTGATAGACGGATTGGCACGACGCACCTCGTCAATCACGGCCGTCTGGGCCGTGGTGATGTCATCCAGTACCCCCAAACAACCCAGGGTGATACCCGCAAGCAGAAGGCCGCGCAGATCCACGGAAGCGGTGTTGCCCATCTGCAGATACATGGATTCTTCCGTCCCCATACCAAACAGCGAGGCCACTTTTACGGCAAAAACCGCAAGAGCCGCAGAAAAGAAGAGGGTCACTACCGTACTCATGAGCGCCACCGTTGTGCGACGCGTAAAGCCGTGCGCAAGGTACAGGGACGAAACCGCGATCATGATGCTGCCCGCAAGGGAAAGGGGCAGGGGCGGATACCCCTTGGCCACCCCCGGCAGAACAAAGCCCATCAGCACGACAACGCTGACCAGGAGACCCAGAAGCGACGAAAAACCGGTCCACCCGCCAAGCCCCACGCAGAGAAACACGAAGGCGAGAGCCAAGAAAAAGAGGGAGGGCAGCCGGTATTTTTCCCGGATGAGATAACGGATTTCACCGTCGGCCATGTCCAGCTTGCTCACGACGATCTTCTCCCCCTGTGAGAGGACCATGTCGCCGCGGCCCGGCAGTATTCCGTTCTCCACGGACACAGCGTCTCCCGTATCCAGAAGCAGGGTGACTTTCTGCACCGTGCGTTTCATGCCGGCATACTCATCCTGGTACTGATCATTGATCGCCGTGACTGTCGCCACATGGAACTCCTCGCCGGCATCGGGTGCCGCATCCTGGGCCGCCACGGACAGTGGCGCCAGGAGCGTTGCAGTGAGCGAGGCGGCGAAAAGGACCCGTAACGTCATTCCAGGAGCAGAAGTGCGGACATGAAGAGCATACCCGTAATCATCGCCACAAGCTGCACAATGCCATCACGAAGCCTGGTGTTTTTGTGGAGCTCGGGAATGAGGTCCGACCCCGCAATGTAGAGCAGGTTTCCCGCGGCGAAAGGCAGAAGATGCGCCGTGATCGGCTGCAGAAACATGTTTGCCCCCAGCACAAGGGCCGCCCCAAGGATGGCTGCACTGGCTGACAGCATATTGCCCAGAATCGCGCGTTTTTTGCCGTACCCCGCGTGCAACAGCACCGCGACATTCCCTATCTCATGCGGAATCTCGTGGAAGACCACGGCAAGCATGGTGGAAATGCCGACGCGGACGTTAGCGATGAAACTGGCCGCAATCACCACTCCATCGATGAAATTATGAAGGCTTTCGCCAATGATGCTGAGAACGCCGACAGGGTGATGGTGATGCCCCTCTTCCCCGCCAAGAACGTGACAATGGCGCCACTGGATGATTTTTTCAATGGCGAAGGAAAACAGAAGACCCAAGAGCAGGATGCGGAGCGCTCCCTCCAAATCCCCCTCCTCCGAAAGCTCGGGAATGATATGTAGAAACACGTCCCCCAAGAGCGCGCCGGTGGAGAAACTGACAAGATACAGCAGGATCTTCCCCAGGAATTTCTCTTCAAAAAGAAAAAATACGGTTCCCAGGAGAGACAAGAGGCTTACGGCGATGACGCCGAGGAGACCAAGAACGGATGAGGAAAACATGGGTATGAAGGGAATTAGGAACGACAGGAACGGCATTGGCCGAGAATTTCGCTTACGTGGCTTTCCGGAACGAACTGATGGGACCGCGCAATCGCATTCTCCATATGACAAAGATCGTGACTGCAATATTCCTCCACGGCTCCGCAGGAACGGCAGTGAAGGAAACCGTGATGACCTTTTTGATTGGGAATGGAGCAGAGCGAAAACGCCCCATCACACGGATGTTTGTGCACAATGCCTGTCCTCTCAAAGGCATCCAGAATCCTATAGAGGGTCACAACATTCATCGCATGACCATGTTTTGCGATAGTGGAACCGAGTCCGGAAACCGTGAGGGGCTTTTTGGACTTCGCAAGGGCCTCAAGCACGTTCCTGCGCGGCTGCGTATCACGCAGGCCACTCGCTTTGATGGATTGGATCCAGGCATTCATGCACCGACAGTATAGCAATATATTTGCAAATGCAAATAATTTGCAACAATAAAAACACAACACACAAAACAGTGCCCGCAGGCGATTTACATTACCGCGCGAAGACAGGCTCCGCCTGTCTGGAGCGCTACTCTACCGGAAGGTGAGTCCATGAGAGGAAACCGGAGGTTTCCTTTCATGACGCCGCCGTCAGGCGGCACCTGGCATTCCCATATCCCCCATCAGCGCCTGCATTTTTTCTGACGACACGATCTGCGCCTTCTTCATGGCGCGGTTGAGGGCATCAATGAGGAGCGGTGCAATGCGATCATGACTGAGAGCGGGATCAATCTCGATGGAGATGATTTCCTGATCAGCTGCCACAACAACTTTCACACCCTGCGCCTCCGCCTCCACGTGAATGAGGCTCAGCTCTTTTTTGATGCGCTTTGCCTCGCGCTGCATCTTGAACATGTCTTTAGCTTGTTTGAAGGAGACCATATGGGAGGAGTGTAGCAGAGATTATTTCTTGGGCATCTTTCCATTGCCCTGGTGACTGTTCAAAAAAGGATGATCGCTGTACTTGCCCATTCTCTCCGCTTTAGCCAAAGAAAGAAGAAGTTGAATTTCACCACGTAGACTTTCTAATTTGTACAGTCTGTCCTCTCTCTTCTCCATCGGCATTTTTTTTAGCTGCATTAAAATGCGCAATACTGCACTTGATGACAGGGATTCCCGATTGCGACAGCCGAAGCAAGCTTTGCCCTTCTCTGATGGCATGCTCAATGGAAGCCTCTACACATTCTTCCGTTAGACGCTGTGAAAAAGAAAGATACTCGTGCATAAAACATACATTCATTCAAAGACCGCAGTCTGTCAAATAATCCATACACAGCAGCTGCATTTTGCGCACAAGGGAAGCAGAACATCTCCCCCATTCACCGTTCTACCAGCAACATCATCAGCTTATGGCGTTGGGCAGAACAGTAGTTCTTAAAAGAAATCATGTGCTTTTTCTGGGCATCAGGAATGGCTTTGGTGAGCAAGAGGTACCACTCATGAAGCTCCGGATCCGCCTGAGTTACCTGATGCGTCTCTGCACTCACGTCGTAACACTCGTCTTCCGCTTTCTCCAACTCCTTTGTCACCCATGCAAGTTTTGCACGCATCTTGGGCAAGATCTCCGCTGTGGCGTACAAAACCTCCGTGGCATGGCGACTCGCATGCAAAACATCCGACGTATTCAACGCATCATCTTGCGGATTCTCTAATGCGTCCATTGCAGCCCGATAGGAAGGTTGATGGGGCATAGACAATATTATGAATGACGCTTGCGCAGCGTTTGGAGCTCCTTCTGCAGCACACGAATGTGCGCCTCCAGATTACGAATATGCTCGTCCACGTTAGCCATGGCCACCTCATACGCGTCTGCCTGGTCATGCATTTCATCCGCACGGAGCGCGTCGCACTTTTCACATAAATCCTCGTATGAGGCATTCAATCCATCCAGATCCGTCTGAAGCTTTTCAATGCGCGCACCCAACTCTTGCTCCGCCGCATCTTCATTTTCTTCAACATAGTATGCGATGTCTGGTGACGATGTTCCCGCAAGCTGCTGCTCCTGCAGGGGCAGATTTTTTGCAAAATACGCCTGGAAGAAATGGAAGAGGTTTTGTTCCTGCCTAAGAGAGTCGTGTTCCTGCTCGTGCCCCTCTGCGATGTCCTTTTCATGGAGTAGATGGCGTATTTGTGCCGAGAGGCACTGCCGTAAATCGCTCAGCGATCCCACCGCAAACTCCTGTAACTGCGTCATGGGAACAGCCCTATTGTTTCTGCCAAAATCAATACCAGGGATGCGGTGCATCGGCGGCATTCTGGGAAAAAAGCCCCAGCGGTCAACGATTTTCCACGAAAAACCACTTTTTTGGCTTCCGTATAATCTTTTCCCATTTCACATCGCCGGTCCCGCCGGCTCCGTAGCGGGGCTGGGACCCGCGGCCGAAGCACCTCCATCGCGCACGATGCCGATGCGGTCCTCAATCTCCTGGTCCACAAAGACGCGCTTGCGGCCGTATTTCATGCGGCTGTATTCCTTGATGAGACCGGAGAGCTTCTCGTTGCGCTGACTCTCATCGTACAGAGTGGCCATGCTGAAGGGGCGTGACGTGGTGTTGTTGATATTGAGCTTCACGTACGCGTGGAAGTTGGGGATACCGATCACGTCCTGTTCGCTCAGGACCGGCGCCATTTCCTTGGCCATGTACTCCGCGTCCTCCGCGCCGATCTTGAAGCTCATGATGGTACCCACGTTACCAAACACCGCGTCGCGCATCTTGGTGGAGGCCTGGTCGTACGCGGCGGTCTTGCCCACCAGCTGCCCGATATACTGGTGCGCCATGATGAGCGCCAGCTCGTACTTGCGGGCCTCGGAGAGGATGGTCGCAAAGGCGTCCGTCACGAAGTTCTGGAACTCGTCCACGTAGAGGTAGAAGCGGCGGCGGTCCTTCTGCGGCGTGTCCGCGCGGGAGAGAGCCGCCATGTTGACCTTGTTGACGAAGATGAGACCCAGGAGCTGCGCGTTCACATCGCCGATCTTTCCCTTGCTGAGGTTCACGAGCAGGATCTTTCCCTCGTCCATCACCTGACGGATGTTGAACGCGCTCTTGGGCTGCCCGATGATGTTGCGCATGGTGGCGTTGGTCACAAAGGGACCGAACTTGGCGGAGAAGTACGGGATCATTTCCTCCTTCTCCCGCGCGCCGGTCTTGGCGATTTCATGCTCCCAGAAGCTGCGCACCACCACGTTCTTGCACTTGCTCACCTTGTATTTCTGGAAATCCTCGTCCACGTACAGTCGCGGCACGTCGATGAGCGTGGCGCCTTCCTCCTCGTCGTCCATGAGCGTGAGGCAGCCGTTGCGGAAGTAGTGCTGAATGCGCGGACCGAAGATCTCGTTACCGAACAGCTTGATGAAGATTTCCATGGCGTCCAGGGACGCGCGGTCCTTCTCCTCGCTGGTCTTGGCCTCCAGAAGGTTCAGGCCCATGGGGCGCTCGATGTCCGCGGGGTCAAAGAGAATCACGTCCTTGGCGCGCTCCTTGGGCACATGCGCAAGGACGTCTTCCACAAGGTCTCCGTGGGGGTCCACCACGCAGAGGCCTTCACCGGCAGCAACGTCCTGCCGGATCTGCCAGTTGAGGAGCGAGGATTTTCCGCAACCGGATTTACCGATGATGTACTGATGGCGCGTGCGGTCACCACGGGAGAAGCGGATGGGGTTTTCGATGGCGCGATGGCGGTTGACGCCAATGAGGATGCCGTCCTTGGGGACATTGGGCGGGGGCGGCAGCACCTTGTACGTGATCCACTGGATGATGGGGATCTTGTTGTAGCGGCTGTCCGGAAAGTGGAAGAGCCCCGCCAGTTCCTTTTCGACAAACAAATTGCGGCGATGGAGGAAGCCGTTCAGCCGGTTCTTCCACAGCCAGTGCATGAGAGGGGCATTGAGCGCATGCGGCAGGAAATCCACGAACAGGCGGTGGTTCTGCAGCCAGTTGCCGTAGATATCCTTGAAGATGTTGAACGCCACCTGCATGTTGCTGGTGATGTCCTCCGCGCGGCGGGCGGTTTTTGCGGAAGCCAGGATGCGGACGGTGGCGTGGAAGCCGCTCATGCCGGCCTTCTGGCCCATGCGCTTGTAGAGCTCCTCTTCCGGCTGGATCATGCGCACGAACGAATCGCCGTGGCTTGCGCCGGGTGCGAACGTCTCGCCGTCCGTGCCGGTGGCCATGCCCGTCACCACGCGCATGAACGTGCTGATGATGGGAATGCGCGCCACCCAGCTGTCCTCCTTGCCCTTGAACTTGAGGCTGGCCACGCGTTTCACCTTCTTACTCCACTTGTCACTGAAGGTAGGCGTGATGATGAGCTGCACGCACGCGTGCTCACTGTCCTCCATTTTGCTCAGGACATTCCCCAGGTCATTGAGCGGATCATCCTGCATTTCCTCATAGAAGCGGATGGGGTAGCAGAAGGACTTTTTGACGCGCATGTTGTAGCCCACCAGCTTGCTGCCCTTGGGCCAGATCTCCGGCGTGGGCTGGATGGCCACTTCTGCATCCGGATAGAACGAGGTGATCTGCTTTTCGATGATGGAAACGAGCGATGGCTTCATGAGCACGTAGAACATGAGCTCACCCTTGTCCACGTACATCTCAAAGCACATGGTGGCGTACCGGAAGATCCAGAAGTGGATGGACTGCCAGAACGTGAGGCTGCGCACCTCCCACAGAGCGCGGTAGAGCTGCTCCATGATGGCCACCTTTTCCTTGAAATCCTTTTCCGTGCGCTTCTCCTGGTCGATCTTGCTGTCACTGCGGGGCAGGATGACCTTCATGGAGACCAGCTTGCGGCTCTGCCACCAGGCGTAGTAGAAGCGGACGTCAAACACAAAGAGCCTCCATCCCTCCCAGATGCCCCACACGTAGAAAATGCTCCAGGGAAATTCTCGCCAAAACCAATACCACGCCCCCACCAGGAAATCCGCATGGAACAACCAGCTGCCTACTTCCAGGAGAAGCAGAATGGCGGGCCAAAAGAGAATGCGAATGGCTGTGCCCACAGGGTTTTATAAATCTCTTGATTATACCAGAAAACGCGGCTTCCGGACAGTGTCTTTTGGCATGGTTAAAAGCATGACAGAAGCCTTTTGGATGGGTAATTGACCGTTTATTAATATTTAATTATAAAATACATATGGAAAAGTCTGCACGTGCACTGTACGAGGAATTTGCGGAATGCGTGAAAAACGAGGATTGGGACAATGCACAGAGAGTGTCCCGTGAGCCCGGCGCACACGGGCTGCAGAAAGACATGCATCTTTTGAACACCGCACGCCGCATTGCAAAATCACCGACACTTGAATCAGTGGCACTTGCACAGGACCTTCACCATGAAGCCGTCCTTGTGGAAACCATACGGAAGATCAGACAGATCCTGCACGATGCCGCCCATGCACTGCAGGAATCGTGTCACGAACCAGACCCTCAGATGCCACAGAAGCGAAAGGGATTCCGAGATGCATTGAAGGAGTACTGCAAAAGAATGTACTGTCCCAATTTCATTGAGGACTTTTCCGCCATCTGCACCTTGTCCGGGCTGCACCCTCCATCGCTGCCCTTGTCCCAAAAACATTGCCAATTACTGGCACGCCTCTATCAAAAGAAGGTATCCGGATCACAGAAACTGGAACCGTCGTGGAAACTCCGCCTGTCGATGGGATGCGAGAACGACGATGAACTCCGGTCCATAGCCGCAAGTCTCAATACCGCTCTAATCCCGCTCTCTTGCGGGTGGAAGGTATGCGAAATTCCTGACCAGGGCTGGCACCTCACCTGCACCTAACCGCAGCGCAGGACATTCATCGTCATCTCGCGCCTTCTCCCGTCCACAGAGCCTACAATGAAGGTGTAGACGCCTTGAATGGACGGCGTGAACGTAAAGGTCTCATCACGGTTCACCCAATCCTCGGCGCCCAGATGCCCCCCGTCCGGATAGATCACATCGCGCACCACAAAGGAGCGCGTGGAGCGGAGCGTGAGACTTTCTCCCAACGGGAAGTTCCACGGCACGCCACCGATGAGGCGCGTGTCCCGCGTGATGCGGGTCTGCTTTGCGGGACTTTGCGCGCAACCGCCCACGAGTGACGCATCCCCCAGGCGTTCAAAAGTGGCTTTCATGATTCCCGTGCCGCCGTCCGCAATGGCGGAAAAAGCGGCGACACTCAGGTCCATGTCGCGCCCCTCCACGTACGGGCCGCGGTCGTTGATGCGCACAACCACCTGCTTCCCCGTGCGCACGCTGGTCACGCGCACCAGGGTGTTGTAGGGGAGCGTGCGGTGCGCAGCCGTGAGCGCGTACATGTCGAATGTCTCACCAAAGGCCGTGCCTTTTCCTTGGAATTTCTCTCCGTAGTTACTCACTTCGTGCACTTCTTCTTTGAGGAGCTGATCGAACGTACGCATGAGCGCGGTGAGCTCATCGTCTGTGATCGTATGATCATCGATATGCTTGTTTTCGGCTTCCCCTTGATAAGAAATCAACTTTCCCATTTGATACTTTTGCAGCAGGGAAACGAGTGTGTCGCCCGAAATCTCCTTGGGTTCGGCCACATTACGCGTGCGCAGGAGCCACACCAGCGCAGTGCTCAGGTACAACGGTTCATCAGGATGGAATTCAGGATCATCGTTGAGGATGCCGCGTGCTTTGGCATAGGTGATCTCGTCATAGCCGGGCGTGCCCTTGCTGACATCCGTGAACGGCGTTTCGCGCACGGACTCCACAGGCCTCCTGATGCTCTGCCAGAGCGTGAGGAACCCTTCACGGCGGGTGACGGGAGAGGCCGCGAGGGCCGACGCGGGCACGCACCACGCCAAAAGCAGCGTGACAACAATCTTCGCTCTCATAGGTTGCGATGATACCAGAAGAGTCCTCCTTTAGAGAGCGCTCACGCCCTTTTCCCGCACAAGGCGCAACGCCTCGGTTCTCTGCGCCCGCCGGATGCTGGCAAGCGTTGCGGGGCCAACCACGCCGGAGCCTTTTTGGCTGTCCGTGGCGATAATACCCGCGGCTACCTGATAAGCCTTGAGGGCCTTTTCCGTTCGCTGGCCAAAAGTCCCTGTCTGGTCTTTGGGCTCCAGGAATTTCTTCCGGATGAGGAAGGCCTGCAGGGTGCGCACATCCTTGCCCGCGTCCCCCTTGCTCAGCGTGCGGCTGAGGAAGTATCCCTTCTGCGTGAGCTGGATGATCAGCTGATGTTCGGCGATGAGTTCCTGCGACATCTTGACGGTCAGCGCCCTGCGCCATGCGGTATTGAGGGCGCGGCGGGTGTTGGGACCTATGCGTCCCGCCCCTGGCGCATGATCACCGGCAATCAGTCCGCTCGTGACCTGGAACCGCGCCACTGCCGCTTTGAGTTTGTCGTCATAGACACCGTTTGTTCTGCCGTTGTAGTAACCCAAAAAACGCAGCAGGCGCTGGGCAGACGACACGCGCGCCTTGGAGCTTCCCGGTCCCATCACCGCATCAATGGGTTCCACCGCTTTGGCGCGTTTGGCGGCCGCTTCCAGTAGGCCGGCGGATTCCTCCGTCAGCCGGTCGCTGGGGGCAGTGCTGCCCATGTCCTTGAGGAACGACGCGAGTGCGGCCTGGGAGTCGGGCCCAAAGAAACCGGTGACAGAACGGTCAAAGTATCCGATCTCCTTGAGCTTCTCCTGCAGAAACTCCGCAGAGGCCGTGCGGTCCCCCGCCTTCACCGCAAGATCGAACGTGGTTGTGCCCTCTGTTACGTAGGGGCGGATCTTGTCCGGCGGCGAAGGCAGCGACGCCAGATCCATTTTCTCCGCGGGCATGGCGGAACCTGCGGGATACACCGTTGCCGTCACTTCCTGCACACCAAACGCCAGAGCGCGCGCCAGGCCCTCCTCCCCTTCCCCCACCCACAGATCAATGCGATGCGTGTCCGACCATTCATTGATGGCCCCGCCGCGGTCATGCACCGTCACGGTGCCGATGCCGGGGAGCACCAACCGCGTGCCGAAGGGATAGGTCTTGGGCGCTGCGGCCATACCCGGATATACCGGCGTCCCGTCGGCCCCGCGGATGCCGTTGCCATTGAGAATGGCATCGTCCGCAAACGAGCCCTTCACGTAGCAGCACTGCGTGGGCTTGGGCGAGTAGTAGGCGGTGATGGTGACATGCTGCGTGAACGGCTTCTGCGCCTGCATCAGCGCGTCCGTATCCGTTACAGCTCCCGCCGTCCCGGGCAATGTCATGAGGACCGCAAGGAGAATGGTTATGTATGTTTTTTTGGACATCGGAATATTGTATCACAAAAAGTTTTTCCTGTCTTGTCTTGTAGAAAAGAAAGTAAAACAGCGAAAGCGGACTATACTGTGATCATGCAGGACCTGACACAGGCAGACATGGAGGCCGTCCTGAAGGCGCACAATATCGGCACGCTGGCGTGCGTCATGAAGGGGAAACCGTTCCAGTTTCCCATGGCGTACGTGTATGCCCACGGCGCCCTGTACGGCCAGACCCTGGAAGGCTTTAAAACCGATGTGCTCCACAAAAATCCGGAGGTCTGTTTCTCCGTGGTGGAAAAGCACGACAACGGTTGGCGCAGCGTGCTCTGTTTTGGTGAATACGAGGAGCTGGATTTTGCAAAAGTGCACGCGCGCGAGGTGAAGGAAGCCGTCACCGTGCTCTTCCGCACACTGCGCTCCATACAGAAATTCCTGGGGATTGAGGTGCTGGTCTCCACCGCCACGGGGACGCCGCTGCCCATGTCCATGAACGGACGCAAGAGCGTCCTGTTCCGCATACCCGTGCGGGAGATGACGGGCAAACGCGGAGGAGCGAAATAATCCCGGAATCGAACGGACTCACACACCCACAAACACCATCTCCTCCACACGCATCCCAAAGCGACCCGGGAAATAGACTCCGGGCTCCACGGCAATGACTTCCCCCGGAAGCAGCTTTGCATCCGTCGCCTTGGAACTGAGCATCACGCCCTCGTGCACATCCAATCCCACCCCGTGTCCCAGAGCGTGCGTGAAGAACTCATCCACACCCTCCTCGGCCAAAATATCCCTGGCTAGACGGTCAAGTGCCTGCACGGAAGCCCCCGGAACCGCGGCATCCATGACCGCATCACGCGCGCGGCAGAGCACGGAATACATGCGCTCCTGCAAACGCGTTGCGGAACCGGTGAAAAACACCTCGCTGAGGTCCCCGCAGTACCCGCGGTATTTCACCCCCACGTCAATCTGCACAATGTTCCCTTTCTGCAGCGGGCGCGGGGTGGAACGGTGGTGCGGCATGCTGGTGTGCGTACCAAAGGCGACGATGGGTTCAAACGAAAGCCCCTCCGCCCCCAGCTCCAGAGACCACATCAGCAGCTGACGGGCGATACGCTCCTCCGTGACCCCTTTGCGCAGGAGCGAGGGGACGCGGCGCAAAAGTTCCTTGGTCATCTTCTGCGCGCGGCGGAGGATCCGCAGCTCTTCCGGGTCCTTCTGCCGGCGGAAGGCCTGCAAAATTCCGGCCGTCTGCACGAACATTGTGCGGGGATAGCGTTTTTTCCACGCGGTTTTCCGGAGCACCGTCACGTCCTCGGCCTCAAATCCGCAGCGGGGAATATCGCGGAAGAGCTTCTCCGCCTCCCCAATATCGCGCACCGCGCATCGCTGAGCGGACTGCTCCGCTTTTTCCCGGTACCGGGAGTCCACAAACAGCGTGAAGCGCCGGGGTTGGGCAAGCAGGAAACCCGCCGAGAGATCCAATCCCGTGAGGTAGCGGATATTGGTCAGGTTCGTGACCAAAAACGCCTCGCAATCGGCGTGTTTAAGCAGGGCGGAAGGCGTATTCGGACGCATGGAAATAAGGGTAGCCGAAATCGGACCTTTCTGCTATAATATAAGGAAACATTCACTCCATTCCCGCTCCCCCATGTTCGCACTGATTGAGAAAGCGTACGCACAGGTATTCAACGGCCCGGGACTCCAGGGCGGAGTGGACGTGGCCGCCACGGTGGAAGGCCCCCTGCACGGCACCCCGCGCGAGATCATCCTGACCTACCTGTACGCCGTGCTCAGCTTTGTGGCGCTCATCGCCGTGGTGATGATCGTCATGGCCGGCGTCATCCTGCTCATCAGCGCAGGCCGCGACGACTGGAAGGACTGGAGCAAGAAAATCATCCTCTATACCGTCATCGGGCTCATCATCATCCTCATTGCCCGTCTTCTTGTGGGGTTCCTGCTCTACGGGCTGCCCAACATCTGATGCGCAGACTCATCGCCGCCGCCGGCATCGCCATGCTCGCCACCGCGGGCGCGGCGTTTGCGGGCTTCGTGCCGCGCAATGACTCCGCAGAACGCACGCTCATGATCGGCGACGTGCTGGAAATTGTGGCGGTGACGCCGGAGAATGCCGCCTACGGATGGGTACTGACGCGGGACGGCCAGTTTGTGGAAGCGGGACGAGACCGTGTTTTCCGCACGCGCCTGACACAACCGGGCAAGTACCTGCTGGAAGGGAGCATGCGCACCACGGAGGGGGAAAACCGCCTGACCATGAACGTGACGGCGCTTCCGCTTGCCGGGGGTTCGGCATCGTCCGCTCCGGACACCGCGGATATCGCCGTAGTGGACGGACTTCTGAACCCCGTCACCACGCTGACGCCCGCAGGATGGGTGAATGCGGAAATCCGCACGGACCTGAATCCCTCCGTGGATACCGACGGTGACGGTAATCCCGGTAATGACCAGGATCTGGCCGATACCCTGTTTTCCCGGGAACACAACACGGTCAGCCTGTGGTTTGCGGAGGTTCCCGCGGAGCCCCTTGCCCTCTCCACCACCGCCCAGGACGGCACTACCGTCACCCAGCGGCCCAGCGGTGATTCCGCAGTACCCGTCACCGGAACCGACAGCATCGAGACGGGGGATGAACTGCATGGCACACTTCGCTTTGTCTTCCCGCTGCCTGCGGACGTGCGCCCGGAAGACATCCTGTACCAGTGGGATTTTGGCGATGGCGGCATGAGCTTTACCGACGCGCCCGTCCACAAGTACGCCCGCAACGGCGACTTCACGGTCAGCGTGACGGTGCGGCAACTGTCCACGGCGAATGTCATGGCGCAGGGGCAAACCACGGTGAGCATCAAGGACGCCGTACCGGCCCCCGCCTCCTCCCAGAGCTCCGCGGCAGAGCAGAGCAGCGTGCCTGCACCCGCGCAATCATCCGCACCGGCAGTGCCGACAGGGGCAACGTCCGGCGCAGGGGATGCCGTGCTGCTCATCGTCAAGCTGACGCTCGTCCTGCTGGCCGCCATAGTACTAGGGGTGTTTGCCGTATGGGCCGGCCGCCGCTTCCTGCGCAGGGAAAGCCGACTGCAAAAAACATTGGCCGACGCGGAGGCGATGCTGGTGACCGGCAAGGACACGCGCAGTGCCGCGGAAGTGGTGGAAGCACCTCCCCCGCCCATGACACTGCGGAAATCGGCCGAGGAGACGGCGTCCGCTACGGAAACCGAAATCACTGAACCCGCAGAGCAAGCAGATCTCGGCGCTCCTGCAGAGGAAGCCACGCCTCCATGGCTGCAGCACGGACTGGAAATGGCCAAAGACCTCCCCGGCGCACCCGTGCAGCAACCGGAACCCGCCCTGGAAACACCGGAGCCCGCCATGGATTCCGCATCGGAAACTGCTCCAGCGGAAACCCCTGCCCCTGAATCCGCGCCGGAGCAGGCAAGCACACCCTCTCCGGAACCCGCGGCGGAGGCAATGCCTGCAACAGAAGAGCTTCCGCCCTGGCTGCAGAATGCGCCGGAGGAGCCTGCAGACCAACCCGCACAGGACGCGCAGCCCATTCTGGAATCTGCGGCCCCGGAACCGACACCCGCTCCGCAGCCGCTTCCCGCCGCACCGCAGGAACCTGGACCGGCGGACACGGTGACGGAAGCACCCGTCGCGCAACCCGCGGCACCGGTCACGGAAACTACAGCTCCCACCATAGCGCAACCCGCGGCTCAGGCACCGGAGACCCCGCCCGCCGTGGCCCAACCGGCTCCCGCAGCCGGTCCCCCGGATTCCGCTGGCCCCATCGCCACGCTGGCCGCTTCCGCCCCCACTGCCATCCCCGCCGCTCCATCCCCGGCAGCAACCCTGGATGCCGAACGCCTGGAGCGTGAACGGGAACGCAAGCGCCGCAAGCGCCAGCGCTACCGGGAGAACCTGAAAAAGCGTCAGGCGGAGGAGAAGATCCCCAAAACGTCACCGCCCCCCACGGACAATCGCGCCCCTGTCGTATCCGCCGCAGTCGCTCCCGCTTCCCTCACGGCCGCCCCCACTCCTCCTCAGGCACCGGCACCAGAACCCCAACCCTCGGCGCCGTCTCTTGCCCCGACGGATGTCAAAACCGAACCTCAGGATATTCCACCGCTGGAACCGCAAGCACACACAACCGCTGCGGCAAATCGTCCGGATGACCAGGTGGCATTCGTGATCAAGGCGGACAGCATCTCTCAAGACACCCCTCCCCCTCCGGCACCGCAGCCGTGAATTACGGGGAATGATGCTCCGCGGTGAGCTGATAGAACGAAACAGATCCCCCTTCATCCGCCGCAGCGGAATCATCGTGCAGGTAATTGCCCGCTTTAAAGTACAGCTTCTGCGATTTCCAGCTGGCATCAATCACGCTGCGATAGCGCTCGCTGCCGTTCACGGAAATGACCAGCTCCGACGCAGGGGTGACCGTGACGGCATAGCTCACTTTCTTCCCCATGCCAAACCACAGAAAGCGTTTCAGCACATGGCGCTCCGTTTTCTTGTCCGTAGGCGTGGGGCGCGTGAGGGCCACAAAAC
>CAYMAT010000013.1:0-28308 GCA_964388495.1 uncultured Candidatus Peribacteria bacterium
CCGCAACATCGCCATCATCGCCCACGTCGACCATGGCAAGACCACCCTCGTCGACGCGCTCCTCAAGCAGGGCGGTGCATTTGCCGCTCACGAGCAGGTGGGCGAACTCATCATGGACAGCAACGACCAGGAGCGCGAACGCGGCATCACGATCTACGCCAAGAACACGTCCATCAAGTACAAGGACTGCAAGATCAACATCGTCGATACGCCGGGACACGCCGACTTCGGTTCCGAAGTGGAGCGCGTGCTGCGCACCGTCGACTGCGTGCTGCTCGTCGTCGACGCGCAGGAAGGTCCCATGCCCCAGACCAAGTTCGTGCTCAAGAAGGCACTGGAACTGGGTCTCCGCCCCATCGTGGTCATCAACAAGATCGACAAGCCCGCGCAGCGCGCCATGGAAGTGGTGGACGAAGTCTTCGATCTTTTCGTCGCGCTCAAAGCCAACGACCAGCAGCTGGATTTCCCGTACGTCTTCGCCATCGCGCGCGAGGGCATTGCCAAGCGCAAGTTGGATGAGGAGAGCAAGGACCTCACCCCGCTCTTTGAGCTGATCATGAGCCATGTGCCGGAGGCTCCCAGCAATGTGGATCTTCCTTTCCGCATGCAGCCCTGCAACCTGGCGTATGACAACTACGTGGGCCGTCTTGCCGTGGGCCGCGTCACGGAAGGGAAGGCCAAGGTGGGAGACAAAGTCTTCATCAAGAAATCGACGGGCGAGACGCGCAGCAGCAAGATCACCAAGATCTTCGTGAACCGCGGCATGCAGCGCATGGAGACGCAGGAGGCCGTTGCGGGCGACATTGTGACCATCGCCGGTATCCCCGATATCTACGTGGGCGAGACCATCACCACCAGCGATGCCGCGGAGCCGCTCCCGGCCATTACCATCGACCCGCCCACCATCAGCATGGAGTTCCGCGTGAACGATTCTCCGTTTGCCGGTAAGGAAGGCGAGCTGGTGACCACGCGCCACATCAAGGCGCGCCTGGAGCGCGAGAAGGAGACCAACGTGGGTCTGCAGGTGGAGGAAGTGCCCAACTCCGATACGTACAAGGTGTCCGGCCGCGGTGAGCTGCACCTCTCCGTGCTCATCGAAGACATGCGCCGCGAGGGCTTTGAATTGCAGGTGAGCCGCCCGGAAGTGATCACGCGCATGGTGGACGGCGTCAAAGAGGAACCGATGGAGCAGGTGATTGTGGACGTGCCCGAGGAATCACAGGGCACGGTCATCGACATGCTTGCCCGCCGCAAGGGTGAAATGGTGGATATGCGCACGGCGGACGGCCACACGCGCATGGAGTTCAAGGTGCCCACCCGCGGGCTTCTGGGATTCCGCGGCGATTTCATCATCGAGACGCGCGGCGAGGGGATCCTCACGCACTCGTTCATCAACTACGAGCCGTACAAGGGCGACCTCCCCGGCCGCACGCGCGGATCCATGATCAGCATGATCACGGGCAAGACCGTCGCATTCGCCCTCTGGAACCTGCAGGAGCGCGGGGCGCTGTTTGTCACGCCGGGTCTGGATGTGTACGAAGGCATGATTGTGGGTGAAAGCTCCAAGAACGAGGACCTCACCGTGAACCCCATCAAGGAAAAGAAGCTCACCAACATGCGCGCCTCCGGCAGTGACGAAGCCATCAACCTCACGCCCGTCACACCCATGACGCTGGAGCAGGCTCTGGAGTACATCGCCGATGACGAGCTGGTGGAAATCACGCCCAAGAACATCCGCCTCCGCAAAAAGTTCCTCAAGGAGCACGAGCGGAAAAGGGCGGGAAAATAAATTCGTGAAAGGGCCACCTCCGGTGTCCCTCTCACGGGCTCTCCTTCCCCCTTCGGGGATTGCGTCCCAAAGCCACTCGCGCGTCGCCTTTGGCTTGCGCTCGAGAGCTTGGTCCTGGGAACCGGCAAAGTGGCGCTCCAGGCAAGCAGAGCTCGCCTTCGCGCGTTAAGCTTGTCGGCTGCGGCCCTTGTTCTGTTTATGTTTTTGTTAATACGTATTTAGATGCATTAAGAAATCTTATAGAATTGCACCCCGACTCTTACAGAAATTCTCGCGATTTTTCTGGTATGCGCGTAATAGTCTGTTATTGTGATTTCTCGCGGCATTGTTTAATTCGTCACTTTCTGCTATAATGTCAACAACAGAGAAAAACCTCCATTCCATGCGCATTTTGCTCTATAACGTCGGGTATGGGACCGGGTTGAACGGGTCCCTCAAGAGCTATTTGCTGCAGGGCTATCGCTACCTGTATACGCCCCGCCGCATCATCCGCCAGGTTCGCCAGTCGCTCTATAACCTGCTCAGCCGCGAGAAACCGGACCTCTGCTGCTTTGTGGAAGTCCACCGCAAGCACGGCTTCATCCCGCATCCCAAGAGTTACCACTTCCATGCAGACGTGAAATACGGCCGCCGCAGCCCCCTGCGGTTCCTGCCGTTCTTCCGCGATAACTGCAACGCGTTCTGCGCGGAGAAACCGCTCCATTTCCACCGCCAGTACTTCAAGAGCGGCACCAAGAAGCTCATTTTCGAGATCAGCCTGCCCAATGACATCAAGCTGCTCATGGTGCACTTTGCCCTGCGCGAGAGCACGCGCCGCAAGCAGTGCCAGGAGCTCAAAGCCATCATCAACGGCCGCAAGAACATCATCGTCTGCGGGGACTTCAACGTCTTCAAGGGTGCCCGCGAGCTCCACGACCTGGCCGAATCCTGCGGGCTCAAAATCGTGAACTCCCACAGCCACACCTTCCCCGCCTTTAAGCCTAAGAACGCTCTGGATCTCTTTCTGTGCCCCAAAGACATGGAAGGGGTGACGGCACGGGTGCTGAGCGACGTGCAGGTCAGCGATCACCTCCCGGTGCTGCTGGAGGTGGCGTAAACGCAGTTTTAGTGAAAATGACTGAATTGACATAATGCATTTAAAATGCATAAATATAATATGTCAATTGAGGAGAATTTAGAGACTGGGACGGCTTTAAACTCATCATCTAGCAAAGGTGAGTTACAAGACCTTGCTTGGAATAAGAAAGAACTTCTTAAACGAATAGAAATGCTTTTAGAAACAAGAGTCTTGGGCGTATTTCGCACTGAATTTTCGACTCCAAGTGAGGTTACAGATGTTCAATATCAGCGTTTTGAGCAATTCATAAGATATTTTAAAACAGGCATAGCGACTCTTCTACAAAAAGTAGATGTGGCAACAAAAAGGACAGATGTGAATGAAGATATGATTTTTGGTGCAGTCAGAGAGGGAATCACTGGCTTTCAAATGGATATTCGTAAGTTTATTGAAAATGTTGTAGAGAAAGACAATGGACAGATTTTAGATGCCCTTAAAAAGGCGGGACAGGAAGTTGAAAAAATATTTGATTTAACAGATTTAGAGGAAGATCGCATGTTGGAGAAAATTGTAGATTTTCCGTCAGGACTTTCTTTGGATGCAGCACAATTTGTGCGGATTAAGCAAAATATTAGACCGGAAGTAAAAATTTCCTTTAAGGAAAAAATGACAGTTAAAAAAAATAAGTCTGAAATTAAAAATGAGTCTTCTAGCATACCATTTAAGTATAAATGGACTGATGAAGAGTTATTCGCAAATGATAAACTGCCGAAATTTTACTTTTTTAAAAAATCGCCGAGTGAAATCGTTGCTCTATGGGAAAGAACAAAAAAAGATTTGGAAGAAAAATATCTTGAATGGGCAGATAAATGTAAATTTAAACTCCCCAATCATCCTCCATTACAGCATCTGCGGCTGTTTCAAAAAAATATTAAGGTATTAGAAACGACGTTTTTAAGAGCATATAAAGATACGGATAATGTTTGTGTTGTCCCTGCCATCTTGAAAGGACATGATAATACAGCTCAAACTTTTTATGATTTTTTTGACTCTCGTTTAAACTGGGAAATTCATGGACCGGAACCTTCCTTTGCAAAGGAACTTGTTGAAGGTTTTTTGCAAGAAATGAGAAAAGGTGAAAGCATAAATTACAAAGGTTACTTTTCTCAGAATCTCCTGACCGAAGAGATGTACTACGTTAGCTGGGAGCAGGACAAAAAAAAGAAAACTAAAGAAAGTTTCATAATTTACAATGAAATGCTTCATAGAATCAGTCGTGGAAAATTTTTAATGAGTAAGGCTGTCATGGAAACAGCAATAACAAATTTTTGCATTGATCAAATTTCAGATTTTAATAAAGCAAAAGCTTACGCTGTAATTGAAGAAATAATTATAAAAATAAAAGAAAATTGCACCTCCTCGCTTGAGGGGATTGATAATGCATCTGAATATGTTGGGATTTTTAAAAAAGAAATTCACATTGCTTTACAGATAATACAGGATTTTGAAACAAATGAAATTTCCCCTGAAATTCTCGAGATATGCAAAAATGCACTTTCTTTTCAAATTTCTCGTAACTGCAAGCAATCCGTTTTAACAACAGTTTATTTTCTAGAACTTGAAATTGACGAAAAATTTCAAGAATCGCTATTAAATCTTTTTCCTCAAGATGGTGAAATAATTCAAAAACCTTCGACTAAACAGGAAGAAGTCATAACCGCTGAAAAAAGTTTTTGGGCTATCACGGCAGAGGAAGCTATTGAAAGGTCTAAAAAAATTCCTAATTTTAAATATCAGTGGACTAACGAAGAGTTATTTTCAAAAAATAAATTACCAGCTGTTTTTCTATTATCTCATTCTTATAATGAAATTAATGTCTTATGGGAACAAACAGAGGTAGATTTATGGAAAGGATTTTATGATTGGAAAAAGGAATGTTTAAACCTACAAAAAGGTGGGAGAATAATGACTGATAAAGGGGATATTATGAATCTAGAACAAGGCTTTATTTTATTAGAAAGTGAATTTAAGCGTGCCTTATCGGAATATCAAGAAATGGTTTCAACACTTTTTTCTGGAGGGTTTTGGGGCACTCTTAAAGAAGAAGAAAGTTCAATAACCAAAAATTTAGAAATTTTATGCGATATTGATCATCATCCTAAACCAAAATTTCTAGCTAATATTATAGAAAAATTTTTTCAAGTTGCTAAGCAATCAAATCCACAGCAATATTTGACTTTGAGTCAAGATTTAGTCTCAGAAGAGAAAATATGGTCTACTTATCCACAACAAGCTCAAACTATTGGAATTAGTAAAAATTTGATTATTAAGCAATTTATAGACTATAGAGATGATCGTACGGTAGGAGAATTTCGAGAGAATATTTTTAAAGACTTTGCGCGAATATATGGAAAAAAGCCCAAAGGCGAATTTGCCTCTTCTCTGATAGAGGCAATTAGCCAATTGCAAAAAAATATCGAAAATGCTTTAGAGGAATTATTACCGGAAACATCACTTTGCAATAATCAATTTGAATATATTCTTCTTTGGAAGAAGATATTAAAAGAAATATTAATAGTTATATCTAAGTTTGAAAACAAAAATCTTTCAGACCAAAATTTAGCAGAGCTTAAAAATTTTTGCAGTTTCTCCTTTTCAGAAAATGCTACAGAAAGTGTTCTTAGGATATCATTAAAATATTTTTTACACGAAGAAGATATTTTTAGAGTTCAATCGGAGTTGAGAAATTTCTTTCCCGAAAATATAGATACTATATCTAGCCTTGAAACTTCAAAATTTACTTTTGAAAATTTTCAAAACTGGCTTTCCGGTGTAAAGATTAATCTTGTTAATAATTTAAAAATTGAATCCAATAATCCTGATTTAAATTTTTATTTAAAACTTAAGCACGCTTTTGAAAGACAATTAGGTGAAATAAAAATTGAAAAAAAAGAGATCGGAACAAACGGGGAAATAAAAACTATGGACGAATTAGCTCAATTATCAGCAAATCTAAGATTAAAAATTGAAGAAGTGCCAAATACAATTATTATTGATGGTTTTGAATATCAGCTCCCCGCTGAATGTAAAGGTCTTCTGTTAAAAGAGGTGAATGTAATGGTGAGTGAAATATGTCCTCTGCAAAAATGGGATACGGAAAATGTGCATGCGCTTTCTTCTTCCTTATACGATTTAGAAAAAGAAAGTATAAAAAAGAATGAGACTGAAGAAAGTGAAATATCAGAAAATATCGAATTAGCAGACGCTTCTTTTGGAAAGGATGAAATGCTTTCTATCTATGGAATAGATAAAAATAAACTTTCTGAGAGTTTTGCTCATAGACTAAAAGATCATCTTGCCTCGGATCTGGAGGGTGTATTGTTATCCGCTTCAACTAGTTTAGACGGAGAAAAAATAAATGTATTAGGTAAACAGCTCAGGAGTGCCATGGATTCTTTATCTGAAAAAATTCAATCTACGGAAATTCAAGAAGTTGATGTAGAAAGAATGAAGATTCTTATTAGGGAATCATTGGAGTCAGCTGTCGTTATGGATGGTTTAGATCCTGTAATTCGTGAAGCGGTCAAAAAATCCATGCAAAAGCGAATTGCGGCAGTGGATATCGTCACTAATGAAGAGCAGTTATTAGAATTTATTATGGAAAGAGGAACAAATGGCTTACAAAAATTTGAAGCAACCTTAGAAATAATTGGCTCTGCTAAAGATCAAGAAAGGGTAAAACAAGAAAATATACAAATAGAAAAATATGAAATAGATGCCTTGAATGATTTGAAAGACTTGAGAGATCAATTAGAGAAATTATCCACTCAGGCTATTAGTCAATCAGGCACGGAACGCTCTAATGCTATTGAGGAGCTTCGACATTTAAGTACATACCTTCGTACTATTAGGGAGATGTATATCGTCAAAAATCTTCAATCTTCCGATGAATAATTCTTGCATTTATGCAATCTATTGATCACGACATTTTACCGTTAGTGCAGAGAGAGCAATTGCACATTGTCTCTAAATTCCCCCAATACAGTGGAGTTCTGCAAACTCTTCTTGCTGAATTTTCTATACGATTCCGAGAGGAGCTCGGAACATTCGATCAGAGCATTGATTTTTGCCGTCGGGTTCAGTCGATGCTGACTGAGCATGATTTGCCAGATGAATTAGTTGTAGAAATCAATTTGTCTCGCCGTCGTATTTTATTTGAAATTATCCAGAATGGTTTAACAAATAATAACCTTGCAGGGAATGAGCCTATTCGTTTCCAAGATCAATTCCCTATAGCTAATAACGGGAGAAAAAATCAAAAAAAATCTTCTGAAAGAACAAATGATGAATATGAGGAAATTATCCGTATTCAAAATTACGATATCTTGAGATTAGCTACGTCTTTGGGGGTTGATGCAGCAGCCGATGTTTTATGTTCTCTGCGGCAAATTGGTGATGATGAACGGGCTGGTATTACTTCTTTTATAAGTGCCTATCTTGGGAGATGTCAAAGACCAGTTGGATTGGAAGGAGGGGATTTTTTAAGCTATCCGCAAGCGGTGCTTGATGTTCCTTCTGTGCGTGCCGTAGCAATGCGTGTCTTACTGCAGGATATATATGCCACTCTTCTAGCTTGCGGAGTTGATGATCCTGAGCGACAGCAAGAGGTGCGTGCACAGGCACCCAATATTGTTTTAGAGCATCTGTCCCAAATGGCTACAAATGTTGGTGTTACGAGTCCATCAATCCATGCAGGATTATTTATGGAATTAGCGAATTTCATACAACGCTCCTGTTCACAGATGCATCCCAACAGTCTTGTAACGACTCTAATAGAACAGGGTCGCAATTGTCCTTTCCCTGCATTAAGACAATCCATCGCGATCCAGTTGTTAAAAGAGAGGCGAAAGTTATATGTGGGATTCGAACCTGGTAGAGGCAAAAGTCCGATTCCCATTTATTTATTTGAGCAATTACGACAGGACGGAAAGCAACCTCGGATGTTATACCTTGCGCCATTGCCAGTAGTTCAGGAATTACCAAACCGTATTCGACCAGACTCTGCACCTCAGCCGACACGAGATTGTTATTATGTTGATCCGGAAGAAGCGCCAACCTTAGGAGTAATTGATAGAGCGTTGAAAAACGAACAACTTGCAGAAATTATCCAGGATAGAGAAATAGTATTCGGTCCGTATTCCATGATTCATTCACAGAGAAACATAAATGAAAATTCCGAGGAAGAAACGGAGGCGGAAGTTGAGGCTGAGGTAGTACGCATTATTGATAAATTATGCGAACAAGAATGGGATATTCTTGTTATAGATGAGGCACATTATGTAGACGGAAACAAAACGTGGACCCGACTCATAGATCGATTGATTCATGGCCAAAATGGCAGAGGAACGCATCTAAGTAGAAATGGTTTTGTAGTGGCATTATCTGGAAGTCCAATTATGAATACGGTTGCTGATCCCGTTATTATTCATGACCTTTTCACAACGCCGCAGGAAAGAACTCGAAAATACGAAACAGATGTTCGTGAAACCCAAGGAAGAGATATGCCGGTGGAAAGGGGATTGAGCCCCCTCCGTGTTCGTCAGGCTTTGAACAACACGCTACTTACATTAGATCAGCCGGAAAACTGGCTGGAAAAAGTGGAGATGCTTGATTACGAACTTAGTCCTCAGGAAATGGAATTTATTAGAGCTATTTGTTCCAATTCCACACTTCATGCCAAATATAAATTAGATGCTTGCATGCAGTTCATTCTTAGCCCCAAGCTAGTAAGCGCTAATGACGCCATGCCCGAAAGTCTGGTCGAATGGGTAAAGATGCAACTGAATTCCTACCTAAGTGATAGGTCATCTATTTTGATCGCAGAGAATATGCGGGCAAAAGGAGTCATTCGTCCTGCGACCGGGGAAGAGACGCCTGAGCCTAATGAGTTAGAACTACATTTTTACAAACGGATTGAGCAGTATTGCCAGGAATGGTCGCGACAGAACAATTCCTCTGTTCATTTTTATACCGTGCACGGGAAAACATCACAGGCATATCGTCAGATTGCATATGCAGATGCAGCGGAGGCACGGCGAACCGGAGCCCATAAGGTTGTTATTTTTGCGATGAGCCAATGTTTGAATGTGGGAATCCGTTTGAATATTGATCGTATCATCGCATTGGAGTGGCCGTATAATTCCCCTGAATTGCAGCAATTACTTAAGCGTGCCTTACGCGAGGGCAATGATGATGTAAGGATGACTGCGTGTTATGCGCGAGGCACGGTTCAGCAGGGTGTCTATGATCAGGCAATTGATAAATACCGTGATTCTTTGCAATGCCAGTATGGAACGGGAGTATCGGATTCCATGCTTCAGACACACATCAGGGAAAGGAACCAGGAAAATTCTGCGCCTAACTCTGAGTCGGAACTTTTCAGACTATTGTTACGCACGTCGCCTGCTGAGCGAAAATATGAAATTGAAAGATGGCTCCAGGGACGAGGTTCAAATGGAGTGAGACAATTCTGGGATAGACATCGCGATTTATTTGATGAACTTCATTTAGAGGCAGACGAACTTGGCACTGGAGATATGCAACGTGCACTTTCGGCTATTCTCATGGGTTTGATAGAGCGAGGACTGGCGCCAAATGGAAATATTTTGGATATAAATAGTGGCGGGCTCAGTCTTGAGCGTGAAATTCGGCGATCTGGTTTTCAGGAACAAGCCCATATAACTAGTACCGATCCTTTGGCATGGATGAATGAGCGTGGAAGAGTAGCTCTTCATAGAGATGATCAGAATTCAGTGCAAAACCCTTCCTGTTTGGAAGTTAACTCTGCAGAACTACAGCGTATTTTCCAGACAAATCAAATTCCAGGTTTTCCTTTTGATATCGGAATTTTACGCAATTTAGAGCAGTGTAATCATATCCAATCGGATGCAACGGTTCATGAGCGTGCAAGGACACTCTTGGGTTTTCTCAAAGGAATAAGGATAGGAGGAAAAGCTGTTCTGCCTTTTTCAAGAACGGTATGCACAACAGAGGAATTTGAAAGTTTTATTACTGAAGTTTTGCCTATATTTGGATGTGTCGCAATGGACGGATGGCAGGGGCAAATTCGATCCCAAGATAATGAAGGTGATGAACCCTTCCGTGGTTTTTGTGTAGTTGCCGAAAAGGTCGAAGATGTAAATGAATCTGCTCTGAGAAATCAGCTGCGATCCTCTCATCTACGATTTACCCATCATGCTTTATGGGCAAATACCGCTGAAGGTGTCCGTATTTCCAATGCATTGCGACGACCACGATTGCCATACCCACTTCGTCATAACGAATTTCGTTTTGGTAATCGTACGTTTTCTTTAAATTACCAAGATCCTTTTCGTAACGGACAAAAAGAGCATTTACATACACTGGAAAACGCTGTTCATTTTATTAAATCTTTGGCTGAAACAGCCAAAGAATGGAAACAGTTACCTTCTACTGAAAAACGGTCCCATGAAGAGCAGGGAATCCTTTATAGTGCAGATTTGTCTCAAACGGTAAAACGGCCAACCTTTTCTTTGAAGAAATATCCGGGACATTTGTTCTTTCCTTTTGATCCTCAATGGGGTCAGACAAACCCTTAAAAATTCATTATTTAAGGGTTAAATCGTCCTATTTAGCTGTTTAGTACTGTTTTTCCATATACTTGACAAACTTAATATTAGTTGGTAATTTAACAATCCTTTTTTTCACCCACCCCATGCGCTTTGCCGCCCTGTCCATTGGCTCCCTGGCCCTCGTGGCGCTGACCCTTCCCGGTCTGGCGCATGCGGAGACGGTCACGCTGCATCAGGCAGATTCGTCCTCGTCTTCCATTTTCCCGTACTTCCGCCGCGGAACGGGTGCGGTGCTCAACCCCCAGCCCAATCCATCCTCCGGGAACCCTGCCTACCAGGGCAACACCGTTTCCGGCTGGGCATCCTCCACGCAGCAGGTTGCCGCCGTGGACCCGCTGGCCAACTTTGCGGTCACGCCGGAGATCGGCATGGACGTCCGCCCGGACCGCGATGAGGCGTTTGCGGGTGACACCGTTGTCTACTGTCTGTGCGTGAAGAACATGTACCGCCAGCCCCTGGGCAACTTTGACGTCGCCTTCTTCTACGACCCCAACCTGATGATCATTGAGGACTCCGGCGGCGGACGCATAGAAGGTAACCACATCCGCTTCACGGTTCCCACCCTGCAGCCCGGCGAAAAGTGGACGCGCCACATCACGGTGCGTCTGCCCAAGAACCTCCGCGGCGGTGCAGTGCTCCGCACGTACGGATCCCTGGTGGAGAACGGCGTCATCGCCCCCGCCTGCAGCAAGCATGACCTCACCATCGTCCAGCCTCCCCACACGGGTGCAGACGTGGGACTGATCGAGAACCTCATGATGGGCAGCGTGGCGCTGAGCGGCACGGGCATTGGCATCGGTATCGGTCGCAAGAAGATCAAGGCGTAACGGGCGCGGAATGACGAACAATAGGCATGATCATGCCATTCCGCCCGGGCTCCACGGCCCGGGCGGTCTTGCGCTAGGGGAGCGGCAGTCGTACAGTCACTTCCTTATGCATCTCAACCCCCTCCGTTCTTCGCGTTTATCCGCGCCCCACGCGCACGCCGCTTTCCTGGCCGTATGCACGGTCATCTGCGCCACATCCGTCCTGGCAAGTCCGGTCCAGGCCATCTGCGGTGTGTGTTGCGAAGATGAGTGCGGCAGTTCGTCCAGCGTGTTTTCGGACTCGTCCTCCAGTTTTTCCGGGCAGGGGAATGAGCAGCAGGCGGAACCTCCGTCCGCTTCCGGCGGCGATCGCCAGACGGATCCCGGCAACGGCAGCCACCGCGGTCACGATACCAACCGCATCCTGGCCGGAATCGCCCAGATCGCCTTCAACCTGGGTCTGCGTCCCGGGCAAACACCTCCCGCCGGATTTGGCGGAGGCAATGATGTCCCGCTCTCGGATCAGGAGATCTCGTTCATCTGCAGCGTGCAACGCAGTCTGCCGCAGGATACCGACGGCGAATTAATTGCGATGGCGGCGGATATGCTCTCTTTGATCATGGGCCGCGCGGAAGCGGTGATGGAATACCAGCTCACCAACCCCGCCCTCTGTGCGGACATCAACGCACTTCTGCGTCCGCAGGTAGTGGCGCTGTTTCACATCCCCCGTCCGGTGGTCCTGGCAGAGGACGGTTATCCGTTCTCGCCCAGTAACCCCACGTGGAACAAGTGCGTGCGCGGCACCGCCACGCTGGAGGACATCAAGAACAACACGGATGCCATTACCACGCGCAGCGGCAAGGTGATCCCCAAGGATTGCGGATTCTACAAGTACACCGGCACCGCCAGCTGGAAGTACCCGGATGATCCGTACCTGACGCTCACCATCAAGGATTCGCCGCTGGGCACGTCCCACGCTCCCACGGTCACGGCGTCCGCCGGATACACGGTGGTGAAGCCCACGGCTCCGGTGGCTACCAAATAAATCCACTCAACTAAAAAGAAAGAGCCCTGCGCAAGCGGGGCTCTTTTTATGTACGTAAGTACCGAAGAAACAAGAGACAAAAATATCAATGATAATTTGTTTCACTGATTTTAAGTATTTTCTGTTCCTTGTTTCTTCGGTTCTTCTCCAATCAATACTGCTCAATAAAATGTATCGGGTGCACTACATGCAGAGCCGCTTCTTGGGGAGTCGGTTCGGTCTTGGGCAAATACGGAATGTGCTCTACCTCGCCCGGCTGCCCGCGGTCCACCTGCAAATGGAGGTGCGGGGCGCTGGTATTGCCCGTCATACCCACGGTGCCAATCGTTTGTCCGGCAGTAATGTCTTGCCCGGCCGCCACGGAAACGCTGCCCAGGTGGCCGTAGATGGAGTAATAGGTTCCATCCGGCAAACGGTGCTCAATCACCACGTGCGTGCCCAGTGCAGGACTGCTTTCCACGGTATTGACGCGTCCTCCGCCAATGGCGGCGATGGGCGTGCCCAATGCCAGCTTCAGGTCCACTCCCGGATGAATGGCGGTGAACTCGCCGGCGTCCAAATCATATTTACCGAAATACTTGGTGGAGTAGAACAGCTTGCGCGTGATTTCTTCCTCATCCTGGTCCGCCACCACGGTCTTAAAGGGCGTCATCAGCTTCTGCATGTCATACGCCGGCACGGGCACCAGATCGTCGCGCGTCAGCTCCGCGTATGTGCGGTTCCACTGTGCGGCGTTGTGCATGGCGCCCCAGTTGGGGACCTGGGAGACGGGATACACCGCATGTCCAAAGGCGGGGAATGCGCCCTGTGCGGGCGCGGGCATGGCTTCATATGCCGGCGAGAAATTGATGTGCGACGATGCGGATGAGGTATTGGCAGCGGGGTGCCACGGGCGCCTGCTCATGACCGAAGACGAGGAGCGGGGGACGATGGTCCTGCGTGCAGAAGACAATGCGGGGGACCGCACGGGCCTGCGGCGGGTCACCCTGTACGGGGCGCGGCGGCGCGAGGACAGGGAAGAGGCGGAACTGGAAGACGGCGTCACAATGACTTCCCGGGGGCGGGGCCACAGCAGGGATTGGAGCCCGTTCTGCTGCACGGTCATGGTCACGGCGCAGGCAACAGCCGTGAGCACCACGGAGAGGTGTGCGGGATGCGTTTTGCACCATCGAACAGCCCAGTGAATGTGTTGTGTGATGTTTGTGTACACGCATAAATATTATACAATATTTATGAATTTTTGTCACTTGGTCCTCTTACTTCTTTTTCCGCTTCAAGAAGCCAAAAATCCCTTTTTTGGTCTTGGGTGTCGTGACCAGAACGGCCATTGCCCCCAAAACGCCCACCACCACGCCCCAGGCGGTATCCGTCAGCACCAGGATGATGTCCCACCAGCCCAGGATGGAGAGGTTCAGCAGATTGATGGAAGCGCTCACCGTAAAGCCCAACAGAGCCCCCACAAACAGGATGTCGGCGACGCTGCGCTTCTGGTCAATGTGACTCTGCACGATGTACGTGGCCGTGACGGCGTTGATGCCCAGCAGTGCAACGATGCCCCACTCCAGGGACGGCTTGGTGCCCCGCAGGGCGGGTGCCAGGTGCTGCAGGTAGAAATCGGCCATCACTCCCATGTGCCAGAACGAGTCCAGCAGCAGGAAGAGCACGAAAACCAGGATAAAGGAGCGGAGGAAGCGGGGGAGAGTCATGGGAGGGAGTGTAAGCAATCCCGGCTCCCCGGTACAATTGCGCCAGCTTGCAGAACTTTGAGTCTGTTCTCCGGCAGTACGATTATGTCCTCCCGGAGGACCGGATAGCCCAGGCGCCCGCATCCCCGCGGGATTCCAGCAAGTTGCTCATCCATGACCGCAAAACAGGCAAAACATCATTCTCCACCTTCCGGAAACTGGCGGATTTTCTGCCCAGAGGCGCCGTCATCGTTTTCAACCGCACCAAGGTGATCCCCGCAAAGCTCCTCTTTACACGCGTCACCGGCGGGAAGGTCAGTGCTCTTTTTTTGCGAACGGAAAGTGGAAAACTGAAAGTTTGGGCAAATAGGAGGCTGAATATTGGCGAGACGCTCACGCTTAGCAAAAAGCTCACCTGTACTGTACTCGGTCAATCTGGTCGCGAATGGGTTCTTCAGCCGAGCTTTCCACTTTCCACTTTCCACTCGATTTTGCATCGCCACGGCAATATGCCGCTGCCGCCGTACATCAAGCACACGCCCCTCAGCCCCGCGGAGCAGCGGAAGGCTTACCAGGCGATCTTCGCCAAAGTGCCGGGCTCCATCGCCGCACCCACGGCGTCACTGCACTTCACGCCGCGCGTACTCGCGTCGCTGAAAAAGAAGGGGATCATCACCGCGGATGTCACACTGCACGTGCACCTGGGAACATTCGCTCCGCTCACGGAGGAACAATGGAGAAAAGGGGAGCTTCATTCTGAGGAGTATGAGATTCCGAAAAAAACAGTGGAGATCTTGGCGCGAGCGAAAAGAGAAAAGAGAAAAGTGATTGCCGTGGGCACCACGGTCATGCGGACACTGGAGTCCTCTGCAGACGCAAAGGGCATGATAAAAAAGCCAAAAGGGGTTACAAATATTTTCATCCGTGAGGGGTATACATTTAGGCTTACAGAAGGGCTGATCACCAATTTCCATGTACCCAAAAGCAGTTTGCTTATGCTGGTAGCGGCGTTTGCAGGACGCGAAAATATCCTCGAGCAGTATCAGAAAGCGATTGACCGGGAATTCCGGTTCTTCAGCTTTGGGGACGGGATGGTGATTCTGTAATCTTGTTTCATCAATTAAAAAAGTTCCCCCGTGCGCCGTTGATGGCGTACGGGGGTTTATTCCTAGCCGAACAATTTTTCGCCACACGACACGCAACAATTGTGATCCGCCAACTCCTCATTGGAGTTGGAGGCGCCACAGTGGTGACAGTGATACCCACAAACCGTGGGTAGCCTGCTCCGCTTTTCCTCTGTAACGAAACATGCGGGGATTTCGGAGCCGGCCTTGATCGTGATAGGCACATTGCCCGTGTTGATCACGAATGGGCGGCCACCAATGATGCGTACTTGCAACATTTCAGATACTCCGATTGGGGAGAAGCTCCGCGGCCCCAGAGTGGGACCGTCAAAAGATTCTCCGCAATCCTGACCTCACCATAAAGGGCACGATGCGGAGAATCTATATTCGGCTAGCTTTCAAGGATCACGCAGGGGACTCCTGCGTAATTGACGTTATATCACTTTATTACAATATATGAAAGATGCCACAATAGCTGCTGTTTCGCCTCTTAAAGTCAATTTACCAAGTCCTGCAACAATACAGGCCTTTTCCCGAGCAAACGTCGCTTCTGCTTCCGTCCAGCCGCCTTCCGGGCCGATAAAAAGCAGAGTCCGCTGGACGGACGGTGGGACGGTCGGATGGGCGGATTCCCCGGCGCCGGTGTGGAAAAAGAATTTGGTGCCATCGAGTTTCAAGGCATCCGCAAACTGCATCGGTTCATGAATCACGGGAATCCTTGCGCGCCCGCTCTGTTCGGCTGCCTCCTTGGCGATCGCACGGAGGCGTTCCATCTTGACCCCCGTCTTCACCGTGCGCTCCGCAATGAGGGGGATGATCTCGCTGACCCCGCACTCCGTCGCCTTCTGCACCACCAGTTCAAAGTTCTCACGCTTGAGGATGCTGCAGCAGAGCGTCACGTGGCGAGAGGGCTCCGTGTCCACGGGTCGCTTTTCCGCAACCTTCACACGGAGGGTTTTGGCATCCAGGGATTCGATAACGCACGTGGCCTCCGCGCCCCTTCCGTCCACCAGGATCAATTGATCCCCGGGCGTGAGGCGCAGAACCTTGCCGAGCTGGTGACAGAGCTCCGGATCGGACACTGCGGCTGCAGTGCGCGACAGATCGGTATCCACAATGAACCTGTGCAGACGCATGGTCAGCGGAGGATCGCGTCCAGCTGGGCCTTGAGCTCCTCGTACGGAACCGCGCCCATCACCTGCACGCGCTTGCCGGTGCGGTGGTTGATGAGGATAGAGGTGGGCGTGCCGTTGATGCCGGCGGTTTCCCCCGCCTTCGCCTGCGCGTCGATGAGGATCTGGAACGTGTGCGCCTGCATGCAGGTCTGGTAGGCAGCCGGGTCTTTGGGCAAAGCCAGGGCGGCAATATCGCTGTCCGTCCAGTCCGCTACATCCGTGCTGCTGCCGTACACGGCGTCCACAAAGCTCCAGAAGGCGGAGCTGCCAGCCTGCGCCCCCACGCACTCCGCGGCGTTGCTGAGCGTGTTGGCGTTGTTGTGGAAGGAGAGGGGGAAATGGCGGAACACCACGTTGACGCGTCCCGGGTAATCCTTGAGCGCCTGGTTCAGCTCGGCATGGAACTGCTTGCAGAAGGGGCACTGCAGGTCGGCGTATTCCACAATGGTGACCGTGGCATTGGCGTCTCCCCTGTAGTAATCCGCATTACTGATGTCCGGGACATTGGTGCCTTCCGGCAGCGACGCCGCGCTGCTGCTATTGAGAGACCGGCGGTTGAAACGCGTGGCCTGGCACTCTCCGTTCCGGATCTGCGCCAATGTGCAGTTGGGCGATGCCGTCGGCTGTTCTTCCTGCCCGTCGGGGCCAAAGTCATTCCCGTAATAGTCGTTCATCCAAGAATCGTCCGCGGAGGAAGAGCTGCCGTCATCCACGGGCATGGAGAAATCCGGAACATCGGGAAGGCCAAGGAAGGGCAGGGAAGAGGTATCCACGGCGCCCGCCGGGACTTGCACCGTTACGGGGGAACTGCGGCGTGTGGCGGTGAGTGTCCCCGTGATACCGGCATCCACGGTCTCCGCGGCAAAATCCACTGCGGTCTTGATGGGGCGGTTGTCGCGGTCCAGCGTCACTGTAACGGTGAGGGCGATGCGCGGGACGGACTGCTGCGGGACCAGTTCCGTGATGTTGCGCAGCTCGCGGGAAAGTTCCCGTGCAGCGTCGCGCGTGAGGATCAACGTGTAGAGCGTGTTGCCCACGCTGTCCGTTTTGACGGAATCCAAACGCAGATACTGCGCAAATTCCATGGCTTGCGATTCATCGGACGTGGCCAGCTCCCCGTCCATGACGTCGCTCATGATCCATTTCTTTCCCGTCGCCTGCAGCGCAGCGGTGATGAACTCGTTCTCCATTTTTCCCGTCACGCTCTGGATCATGACGTACATCTTTTTCTCCACCATGCGTGTTTCCAGTTTGGCGCGCAGCGTGTTGCCCTGGTTGGCCACGTCCACCGTGATCTTGGCTGCACTTCGCGAATTCTCATCTTTCTGTCCGCTGCCCGTGAGCCACAGGGAGGCCCAGTATCCCTGGTAATGCCCGTGGAATTCTCCGCGGAAATCAAAAGGGAGTCCGTGCGACTGGGTCACGGCTGTACTGAGGATGTCGGTGGGTTCCGCGAACTGCGCCTGGGCCGCAACCGGGGCCAGAAGCGCCAGAGTGGAAAGGGCACTGATGAGCTTGCGCATGAAAAGGGGAGGAAAGTGTCCCCAGTGTACGGGAAGTGCGATATCCTGCACACCGTCCTTCTCTATGCGAACCCTCCCTTTTTTCCTCTGTTCGGCCGTTATTCTTGCTTCCTGCGTTCCCGCAGCCCCGGCCGGAGTGGCCCCCGCGTATCCGCCTCCCGCGCAGACGGGCGCGGTGGTGCCGCCGCGGTCCCCGTCCGCATCCGTTCCCTATACTGCATCCACGCCGTGGGATCCGGATCTGACGCCGGAGCAATTGGAGATTCTCAAGGAGGAAGGAACCGAAACCCCCTTCACCAGTGCGCTTCTCAACGAGCATCGTGCCGGCACGTTTGTCTCCGCCGACTGCGGGGAGCCGGTCTTCCGCAGCGAGCAGAAGTTCGATTCCGGAACCGGCTGGCCCAGCTTTTGGGCCCCCATCACTCCGGACGCCGTGGTGGAAGTCCCGGACAATTCCCTGGGCATAACGCGGACGGAAATCAAAAGCAAATGCGGGGGGCACCTGGGGCACGTGTTCAACGACGGACCCAGGCCCACGGGTCTGCGGTACTGCATGAACGGCTTGGCGCTCCGCTTCATTCCCGATCAGCAGTAACCGGGCGATCTGGTGAAAAGGAACGGAGACTGATAGCGTTTGCTCCATGCCCGCTGTCGAAATATTTTCCTACGTGCCACTGTGGCTTTTTGTCCTGGCGCTCTCCGCCGTAGTCGCCTTGCTGGAAATCCAGATTGAAGGCGGCAACGGGTGGGCCGCGTGCCTGCCCTCATGGCGCGTGCAGAGCCCGTGGCTCAAGCGCCTCCTCAACGGCAAAGACCTGACGGGATACCACTTCTACCTGAGCTTGGAACTGCTTTTCTTCTTCCATTTCCCCGCCGTGTTTGTCCGGTGGACGCCGGCATTGGAATTCACCATCTTCAGCGCGTACTTCGCGTTCACGGCATGTGAGGATTTCCTGTGGTTCGTGTTCAATCCGCACTTTGGCTGGAGGAAGTTTACGCGCGGGAATATCGCGTGGTTTTCCCGCTGGGCGGGGCCGTTCCCCATCGACTATTATTTCTGGCTTTTCCTCAGCGCGGCGTGCGCGTGGCTGAGCGGATTTGTCTCTGTGCAGAACACACTCACCCTGCCCCTGCAGACGGAGCATCTCCTGGAGTGGGGGATGGGGTTCCTGTTCTTCTGCGGATTCGCTTTCCTCATGATCATCGTCACGGGCCCTTACATTCGCGCCTTCCAGAAAAAAGATTTGGGCAATCATCCGGGGCACCCGGGCAGCTGCGTGCGCCCCGCGCACGTGCCGGGGCAGATGGTGAAAGCGGTTATAGAGAACGTGCAGGGCAAATGACCCCCGTCGTTTCGTGCCGGCTCAGCTATTTTTCAAAAACACAGAGATGGCTATCGGGACCGTTTTCAATTTTCCCTAATAATTCCGGCGGCAATATTTTGGAAAATTTCTTTCCAAAAAAAAGTATGTGCATACGAAGATGCTGCATGTCCGAGTTCTGCAAAACGACCCCCGGAGTCCGTAGCGCGTGGAAGCTCTTCTCTCCTCTTTTGGCGATATCCCATACATCGTTGTTATCGATGCTCACGTAATCTGCATAGATCACGTCAAAGGAGGTCCCTGGAAAGTCCGATGCAAACTCCGCATGGGGAACTCTGGATTTGGCGATGGCGAGCGCGGCTTGGTTGGTATCAATACCCGTGAGTGACACTTTGTTCTTCAGCAAGCTACTCACCACATGCAGATCCACACCGGTACCGCAGCCGTCTTCTGCAACTGCAAGATTCTGTTCAGGCCTTTTTTGGAGATACGAAATAAGGTGCGATAAAAATTTCACGCGTGGACCGAAATATTTCTCTTTCATCAAGACAGCGTCCGTGGCCCGTGCGTAAATCTCTTGTCTCATCGCATTCACACTGTTCGTTTTCTCCGCGGATTCTATCAACTCATTCACGTGGGTATCCGCGAGCTCCGCGCACGTGGGGTGGTAGTGAATAGAACGGAGGCATTCTTCGATATGCGTCTCTAAAGAGGCCATACAAGAGAAAAAATAAGATAATAATTTATATTATAAAACAAATATTTGTCAATATACCCATCATCTTCATTCCTGAGGGTTTCATTCATATGTTTTCCTCACTTATACAGCAGCAACGCCGGTTGCGTGTGTACCACAACGCGGCACACGTACGGGCCGTTGCAGGGGGTGTCATCTACCTGGATGCCCGGCGCCAGATCCCTGCCGTATTGCATGCCTTGCGCCTGGACAAAGAGCGGATCGGTCTTCAAAAATCCCACAGCCAGGGACGCGTCACTGGCAAGCAGCCTGCCCTGCAGCACAAAGCGTTGCGTGGTATCGCGGCGGAGGACGGTATCGATATTGGTGAACGCGAGAATATCCGCCGATGACGTTGCGTAGGCAACAGGCGCAAGAGTGCCGTCGGCATTCACCATGTTCAGTGTGTATTGAGTTCCGGACGAAAGATCTCCTTGTTCCGCATGGAACTTCACCGTGGAGAATACGATGTCTTCATTTCCTGCGGTCGCGTCAAACGCAAGCAGTGTATACGGAACAGTCCCGACGATCTGCTGCGACGCCCCCATGCCCACCTGGTCTATCTGCAGCACTCCGCGGACGGGGGTTCCGGTGTACGAATACGACGAAGACGAAGAGGCGCGGCGCGAGGGTTTCTGGCGAGTGGCGGAGGAGATCGCTGAGGAAGATGAAGAGGACGAGGCAGATCCCATCTTCCGCAATCGCTCTGCTTTCCTTTGTTCAATGTGCTGGGCCAGTGTGGGAGAAGTGGTAACAGGCGCACTCATGGCCGCGGAGACGGGCCAAATTATGATGAAGCCGAGGATGACGCTCGCGATTTTTCGCATAACTCTCCTAGAGAAGGAATTATCGCAGAGTAAATCCAGAAAGCCCAATAATGAATGGAGTTTTTTTGGCTATGTACAGTGTCTTGAATTGGAAAGAATGGCTCCCCGATTCAGACGTTATTCTAAAACTTTTGGCTGATATGGACTATTGGTATCGCATTAATCAAAAGCTGAGTTTAATTCAATTTATAAAGAATCAGTCACTAATTCTAAATTCACTAGAACTTAGACTCTAGCCAGTTAAAAACGTGAGTAGAATGTGTGTATGGCTACAATTGAAATGACCCCAGAACTACGCGCTGAAATTATTAAAGAATGGAGGGAAGATGTTTCTAAACGTCCATCAAGAAAGAAGCATATTCACGCTCTTAGGAAGGAAATTCGAAAAACTATCCATGAGCATAGAAAGCAAAGAAAAATATGGATTATCAGAGTGGGAAGCGAAGCAGGAAACAAGGCGCACCAGCTTCTGCAAACTTTAATGTTTCGTTCTATGGAATTGATGGATTCGGCCGAAAATGATATTCGGAAAGGTCGATTACTATCTGCAATTTCTTCTGCTCGCAGTCACTATGAGGTAACAGGCACAGTGGCTTACCTTCTACTGACGCTCAGGCAGTATGCGAAAGATGAAGTTACAGCAGAAAAAGTCTTAGAAGTACTCGCAGGACTTACTATCGGAGTTGGGCCAAAAACCAGAGAAGAATATCCGAGTATCAATGTCACAAGTATTCATGTGAATAAGCGGATTGAAGCTTTAGATAAAACGGGGTACTTCCCAGAAAGCGACGATGCTTTCCAGAAATTTTACGGTGACCTCTGTGAATTTGTTCATATTAACTATAGCGCGACACACATGACCCTACGCTACGAAGCGGATGGCAGTATTTGTCTTTATGACTATGACAAAGTATTAGAACACGCAGAGCAGGTAGCCATGAAACTATCCGTTAGCGGCCATATGTTTCTATGGTTTTTCAAAGAGAGTATGCACATCTTGGCTCAGAAAGAAAAAATTCCACCAATGAAGGCAATGCCACATTTCTCTTTTACTCTTCAGCGAATTTATGCAGAAAATTATTTAAAATGGTTACTTCTTCTAAAGCGATTCGGTCTCTGGAGTCCAAAGAAAAAATCCTGAGTACTCACGTATTTGGCCTTAGATTGGTATCATCTAGTTTATGCCATCTTCGCAGTTAATTTTGGATTACTTTAAAAGCATCGATTTCTCGATATGGAACAAGAAAATTAACTTTTGCATGGACCAAATTATTAAGCTTAAAACTGATGATTCAAGGAAGAAGTATCACATAGAATTGTATGCAACTTATCTTCAGTTAATTGAGATATTTTGTCGGAATTCATTTGCCATCTCGGAAGAGAAAATGGACTACTTATTTGCTGAAGTTTGTAAGTCCATTACTGATAAGGCAGAAGAGCAATTCAAAGATTTAGAGTTCATGAATTTTATTTTGGACAATTACATTTTTGGACTGGTAAACAAATCTTCGATTAATAACTATGAAGCGAAAAGGGCATTGTATGAGCGGGTTTTGCCTGAATCGGTGGTGAAGGATTACTGCAAACATTTTCAATTTATAAATGCATATAAACACGGAAGCCGTGTTTATGGCTCTGGTAGTAAGTCTTTATTTTTTAAAAAAGAGGGTTCTGAAGAAAAAGTCTTGCTGAAGGAATTCAACTCGCATGTTTGTTGTTTTTATTCCGAAGGTAAGAAAGATGAGAAACAGTTATATAAAATGGAAATCTTCTTTAACTGGCAGAATGTTGGTATGAAGTCATTAATGTTGGCTAGTGCCTTGGAAAACATACAGAAAGTTTATCTTGGGCAGGGCACTGGTCTATCTCTGGCGCACTATTTCGTTACTGACCATGAAATGTACATCCGCAACAGTGGGCGCGGCACCCGCATCGTTCCTATCAATGACATTAAATAATTTGATTATAATAAGCGAGATATGGCTCCCCCGGTAGGATTCGAACCTACGACCTTGTCGTTAACAGCGACCTGCTCTACCGCTGAGCTACAGGGGAACGATGGCATGAGTGGCAAAACCTGGCGGTTTTTCCCCTCATGGACATCCCTTTTCCCTACAGTGTGTGCCTCCAGACAGGCAGAGCCTGTCTTCGGCACGGGATGTTTGAAAAGAAAATAACCGGAGGCTTGGCGCAAAGAACGTGTACCACGGCGAAGTCGGAGACGAAGCCGGGCTGGCGCAGTATACGGAAAGAGAACCCCACGTGCCACCCCTCATTTTTGCCTTTCGTGCAGAAAAACCAGGGCCTACACTGTGCCTCATATGCGCACCGCCTCCACGCTCTCCGTTGTTACCGTTCTCCTTCTTTCCGCTCCCGTCGTTTCGGCCATGCCGGACTTTGGTGACCACCATCCTCCCCGTCCGTTCATGCGGCTGCAGAGCAGTTCGGGAGCATCCAGCACGAGCAGTGAAAAGGCTGAGGGCGAAAAACCTCTTAAATTCCCCAAGGGAAAAGGTGGTGGCGAATACTGCCAGATGATCAAGGCAGCCCTCAAGAAGGGGACATCCATGACGCCGCCCGCAAACGATGCCGACAAGTTCAATCTCACCATCGATCTCCTCACCAAGGCCTCCGCACTCTGTGACGCCATGAAGGAAAACCAGCAGTCTTCCGCTGGGCCACTCAAAGATGGTCACAAACTGTGGATGAAGGGAGGGTCTTCATCATCACGGTGACCCGCGCGGGATTTTTTACTTGAGCATCTTCTTCAAATCCGTCTGGCACTTGCCAGTTTCGCCGGACGTGACGCAGGAAGGATTGGTTTTGGTCAGGTAGTTCAAGACGTTCGTGGTCCGTGTGCACGTGGGTTCCACATGTGCCGCGTTGCAGGCCCAGTTGTTTGTCATAAGGAAATAGTCCTTGCATTCCTTCCACAGGAAGCACGCGGGGATGGGGTTATGCGCATAGTCATAGGAACGTGTAAGGGTGCTTGCCGTTTGTTCCGCAGAATCCTGGCAGTATCCGTCGGAATGACAGTCTTTGCGGCGGGGCACGGTGACATACGGCGTGAGACCCAGTTTTCCGATACAGTCCGCTGACGTCAGCGTGGGGCATTTCTGCCAGTCGTTTGTGTAGATCTCGTCGATCTTCTTCATATTCTTGCACCAGTTCCATGTATCGCAGGATGGGGATTTGATCATCGATGCCAACGCATCAAGGCACGGCTGGTAACGCCTGCAGGTGATATCGCCGCGGCGGTAGCCTGCCAAAAACTCCCGGCAAATTCCTGAATTCACGCACGTACTCACGGCCAGAGGAGCGGAGTTGCCTGTCATGAAAGCGGTGCCCGCAATGCAGGTGGCATCGCCCTTTTCCAGACAGTCCGTGAAGAAGGTATCAAAGAACCATTTGCGGAGCTGTACGGAGTCGCAATCGGAACTCATAAGTGAGCAGTAGACGACGGCAAATTTGCACTGGTCGTCAAAGAAGCAGCTGTAATCGTCCTTAAGGACTGCGAGCATCTTCTGCTTGCACTCGTCGTTGTTGCGGTCGCTGCATTCGCGGTCCGTCCAGGTCTTGCCTGCCGCGGAGGACGGTGCGGCCTTGCGGAGCACGGAACGCTTGGATGAAGAGCTCGATTTCTTGGCGACAGCGGGAACAGGGAGCGGGCCGTACGTTGCCGAAGCCTCTCCATTAAAGGAGTCCGTCAGCGTCAGTGCGGAACTGACCATCAATAACCCCGCCACCAGCAGTGCGGCGACGGAATGTCTTTCAATGGTTGCGCGAAACGAACGCATGTTCATAGGAGAGTGTGGAGTGTGTATTAATGAATATTATACCATAATTATATAAATAATCAAATAACAGTCGAGACGGAGAGAAACGATTTCGTAAGCGAAAAGCCCGGCAGCCGTCACCATGTTTTGTTACCATTCTCCTATGCAAAAAATCTCCCCGTTCCTCTGGTTCAATAACGAAGGCGAAGAAGCGGCAAAGTTTTACACATCGATTTTCAAGAATTCCAGGATCGGCGACATGTCCTACTCTCCGGAAGGCACGCCCGGTCCCGAGGGCAGTGTGATGGTGGTGCAGTTTTTCCTGAACGGTTTTGAGATGAACGCGCTCAACGGCGGACCGGTCTTTGCCAAGAATCCGTCCATCTCCTTCTTTGTGCAGTGTGATACGGCTGAGGAAGTGAATGGCCTGTGGGCAAAACTGATAGGGGGCGGCAAGGCGCTGATGGAGATTGATTCCTACCCCTGGAGCAAGCGCTATGGGTGGCTGCAGGACAAATACGGCGTGTGCTGGCAGCTGATGCTGGGGGGAGACGGTGGCCAGAAGATCATCCCCAGTCTCATGTACGTGCAGGACCAGTTTGGCAAGGCGGAAGAGGCGATCAACCTCTACGTGTCCACGTTTCCGGATTCCAAGATCAATCACATCGAGCGCTATGTAAAAGGGGAGGGCGACGGCGTGGAGGGCAAAATCAAATATTCGTCTTTCACCCTCTGCGGCCAGGATTTCACGGCCATGGAAAGCAACCTGAAGCACATGTTCACGTTTAGCGAGGGTGTCTCGCTCCATGTCTCCTGCGATACGCAGGAGGAAATCGACGCCTACACCAAGGCGCTCTCCGCGGACCCCACGGCGGAAATATGCGGATGGGTGAAGGACAAGTTTGGCGTCAGTTGGCAGATTGACGCTGCAGTCATGACCAAAATGATCCTGGACAAGGACAAGGCCAAAGTGGCGCGCGTGATGCAGGCGATGATGAAGATGAAAAAGCTGGATATCGCCACGCTCCAGAAGGCGTTTGAGGGGAAGTGACACCGCGGACCGTCACGGCATGTCTCCGGGGCTGAATCGCTCCTGTACCTTGTAATCCTCCATGCGCTGCGTTCCCGCATCCGTTTCCGGCGTCCATTGGGGATTGCGGTAGATGCCCAGCACGTCCATGCCTTCTACCTCAATGGCGTGGATTTTGTCCTTCTCCGGGAAGGTGTGGCGGTAATCTTTCCACTGGTAGTTATCCAGGATGTACTTGGTGGGATAGGACGAGTTCTTTACCACCAGCCTCCGGCGCTGGTCCTGCGTGAGGATGTTGAGGTTCTCCCAGCCGGCGCTCCCCGTGACCTGCACGGTGATCAATTCGCTCTTGTCGTAATTAAGCAGCCATTTAAAACCCTGGCGGTAGCTGAGTCCCCAGTAATCGAGCGGGAAATACCCTTCCACCCAGCGTGAGGGGATGGAGTAGTACCGGTATTCCAGCGGATGATTGCGGACCACCCAAATGCCCGTTTCCAGAAACGTGCTTAGGACAATGAGGACCGCGCCCGTCTGCAGGATCACTTTTCTGCGTTCGTCATGCAGAGCGCCTATCCAGTTCCAGAGATTCCGCAGACCGTGTGCCGCAAGGAGCAGGAGCGCGGGATAGATGAAGTACACGTGGCGCCATTCATCGAACAAATGGCCCTTGAGCACTATGACGATGAGTATGGGAATGATGAACCACAGGAAGAACAGCAAGGCATCCCGGTTTTTGAGCAGGAGCGAGCGAGGTTTTGTGCATGCAGCAACCGCCAGTGCGGCAACCTGACCCAAAAAAAGCACGGTATACAGCGGTGGTGTGCTAATGGCGGCTTGCACCGGGATCCAGTGCCAGGGAAGCGGTTCAGAGACTATCTTTCCAAAATAAAATCCCCCCGCAGCCTGCTGCGCCGTCATCATGTTGTTCATCGCTTCCATGAAGTTCTGTAGCGGATGCGACCAGAGAAGCGGCCAGAGCGCGATGGTGGAACAGGCGAATGTCACGCCGTAAACCGCGAGGAGACCTGCGTAACGCTTCCCATCCGTGTGCCAACCCTGCAGGTGCTCTTCCAGGATGTGGAGGCCCAAAAATATCAGCACATACAGCGGAATGAAGAGTCCGCCCACGCGCAGGGACATGACAAAACCGCTGGCGATGCCAAAAAGAATGGCCCTGCGGAACGACGGCTCGTGCAGGAAGTACAGGAGGGCCGCCATTTTCCAGATGAAGCACACCATGGCGGGCACATCGCGCGCGTTCACGAAGGAATGTCCGAAAATGCGCGGGCTCAGCAGGAGCATGACGGCGCAGAAGAGCGCCCAGCCCCTCTGCTTGAAGGTCTGCATGCCGATCACATACATGCCCACAAGCCCTGCCCAGAAAAACACGAAATCCATGGCATGCCGGAGCATGTACACGTGGCGCGCGTAGCGCAGGTGCAGCAGGGATTCCAAGGCGTATTGGAGCACTTCAAACCACGCACCATGGAACCGTATCCCCACGTGCGTGGGGTAGGGGGTGCCGTGGAAGATGTAATTGAACGCTTCCTCGCCCAGCACGTGCATGGCTTTTTCATCCCAGGAAATGCCGTAATCGCGCGATACCACCAGGCCCAATATCAGTGTCACACCAAAGAACACCCACACGCCGCGCCGGCTGGTACAGAGAGCCAATACTGTTTGCGCCCAGGCGCGCATGGTTTCCATGGTCGTGATCATACTGGCTTTGGCGTCGGTATTACACGGGCTGCGTCTGCGTGTTCCTTCCTGTGGATTTTGGCTCAGTTTTTCCATGATGTTATTGTGCCTCCGCCAGCATCTTGATGTTCTTCAGTTCCGGTCCCTGGAACTTCCGCGCTTCTGCAAAATGCTCCTCGCCCCTGGGGATTTTGGCAAAGTCGCCCATCATCAGCGACAACTGTGTTTTCCCCGCCACATCCACCAGGGCGTACGCGTGAGTGAAATCAGCCGGGGTTACGGGGGGCGGACCGTCCTGGGGTGAATGGACCGCGATAGTCAGGGATTGCATCGGTTCCATCTGCAGCACCGTTCCGTTCACGATAGGGGTTCCATTGGCATCTTTCCATGTCATTTTCGTACCCACGGCCAAAGGCAGACCGCCTTCCACTTCCACGGGGATGCTCCACCACTTCTGCATCCAGGAAGGCGTCGTCAGTATTTCCCACACGCGGGGTGCGCTGGCAGCGATATCCACGGAATCCTTGGTGAAGAGAGGGGTCGACATGAAAAAAGTATACGCCCGTCCGGTTGTGGGTATGCTGTGCCCCCGTGACGGAGCAGACCATACGCGTAGGCGAGATTGAGGCTGTGATCCTGCGTAAGGACATCCGGCACATGTATCTGCAGCTGGTGCCTCCGGCGGGCGGCGTGCGCGTCACCGCGCCGTTTGCCATGCGTGAGGAGGTCATCCGCGGATTTTTGGAGAAGAAGCTCCGCTGGATCCTGCGCAGCCGGCAGAAGTTCGTCTACCGGCCCCGCCCTCCCAAGCTCCAGTATGTGACGGGCGAGCAGCATCCGGTTTTCGGGATCGAGTATCCCTTGCAAGTGATCGATAGCCCGGGGCGGCCGCGCGTGGAACTGCGTGCAGACAGCATCCTCCTGCACGCGCGGCCGAAGAGCTCGCGCAAGCTCCGCGAAAAGCTTCTGCAGGAGTGGTACCGCGCACTGCTCAAAGAACGCGTGCCCGGCCTCATGCGGAAGTGGGAGGGGATTGTGGGTGTGC
>CAYMAT010000013.1:28318-29211 GCA_964388495.1 uncultured Candidatus Peribacteria bacterium
CGGCTGGAACCTCAAAAAAATGAAGACGCGCTGGGGCACGTGCAACCGCAAGACCAGGTTCATCTGGATCAACCTGGAGCTGGCCAAACTGCCGGAGATCGCGCTGGAGTACCTCCTCTGTCACGAGCTGGTGCATCTCCACGAGCGCAATCACAACGCCCGCTTCTACGCGTTCATGGACCGCTTCATGCCCGGGTGGCAGGAGGTCAAAAAGCGCCTGAATGAGTGGGTCATCCGGTGATTGACCAAATTAGATAAAAGTTTATATTAATAAAGTGCGATTCGATTATTTCATCCATACGGATGCTGCCACGGAAACGGAGAGGCAAACGGAGCCGTTTGCCGTGTATCGGAAAAATATTCTGCATGCCGCGGACAATGCGGATAATGCGATTTCCATCAGTGCGGATCCCGAAGTAGAAAACATTGTTCCGCCCAAAGCTCGTTTCCAGAGCATTCAGTATAAAAGCGGAATACAGACGGGGCGCATTACTCGGGAGACGAGTGAAAAATTACTATCGCTTCTTGGGCACGATCCGCTTTCTCATGAACATAGAATCCATGGCTTGTACGTGGCACAGTGCACGGCACAGTTCGCCGTCCAGCTGCACGCCCTTTTGCAATACGGGGAGTATTTTCCAGATTACCCTCCTGTGCCGCCATGGAAGCCGGATCCCCACTGGCGAAAACGGGAAGGACAGCTGCAGAGGATGCTGGATATGGTGCGCGCAGGGGAACTTTTTCAGTCTCCCATCAAATATGGCGTGGTGTTTGTGGCAAAAGAGGACCCGCCGCAGCTCTGCCCGGACGCCTACTACCTGCAGGACCAACTCCGGGACGATCAGACTCGTGTGTTCTGACTACATCTCTCTGGTCTCAATGGAACTTCTCCC
>CAYMAT010000014.1:0-16930 GCA_964388495.1 uncultured Candidatus Peribacteria bacterium
TCCCAGGTACCCCCGGCATGAAAGCGCAGTGGGCTGTGCCATGGCTCTTATTGAAAAGGCACAGACTCTTTTGGAGAAGGAACCGCTTACACCCGATGAACGCAAGATTGTGGACGCCATGCGGTCACGGAACACCATGCTGAGTCTCTCCATAGAGGAGAAGGACAAGCTTGCGATCCTCCTGGAGACCTTCAAAACTATCCGTTTCAGGACCCATAAGACGCTTATCTCCGCCCCCGTGCAGCATTTCTTTTCCCTGCCCACACGCATTACGCATGCCGCGGCCAATGCCCTGCCCAAGCGTCAGGCGGTGAACCTCAGCAATCTATTGGCGCATGATTTTGTGGTGTTTGCAGCCGAGCAATACGACTTTGCCAAACAGACGGGTGCATCAAAGCGGGAGCTCAATACCATCGATCCCGGTAATTACGAGGAGCAACTCCGCGCAATTCACCACCTCATCCGCGAACGCGCGTTACCGCTCACTCCTGTGGGGAAATAGGCAGATTTGATGGAGCGGAGCTTTTGGCTTACTAATTAGAAACTGATCCGTTCCATCCTAATTTAAAAACCAAGAACGCCAAAATAAGTCCGACTGCTAAATCAATAAGTGCCTTTATCCAAAGTGAAAGATCTTTGGGCTGTGGTAGGTATGTAAAATTTCCTTCCACTCTACCCCCTTCGAGTCTTTCAACATCCAAAAGATTAGCCCCAATTGTTACGTTATTTGTAATAGTCGCATTCTTTAAAGTTCCTCCGCTAATAGCAGAAGGTGGTTTCTTTTTTCTGCCCTTCAATATCCAGTAGATCAGTGTGTAAAACACAAGTGAATGGCTTTAAATAAATTGGGGTGGGACACTCAGCAGAGTTTTGTCCTGGCTGCGTCATGAAGCGTGTTTGCGAAGCAAACTCTGCTTCGTGGAGCGGGATACGGGAATCGAACCCGCATCTCAAGCTTGGGAAGCTCGCGTACTACCACTGTACTAATCCCGCTTGGGCAGGAGCACTATACCATGCCAAAAAAGCTGCCCCCTTGCGGGGGCAGCAAACATTTTTTAGCGACGAATGGCGAGGAGCTTCCACCAAAACAGCCAGGATCTCTTGGCCGTTTCCGTAAGGAAATTTTGGCTTCCGTACGCATCCGACCAGATTACCTGCACCACCGGCTGAGACGGCGGACAGGGAATTGCCCATGAAAAACTGGTAAGGGACAGAACGAACGTTTTACAACTGCCTGCAGCCACGTTGGCCGCCGCAATATCGGTCAAATCCACAAAGGCCGTGAGCTTCACCGCCTTCACGCGCCCATGGATTTCGTTACCGTCCTCGTCCATGACCACGGCACGTATAGTGGTTTTACCCACCGTTACGGTCACGTTGTCGGCATCAAACACGGTCTTGCCGTCATCCAGGGAAAAAATCAACTGGTCCACGTGGATGAAAGCCCCAGAGGCGCCGTTCACGTTTTTTGCAGCCGTCACCGTCACCGTTTGGTATGCATGGGTTCCGGGGAGAACGGCGATGGTGGCGTAACTGCTCACAGAGGCCAGCCTATTGGCCACAATCTGTGCGGAATTCCCCGTGAGCGGCTGATTGGGACCACGGCCCGGCTGTGTGCCGATATAGACCGTGTGGGATCCGTCCGCAATGCTCCCGTCATTTTGAGCCAGTGGTGGACCATTCAGGATATGGGCGACAACCGCCGGATCAACACTCAAATATGAGACATTGGGCAAAACATGCTTGCCCGAGTCTCCGCCCTGAGTAAGCGCCTTGATCACGGCATCCACATCCACAATGACGTCGTTTCCGGGGGATACCTGAAACAGAGACCCGCCAGCGGAAAATCGTGTTTGGTTGAAATACGCCGAAGCGTACATCTGGGCAAACACAACCGTGGACCCCGCCATGCGCACATTCAGATGGTCAATCGGCTCCGTGGCAGGCTTGTTGGCAAGGTCGTCCACAGCCAGGTAGTCCACCACCACCGCCTCCGTGCCCGTCACATGGAACCGAAGCTCCATGATCCGGGGCTGTGTGGTACCGGCAATAAAACTCCCGATGTACGGGAGTTCTGTTTGGGTCACCACAAGCGAGGAGGCGGCCGGCGTCAACCGGTCCTCCAAAACTTCCAATTCCAAGCGTACAAATAACGCCGGATAAACCTGGGCCTTTTTGGGCCAGAAAAGATGCAACATCGTTGCACCTCCTTACAATGGCGAAACCTTTTCTCATACATCATGCAAACACTGCATAAAAAGGCAGTACAAGTAAAAGGTTTGGCTGTAGCAACCTAAACACCAAGCGTTCACATTGCTACAGCCGCCATTTCCTCCGCATATCGTTGGTGCCAAAAAACAAACCCATTCCGGGAATGGGCTGGCGGACTGTAAGAGGATTTGCCCTGTACCGCAAATATTTGTGGACGAAACACACCTTGCATCCTTTTCCGGTTCCAGTAGCATTTCCGGGCTCAAGCGCATGTAGCTCAATTGGTAGAGCGTCGCCTTGCCAAGGCGAAGGTCGCGGGTTCGAGTCCCGTCATGCGCTCCATTTCCTAGCATCGCCAGAGTGCCACGGGACGAGAAGTGTATCCTGAGCGAAGTCGAAGGGAGTCCCGTCATGCGCTCCATTACCCACAAAATTATGTCCGTCCTCAAAGAATTCCGAGACTTCGCCGTAAAGGGCAATGTTCTGGATCTCGCCATTGGTGTCATCATCGGCGCCGCATTTGGCAAGATCGTCACGTCGCTGGTGAGCGATATCCTGATGCCGCTCATCGGCATTCTTTTGGGAAAGCTGGATTTCTCCACACTCGCAGTCACGGTAGGCGGGGCATCCATCAAGTACGGCATGTTCATCCAGTCGGTCGTGGACTTCGTGATCGTCGCCTTCTGCATCTTCCTGATCGTCAAACAGATCAACCGCTTCAAGAAGAAGCCGGAGGCTGCGGCACCCGTCGCACCGCCGGAGGAAGTGCGGCTGCTCACGGAGATCAGGGATTTACTCAGAAAGTAATAAATCAAAAGGTCCTTCGGCTCGCTTGGCTCGCTCAGGGTCATCCATCTCCGCAGTGCCACATAGCAGATGATCATATCAAAAATGTCTTTTCATGGTGGCTTGCCAACCATAGCGAAGCGACTTCGATCAATCGCGCCCTCCTCCGCTCTACAAGCTACAGAGGACAGTCTCCGCTTCGCGAAGGTTGGTGAGTGGTATATCACAGGTTATTATATTTTCACATTCGAGACGGACATCGCTATCCGGTACGGAAGGTTCTCTGCGTTCAGGCCGCCACCGCCCCAACATGTTTCGCTAACAGCCCCTGTGTGACCGCCCTTTGTGTTATAACGAGTTTTTTGTTTGAGAGGGGTATTTATCACATTGGGGCGCGACAAAGCCCCCGACATCATGTCAGGGGCTTCATGTTCTCGAAGGCAGTTGCCCTCAAGAGGGTTGGCTAGAGCTTCCATTCGGCGGCCACGTCCCACGGATAGTCCACATCATTCGCCACGCCACGGCTCTCGATGTAGGACGGATTGTAGCCATCGGGGAAAGAGTCATTGCCGTGCTTGTGGAAACCGAAGTAGGCGCGCTCCCGTTCCTCCCGGCAGCGAACTCCCTGCTCGAACAGCCACTCACCGGTGAGGAGGCGGTACATCAGCGCCATGAACGTCACCGGCGCGATGCTGGCCACTCGGCACTTCCCCTGTTCCAGATTCCCTTCGTGGTAGTTGAGGTCGTGCTGGGAGCGGTAGTACTTCACCCCGATCTTGCGAATCCGGTACCATCGCAGTTCGACTTTCACCTCCTTGATGAAGCCGTGGTGGCCCCTGTACAGCTCCTTGCGCCCGCCCTCCTCCTTCGTGATGGCGAAGAGGTCGGGATGGCGGCGGAACATCTCCTGGACCGTCAGCGGGAAGCCGGGGAACACGAGATCATCGTCGCACCAGTCCGCGAGAAGCGCCTCCGGCACCTCCGCGAGTGTGGCCAGATCGGGATCGGCGTAGATCACGTTCATCTGCTGCATGACCTCGTTGATGCCGATGAAGTTGCGCGGAATCCGTTCGCGAACGCGGAGCTGACTCGTGGTCTCCTGGTACGTGTGGGTTTCACGCGCACCAGCCTTCCAGTAGCGGACGAGACGCACACGCATGGTGGGGTCGTCGATCACCGCTTGCAGGTCATCGAGATCGAGACCCGCCTGCTCCAGACGACGGAAGCACTCCGAGAGCTTCCCCACGACCTGACTCGGACTCGGTTGGTTCGCAATGGTTTTTACCATCGCACACCTCCATTTCCCGAACCGTCGGGATTGCGGCTGCCTCGGTATGAGACAAGCACTATGACCACCGAAATGGGCAGGGCGCTTGCCTCAAGCTCAAGCCAATGATGCAAAGGAGCATCCTTGACTTTTTACCATATTATAATAAAGTAATCAAGCTCGTCTTATGTCAAGACGCGACCCTAGCCAGAGGGTATTACTGGCAAGACGATCATTCACAGAAAGGGTTGTCACATGACGACGAAACGCGTTGTCGCCGACGACGTTCTGGGCCAACTGGCCCGCAAGCAGGCGGAACTGACCCGACGGGTCATGGAGGGTACGCTCAATCCCGAGCGCGTCCTCGAAGCCTTGCAACAGCTCATCGAGGGCAAGAGCGTGGCCGCGTTCGAGGTGATCGAGACGTGGCCGATGACTGTCAGCGGGCGTACGTATGAGGTCGAGTACGACAACGACACGCTCCAGACGATCATCGACGGCCTCGCAGATCGCATCGAGATGGACTCGTACAGGCAGAAGCAGCTCCCGACGTTCCAGCCTGTGGGAGGGCCTCCTGCCAAGACGGGCAAGTCCAAGCTCACCCTCGTCCGCTTCGACCAGCCGTGCAGCATCAAGCCCGCGATCCAGTACCTGCACAACGCTGGCTACGAACCCGCCAATGCGTGGGAGTTCCTCGCCTTCGTGGAGCAGTCCGGGGCTACCCAGCTCGTCCACGAGGACAGCGACGGCCTGCGCCTGTTCTGCCTCGGCACCAAGGCCCCCTCGAAGGAGGGCCGCAACCGTCACGACTACATGGGTGTCATCTCCAGCGTCAGCAAGCGCAAGTGGACGCTGTACTTCTGGGATGACCTCGATCAGGGTTCCTTCCACGGGCAAATCTGGAAGGGCAACTACGTCGTCGTCCGCGCCAAGTAACACGAGCAGTGCCTCAATCGCCACGGATGGCGAGTAAGGCCGAAACACCCCGAACCCCGCAGTCTACGGATTGCGGGGTTCTTTTTTGCGCGACTTTCGCTTCATTCTTCCATCAGTCTTTGCCTTCCTGTCACGCTCTTTCTTGAACACCATGACATCTTCTTCAAGGAAGATTTTGCCCGAGGAGGTTTGCTGAAAGGGCAAGCGTCCCTCCAGCGCCAATTTGTCGATGTACTGGTACGTGACATCCAAGAGCTTTGCCACATCACCTGCTGCCATCAGTTTGGGAGATTTTGCCATGAGAAGCCGCGTGTATGCGGTTCTTGGCATTATGGTGTTTTAGTTGGAACATTAAATTGGAACATTCCAACCAATCTGCTACGCTCAGGCACATCCACTCACACCGTATGGCAACATCCGCTCAATCGAAGAAATGTCCGCACTGTGCGGAGGAGATCAACATCGAGGCCAAGAAATGCAAACACTGCGGCGAGTTTCTGGAGCAAAACCCCGTGAAGGACGACAGCAGTCCGGCAAGGAAAATGGCGTACTGGAAGGCTGTTCCTTCGTTCATCAGTGCGGGGATACTGGAAATCGCTATGGGTATCGCTCTTTCGTTTACGATCATCGGAGGCGTCGTGGGCATCCCGCTCATCCTCATGGGTATCGTGTCGATCTTCGGCAGTCCGCTCCTCGCCCTTAGCGCGTACGAGGGACGATGCCCCGAATGTCAGAAGCAACTCGTATGGTCGACGTGGAATCGGGCGGTGAAGTGCCGGAGCTGCAAGCAACGCTGGATCGTGCGTGACATGCACCTGACACCGATGAAAGTTGCGCGGTGAAGCACCCTTGCCAGCAATAGGTTCTTGATTGTGAAGTGTTACAATTTTGGTCATGCCCAACGGGTTTCAAGACAATTTCCAAAGTCAGGACATCGGTTCGCTCATCCTGCAAGCAGGGCGATGGGAGCGCATCGAGGAGAGCGTGAAGGCCGGAGTTCCCATCCGTGGCATCGCCAAGGTGCTGCTGGAGGAGGATAACGACATCCGTGCCTACTACGAGCTGACGGGCAGCACAAATCCCCTGAAGACCCTCTCGAATGTGATCACGTACCACGTGAACGAGAAGCTGTCCGTCGCGGAGCGCGTGGGCATCAGAATGTTCCGCGCCTTCTTCGAGCAGGAGACGGGCGATCTCAACGTCCTCACGAAGCTGAAGCAGATGGTGGCGCTTCAGGAAGAACGTGCAGGGAAGGCCATCGAGTTGGAACGCAGGCTCGGCATTGTGACCCAGCAGGCGGGGCGCGAGATGATGATTCTGGTGAACATCCTCAATACCCTCGGCAAGCTCTCAATTGCCGCAGGGGTTGATCTGCGAGAGCAGCCGCCGCAGCCAGCCGTCAGTGAGGATGAAGAATCCTCCGAGAAAGGCCGCGTGTTCTATACCTTCCTCGAATTGCTGCGACGACACGGTTATTCCGACAAGAGAGCGGTGGAGCTGGTGACTGGCATACCCGATCTCACGGGGGCATCGAAAGACGAACCCGATCCGTTGGGATTGGCCGACATCAACTTGATGGATTTGATGCGTCGTGCTGACAGATTTCAGGATGCAGAAGCGCAAACTCCGGCGACATCACATTGACCCGCCGCCGCTCTCAAGCACGATCAAGACGTGCATCAGAGTGAAGTACGAAAGAATGGCTTACGCATCATCCAAGACGTGTACTTCACGGTGATAGAAAGTGACGATAAAACACTTTGGAAAAGAGCCATCGGTTCCATGCACAGGCACATCGCCGCGCTCGAGACGAAGGTGAAGGAGGCGGCTGCGCGAAACGCGGAGGATGCCAATTTTCTTGTAACCGAACTCTGGGCATGGAAGTCCGCCAGGCGGCAGATGTGCTCGCGGTTCGGTAATCGCTTTATCCGTTCCTCCCGTTCCTATGCCCAAGCCGCAGACCAGCCTCTTTGAAGGCACAGAACACGACCCGAAGCCCAAGCGCTTCTATAACCGCTACGACCTTGTGAGCTTCCTCCTGAAGTCGATACGCCTCAATCGGAAGGAAGACGCGCTGACGGCCATGTGGTGTCTCCTGAACGAAGGTTGTGGTCAGTGGTACATCGCCAAGAAGCTCGTGCAGTTCGCCTCCGAGGATGCCGTGGGCACGGAGGCGTTCATCTACGCCCAGAGCGTGTTCCAGCTCATCAAGGACGTGACGGACGAGGTGAACAGCCTCTCCCGTCTCATCCTGTACCTCTGTGACGCGCCGAAGATGTGGGAGAGTGAGAAGGAAACGGAATGGGAAGTCCGGCGCATCCACCTGCGGGAGCGCATCAAGAAACAATATGCGAAGGGAGAGAAGCCCGTGGAACTGCCGAGTTACGTCTATGACGTGTACACCGCTCGTGGAAAGGCCGCGCAGCGCAGAGGAGAGAAGATCGACCGTCGCGTGAGCGGGGTGCTGGAAGGAACAGGATTGTTCTGCCGTGCCGCCTTCCTCAAACATGGACGGCTTGATCCCGACGATACGACCATCCCCCAGGCGCACGGGAAGCACCTGCTCAAGTGCGTGAAGGAGGGTCTGCATGTTGATGCGTATCTGCGGAAGCACGATTTGACCGTCGATGATTTCCTGAAGCCATGAACATCATTCCTGTATCTGCTCCGGCAGTCGTTCCAAGTATTGCGGACTACGTGCATCCATTTCTCGTACAGCAGGATTCTGAAGGAACGCGTCGTGAGTACCACAGTGAGATTCGCCTATTTGGGGTGTGGGTGGGAAAGCCTCTCGCAGAGGTCACGCCGCTCGAGATCATCGCGTACCGCAAGCACCTCGAAGAACGGGGGCTCAAACCATCCACTGTCCGCAAGAAGCTGGCTGTACTTCGCAGCTTCTTTACGTTCGTATCGCAGGCGTTCGGGCTCCCGAATCCCGCGCTCTGCGTCAGGCTACCGAAGGCTGCTGACCAGAGTATGAAGGCCGTGCTCTCGCTTCAGGAGGTCGGCAGGCTGCTTTCCGCTGTCGATACGGACACGGACATCGGGAAGCGTGACCTTGCCATGCTGGGGCTGCTGCTCGTGAACGCGATGCGGAGTGTAGAAATCAGTAGGGCGAATGTCGGTGATCTGCGTGAAATAGAAGGAATGGCTGCTCTACGGGTGCGAGGCAAAGGTGGACGCATCGAGGACACACGTCTACGGGACGACGTTCACAGAGCCATCCAGAGCTATTTGGGGACGCGGGAGGACATAGAGCCGGATACGCCGCTCTTTCGCTCAGTCGGCAATCTTGCGGGTGAGGAAGGGCGTATGAGCCCGAAGACCGTGCAGGCGCGAGTACGCTTCCTCTACCGCATCGCCAAGCTGGAGAAGCCGCAGCTCAGTCCGCACAGCCTGCGGGCGACATGTGCGGTGCTGACGATCTCCATCGGGAAAGCCGACCTGCTCCAGGTGCAGCGCCTGCTCCGTCACCGCTCACCTTCGACAACTCTCGTCTACATCCAAGCGCTCGATTCGCTCCGCGAGAGCGCCGTGAGCCGCAATCCGATCTCGCTGGAAGGGCTCTTGTAAGCTACGCAGCCATGACCCAAAACCTCATATCAGATCATCAAACGTCTCCGGTTTTTGCTACAATCCCATCACTCATTCCCACTGTCGATGTTCAACAAGCCCCTCTCGAAAATAACACTGGATGACGTGAAGAATCTCGTGGAGCAGCGGAAGGAAAAGGAAGGTCAGCACCTGGAGTACAAGCGTGAATTGTCTGGCGCAGGGAAGGAGAGGAGCGAGTTTCTGAAGGATGTGACGGCCTTCGCAAACGCCAGTGGCGGCTATCTCATCATTGGAGCGGACGAGAAGGCGGGAACGGTATGCGGAACACCGGACACGATCGGAAGCCAGAAAGTCGAGGAATGGATCGCCAACGTCCTTACGCCAAATGTTGATCAGAAGCTCCGATACGAGATACAGCTCTTGCCACTCGAAGCAGGAAAGACTGTCATCGTCCTGCACATTCCCGAAAGCCCGAGGAAGCCCCACATGGTCACGCTGGAGGCACGGAATAACTACCACGTCCGGCACAACGTCATTGTCAATACCGCGACCCATAACGAGGTGCGGGAGATGTTTGAATCGTCGCGTCGTAGCAGGGATGCCGTGCGCGAGTTTATGGAGCAGCGCAACCTGCTGGATGACAAGAGCGAGAGCTTTGCGCAGAACGAGCACACGCCAAAACTGAAGGAGCGTATCGGGGAGAGCATGAAGACCCCGCTCCTGCTCCACTCGTTCATTCCTCTCGATCTTCAGGAAGAGCAGGTGAAGACTGCTTCCGCTGAGTTCGATCAGTGGCTCCAGGAACATGAAGCTGGATATGAGCCTTCACCTCACACCCGTTTTTTCAAGCACTACGCGAAGCGGGTGCATCTGGATGGCATTGTTCTTCCCGAAGTGCTGCCACGTGGACGGCTCGATGAGGAGGAGGTGTACTACAACTATCTGGAAATCCTGAACAACGGCTACATCGAGAGTGGATCGTCGGGCGAGTTCTTCTGGGATCAAAACCGTAACCCGCTCATGCAACAAGAAGAACCTCGGAAGGTGTATCCGAAGCTCTCCATGAGCTTGGCTGTCGGTTATACGTGGATGCTCCTTGGCTTCGCTCTCGCGCTCTATCGGAAGATCGAGTATTTGGACGAGGTGACGATGCAGGTCAGTCTCGCAAACGTGCGAGGATACGCTCTCGGGAGCTTTGCAGGAAACTGGTCGGAGCCGTGGACGTTTGATTATGAGAATCCTCCGACATGCCGAGGCCGCGACCACGTGAAGATCATCGAGCGTTTCATCGTGGGTGAAATGGATGCCGACATGGTGAAGTCCAAGGTCATCAGCTTTGCCGAAAAGTTATCTCACGCCTTCGGGGAGACGAAGGTGAAGTGCTTCGATAAGGACGGGAACATGAGGCCGGACAACATGCACGGCTTCAGAAGGTACTGAGGAAAATCAGCACATTCGGAGTTGTCGAAAGTTGTCGAATCCTTTGGCTCAGGGAAGCCAGAAAATTGACTTTTTGGGGATGCAAGAGTACAGTCTGCACGTTCGTTCTCGACGCAGTGCCACGGGTTGTGAATTGGGAAACGAGGGAGGTGTGCGGCTGATACCTTCAGCCTACTTACCATTTCTCTCCGCACTGATTCAGGCCATCAGAGCATGGGGCGGAGCCACGAATCCTCAAAGTCTTCTTTCTGGATTCCTCCTTTGTCCTGTGGCTCTGTTCATCAACGTGCCGAAGATTCACATACAGCTCCCGCTTCACCGCGGGCACCTGATCGTGGAAAAAGAGGGAAACGTCCAAAGAAGGAAGTTATCTTCGAGGTGACAGGCACTGACCAAGGCGATTACCGTGCCGCCGTGTACCCGCTGCTGCGAGAGTTCGGGCTGTTCAGATCGCTCCGTAGTGATTAGGATCGTGCACAGGTTATTATGAGTATAGAGAGTGATGTCCTTCGCAAGGGGGTGCGCGTTTTGCCGAGTATGTAACTTGTCAAAAGTTGTTGTATGATTCAGGTTATGTCGAGCATCCCGTCCTTACAAAAACAGCCTACCGTCGAGCGGAAGCGGGTTGCGTTCTACATCCGCGTATCGACACAGGAACAGAAGGACGAAGGGTACAGCCCGGAGTTTCAGATGCAACAGATCGAGGACTACGTGAAGCGAAAGGATTATAAAGGCTGGTACACCAAACCGGAGTGGCACTTTGAAGATATAGGGTCGGGAGCCAGTGACGATCGGGAGGGCTTGAAGAAGCTCCGTGCTGCGGTAAAGAACAAACAGGTGGATGTCGTTGTCGTCTGGAAGATCGACCGCTTGGCGCGGAACTTATCCGATCTTCTGGAGCTTTTTGAGGAAATGGAGGATCGCCGCGTTGGTTTCGCATCGGTGAAGGAGGACATCGACTTCACGGGAGCCATCGGCAAGCTCATCTTCCAAATCTTCGGCGCTCTGGCGGAGTTCGAGCGTGAGACGATCAAGATTCGCACGTACGAGGGTAAACTGACCTCCGCGAAGTCCGGCAACTACGTCGGGGGCTCCATCCCATACGGATACGTGGGCGATAAGCGTAAAGGTGAGAAAGGCACAAAACTGAAGCTCGTGCCACGCGAGGCCAAAGTCGTGAAACAAATCTTCGACTGGTTCGTGTATCACAACAAATCCTCATACTGGATCGAGGAGGAACTGAACAAGATGAGCGTACCCAAAGGCATCGGCAACCCGCGCACCGAAGGGACGAAGTGGTACGACGATACGATTGAATCAATGCTCGATAACGAGGTGTACCGTGGCCTCTACATTACGAATCGCTGGCGGCTCATATCGGCTGACCCCGAACGGTACGAGGAACGTCCGCAGGAAGAATGGATCACTACGAAGGTAGATAGGATCATCGACGACATCACGTTCTACGCTGCCCGCCAGAGGCTCAACAAGGAAGCTGGGCGCAGTGGAGGCGGTGGCAAGCAGGTGTACCTGCTGAAGGGGAAGATCGTCGATGCAGCAACGGGCAAATCGTTCGTGGGCTACATGTCACAAAAGAACACGCGTAACTATCGCCGAAAGCAGTTCACGGATGCCCAAGGCGTGTACCACCCAAGTATCAGCATCGCCGCTAAGGGGCTGGATGCGTTCGTGTGGTCGCACATCGAGAAGGCTATCGAGAACCCAGATGATTTTATCGAGCTGCACCGACAATCATTCAAGGAGGGTAAGGACATTGCACTGCTCAGCAATAGCCTGGAGTATTACGAGGAAGCCGCTACGACGGCTAACAGCAAGATTCAGAAGGTGAAGGACATGTGCCTCGAAGGAGTGATTTCCAATGCCGAGGCACTGGAGCGCATACCGGAGCATGAACTGCGCCGCGATAAGGCGCTGGAGGAGAAGCGCAAGATCGAGAAGCAGCTTGAAGAACTGAGCCATTATCAGGTCGCCTGCGAGAATCTTCGTCGCTACGCGGAGGAGTTTCCCAAGGGGGTACGGTCACTTAGCTATACGCAAAAGCAGCCGATCGTGGACATGCTGGTGGAGCGCGTCGAAATCCATGAGGGTGAGACGCAACGACGGGTCAGACTGTGCCTCCGGTTCGATCCCAAGGCCATCTCGAAGGCAATGCCAGAGGTTACAACCAAACCGTCGCTACTCAGAGCCAAAAGAATCGAGATTACCCTCAAAAATGAAGGATATGGTGGGTCAGGTGGGGGTCGAACCCACGGCCAATGCCTTAAAAGGGCACTGCTCTACCACTGAGCTACTGACCCATGGTGCGTGACGGGAACTATAGATGACCCCGCGCCTTTGCAAAAGGGTCTGCTATGATCTGCCGCTATGGATAAAAAAGGCGGTTTTCCTGTTTTCCATAATTGGTCCACGGCAATCAAACAGGACAAAATTGCCTATGCAGGACAGATTTTGGAAAAAGCGAGAAAGACGGTGCCCGGAGCAGAGAAAATCACGGAACAACTTATCCGCCAACACATATGCGTGGTGCAGCTGCTCGCCTGTTTGCAGAGAGGAAAAGTTGCCGAAGCGGAGGCATTTCTGGACGATGTATCGATTACGATTCAGCCACACCTTCGTCAAAAGATCCAAGCAGCACGGGAGAAATTACAGAAAATTGCCGTAGTAACTCCAGTCCTGCCCTCCCCTATACAAGCCCCCGCCCCTGTTATCCAATCAGCGAAAGACATTCCGCCGGAACCCTCTCTGCTGACTCTTCCCAACGCTAAACCGGAAATCATTACAGAAGAACCTGCGGTGGAGACTGCCGCATCTTCTTTAGGGATGGAAGAAAAGGTGACAAAGCCCCTACTTGTTCCAGAGCCCAGTGCAAAAATCCAGGAAGAGGTAGTACTTCCTGATCCTTCACCCTCCCCCGCCCCTCTCCCACTTCCTCCAAGAGAATCCGTCTCACCCAAAAGAGTAAAAGCGCCTTCTGCAAGAAGGGTGGCACAGGAAAACCCACAGACCTCGTCACATGCTCCTCCCGCTGTCCTCATTCAGGAGTGTCTGGACGCCAAACATCGGCGCTGGAGCGATGCTCTGGAACAATTCACCGCTTTTTGGAGTAGCGTCTCTGACGAAAGCTCCACCAGCACTGCCACACGCAAGCGCCTTTTGGGACTGCTCATAGAACGCGGCCCCAATGCCGTACCTATGGAGGATATTAAAACGCATTTATGGCCAAACCCCAAAACTTCTGCAAAGAATCCCGTGGATGCCGTCGCCCAACTTGTTTCTACTCTTAATCACAGCCGGGCCCATGCGCCCCTTCCCGGCACTATCGTGTTCTCTCCCATGGGCTACAAACTGCTCCCGCAGGAAATACCCGATGTCATGGAAGGAGAAGAACGGCTGCTGACCCTTGCACGCGATTTCCTTTCACGACTGGTGAATAACCAGCGCCTGCTCATGAATGTCCTGTGGCGGAAGCGCGGCTCTATTGTGCGTCACGAAGAAATCTGCCTGGAAATCTGGGACGATCCAGCACCCAGCAGCCAGAGAAAAATGCGCATAACGGACGCCGCATTTAACTTGAAAGAAAATCTTTCACAGCATGAGCTGGGTCGGCACGGAGAAATACGGACCAAGAAAGGACAGGGATACGGTTTTTTCCTCACATGAAAATGCCCGCACCGAAGTGCGGGCTGCGTTGACGGAGGGAGCTCAATCGCCCCAGGACAATGGCCCCCAGAACCGGAGGACCATGAAGATCACTCCTGTTCCCAGGCAAATGCCCAGGAGGCCCATCTTGGTTGCGAGAAGATCGGCGCTGAGAACGCCGACGCTCACACCAAGACCCAGAATTAGTGCGGTCAAAAAAACCGCCACTAAAAGAGTAAAAATATCCTTTAGCATGACCACTCCTTTAAAAGAACAACTTCAACGCTAATTATATTATAAAACTATTTTTAATTATTGTAAATATGCGCATTTGCTACCCACAGTACGCTACTGTGTACTCATGATCGACAGCCACTGCCACCTCGCCGATCCCAAATTTCAGGACGATCTGGAAGCGGTTTTAGAGAGGGCCGCAATTGCAGATGTGAAAACGATGATGACGATTGCGGATTCCATTCCTGAAAGCGAAAAATGTTTGGCGTTGGCTAAAAAATATAAGCAATTGTTTTGCACCGTTGGCGTGCATCCGCACCACGCAAAAGACTGGAATAGCGGTGATGAAAACATTCTGGAATCCCTGACAAAGCAATCTCCAAAAGTGCGTGCCATTGGAGAGATTGGCCTTGATTACCACTACAATTTCTCAGAGCCCGATGTCCAACGTTCCGTCTTTGCATCCCAGGTGGCATTGGCACATCGGTTGCAACTGCCCATGGTCATCCACTGCCGCGAAGCCGTGGAAGACATCTGGGCCATTGTGCGAGAATACAGTGATGTGGAGCTGGTCATCCACTGTTGCACAGAAAAGTGGCAGGACGTGGAGCGCTTTGTACAGAACGGCTGGCTGCTCTCGTTCACCGGCATCGCCACATTCCCCGCATCCAAAGACATCCGCAACACCATCAAGGAGTGTCCGCTCACGCAGATGATGATCGAGACCGATGCGCCCTACCTGGCACCCGTCCCCCACCGCGGGAAAAGGAATGAGCCTGCCTACGTGACGGAAGTGGCCAAATGCATTGCGGGCGTCAAAGGAATCAGCCTGCAGGAAGTGGATGAAACCACCACACGGAATGCTGTAGAGTTCTTTGGACTGTAATTCTGTGCCCGTAGCTCAACTGGATAGAGCGTCGCCCTCCGAAGGCGAAGGCTGTGGGTTCAAATCCCACCGGGCACACCATCTTCCCTTTTCTTCACATCGTATCCCGCAAGTCTGAGGGAACGCTGGAATCCGGCGTGTCTTTTTTTGCGGACACGGGTTTAATGACTATGGGCGAGTCCGGAAAAAGTTCTTGCAACACGTGCTTGGTCAGGGCCACCAAGAGGACGATACGCTCAGACGGGACTCCTGCCTCCAGCTTGAGACAGAGCGTATTTTCCCCGTTCCCCAAAACCGTAGCAACGGCAGACGGCATCTGTCTCCTCATCTTTTCGTAATCTCCTTTGCCGCGGGGTGTCTCAAGATGCTTACGCACAAGTTCCTCGTCTCCATTGGGGATATTGGGCATAGAAAAAACTATACACCTCTAGGCTATGATAGGCACATGCGCATCGCCCTCGTCCACGAACTGCTCACCATGAAAGGCGGTGCCGAACGTGTTTTCAAGATACTGACGGACATGTTCCCGGAGGCGCCCATCTACACGCTCCTGTATGACGAGCAAAAGACCGGCGACTGGTTCCCGCGGGAACGCGTGCGGACGTCCTTTTTGCAGAACACCTGGACCACCAGGTTATCGCAGCTCGTCACCGGGAGTATTAACCATCATTTGTACCTCAAAAAATTCCCCAAGGCTGTGGAAGGGTGGGATTTCTCGGAGTTCGACCTGGTCATCAGCAGCTCCTCTGCGTTCGCGCACGGGATACTCACTAACGGAACACCCAAACACATCTGCTACGTGCACTCTCCGGCGCGCTATCTGTGGGACCGTACGCACGATGTCATGACACAGGCAGGTGGGTTCAAAAGTATGTACGGACGTCTGCTGTTTCACCGGCTGGGTACATGGGACGCGGAGTCTGCGGAGAGGCCGGACATGCTGCTTGCCGCATCCGGCAACGTGCAGAGGCGTATACAGCTCTACTGGAGACGGCAAAGTACGGTGCTCTATCCGCCCATCGATGACGCATGGCTTTCCGCCCGCGCACCGGGGACAGGCGCAATGGAGCATCCGGAATATTTTCTGGTCGTCTCCACGCTTGCCCGGTACAAGAGGATCGATCTGGCCGTTGAAGCCTGTAACCATCTGGGCATCCAGCTCAAGATTGTGGGTGAGGGATGGGACATGCAGCGGCTCCGGCGCATGGCGGGTAAGACCGTGGAGTTCTACGGCTTCCGGCAAGTGGACGAACTGCGCGACCTGTATGCCAACGCACGCGCCACGCTGTTCCCCGGCGATGAGGACTTTGGACTGGTGCCCCTGGAATCCCTCGCCTGCGGCACACCGGTGATCGCCTACCGCGGCGGCGGTGCCCTGGAGACCATGACGGACAGGACGGGAATGTTTTTTTTAAACCCCACAGTGGAATCCCTTATGGACGCGATCAAATCCTACGATAAACAAAACTTCTCCGCCGATGATTGCCGTGCGCAAGCGGCACGATTTTCACGTGCGGCATTTGAAAAGGGATTGCGCGACGCCATTGACGCGGTGACCAAGGAGTAAGACACTTTCTGCATGCGCAAACTCCTCGCCCTCGTCTCCGTCGTTGTCACGCTGGCCCCCGCGGCCGCCTATGCCAAGACGCCCGCCAACCTGTCCTTGATCATGGATCAGGGCAGGCCCAGCCGCCGCTTCCTGCGGACAACGGCGCGCATGCCGGTGACGGACGTGGTGAACAAGCCCACCATCCAGTACATCCCGCTGGACGGCGCATTCCAGAACGCGGTTTACGGCGTGAGCGTCAGCTACCCCAAGGGCTGGGAGGTACAGTCCGTTCCGCAGTCCACTCCCCCTCTCACACTGGTCGCGGCCTTTTTGTCCCCCCGCGCGGGAGGAGCCGTACGCCAGAACGTGAACCTGGTGATTGAAGACCTGCCGGAGGTGATGACCT
>CAYMAT010000014.1:16940-24229 GCA_964388495.1 uncultured Candidatus Peribacteria bacterium
GGACGACTACAGCAAGCAGGGTATCGAGATCGAAAAGAACATGCTGGGCCAGTTCACGCTCCTTTCATCGGAAAACATTTCCTTCTTTGGCGTGGAGCGTGCGCAGCGCGTCACGTTCACCGCCACTTCCGGAGGCAACAATCTCAAGTTCCAGCAGATCTGGTTCATCCGCGGCCGCCGCGCCTATGTGTGGACCTTTGCGGACAGGAGCGACACGTTCGGCCAGAATCTGCCCACGTTCGAACGGATGATGGATTCGTTCCTCATCAATAACTAAGAAGACTGGGCGTCCGGTCGTTCCCGCACCGCGGACAGTCTTTCAAAAGAGAGGTGTCTGCAGCACTCCGCCCGGTACTTCCTTGTTGAGCAGTTCGTACGTGCGCTTGGTGGCCGCTCTGCCCTTGGGCGTGCGCTGCAGGTAGCCCTGTTGCAGCAAGTACGGTTCGTAGACGTCTTCGATGGTGTCTTCCTCCTCCGCCAGCATCGCCGCGATGGTGGAGAGACCCACGGGACCGCCGGAGAAGGCGTCCACGATGGCATTGAGGATGGCGCGGTCCGTCGCGTCCAGACCGTTTTCGTCAATATCCAATGCCCGGAGCGTTTTTTCCACGTTGGCCTTGTCCACGGCATGGCCCTGCACCTGCGCAAAGTCGCGGACGGCGCGCAGCAGTCTGTTGGCGATGCGGGGTGTGGCGCGGCTGCAGCGGGCAATGCAGTGCGCGGCATCCGGTGTCATGTCCACCTGGAGCATGGAGGCACTGCGTTCCACAATCTGCTGCATCTCCGGGAGCTCGTAGAAGCTGAGCTTGAACTGGTTCACAAAACGGTCGCGCAGCGGCGCGCTCATGGCCCCCGCTTTGGTGGTGGCACCCACCAGCGTGAACGGCTTCAGGCGAATGCGCATGGACCGCGCCGTAGGGCCTTTGCCGATCACCAAATCCAACGCGTAATCCTCCATGGCCCCATAGAGCATTTCCTCCACCACGGGCCGCAGGCGGTGGATTTCGTCTATAAAGAGCACGTCACCTTGCTGAAGGTTACTTAGGATAGACGCCAGATCCCCCGGTTTCTCCAGTGCCGGACCGCTGGTGATGCGAATTTGCGCAGACATCTCACGGGCAAGGATGTGCGCCAGCGTGGTCTTTCCCAGTCCGGGTGAACCGTGGAGGAGTGTGTGACCCAGGGGCTCGCTGCGCGTCTTAGCCGCCTGGATGTGCATGAGTAAATGCCCCTTCATCTTGGACTGGCCAATGTATTCGGAAAGGGTTTTGGGACGTAACGACTGTTCAAACACCGTTTGTTCCGCGGGTGCCGTGACCGCGTGTACCACGGATTCCCCCTGTGCTGCCGCGCGCTTGATCACCATGGCGCTCAGCATAACCCCCTCCCCCTCGCGCAACAACGTCTAGAGCAGGAATCCCGCAATGGCCCAAACCCCTTAGCTGTCTTATACTCCGGCGGTATGCGCAAACGCACCATCGTCATCATCGCCCTCTTTGTCCTGGCTCTCTTCCTGCTCTTCTTCACTGATGTTCTGGTAAAGCGCAGCCGATGGCTGTATCCCTCGGGCTCCGGATCAACCGTGAGTGCAGGACCTGCACCGGACGTGGGGAACACCGCCCGTCAGGCGGGATTTGAAACCAAAGACGCCACAGAACCCACCGTCATGAAAATGGTGGTGCAGAACCCGGACAACGTGAAAGGCGTGGTACTTCTTGCGCCAGAAGACCGTTCGGCATTCCTGGCGTGGACGGATTCCGCAGACAGCCAGGGGGATTTCGACAAGATCAAGCGCCTGGTGCACAGCTCTTTCTCTTCCGGAGCGCGGGATATCATTGACGAGCGGCAAACGGAAGCCGGCAAGCCCCAGCGTGACGTTCTGTCGTTTTTGGACCCCGCCATCCACCCGGAACGGCTGCTCTTTGTGCGCTGCGGCGGCCGCCTCTACGAATTCCATATCGCCCCCGGGCAGGAAGCCCAGGTGGATCGCCTCCTGGATCTCCTGACGGATTAGGCAAAAGCCGGGCTTGACCAGTCCTCAGGCCATCCCTACACTCCCCCAGCTATGGCTAAGGCAGTCAAGAAAATCCTCAAAGTAAAGGCAAAGGGCGGACAGGCAAACCCGTCCCCCCCATTGGGTCCCGCGCTGGGTCAGGCTGGCGTGGACATCAACAAGTTCTGCACGGAGTTCAACGCCCGTACCAAGGGTCAGATGGGCCAGATGCTGCCCGTTGTCATTACGGTGTACGAGGACCGCACCTTCACCTTCGTCGTCAAACAGCCCGCCGCCACCACGCTCATCAAGGAAGCGGCCAAAATCGAGAGCGGCAGCGGTGAGCCCAACAAGAAGAAGGTGGGCAAAATCACCAAGGCCCAGCTCCGCCAGATCGCCGAGCGCAAGCTCCCGGACCTCAACTGCACGGACATTGAGGCTGCGGAAGCCATCATCGCCGGCTCCGCCCGCAGCATGGGCATCACGGTGGAGGCGTAATTCTATGTACAACTTCCTCATCGCATAGCCTTTTCCGCAATGCCTTTCGCGTGCGCGCGTCATGACGCTGTCGTAGGATGAGATCCACGCATGGTTCTCTTCAGTCTCAACACAACGTCATTATTGCTGCTCGTGCTGTTGCCGGTGGCGCTTTTGCAGGTCCTTCTGTTGATCCTGCTCCCCGCGCTCCATGCACCGGGCGCCCGCGCATCGGGCGTTCTGAAAGCCACGTACAGCTACGCCATGCAGGGCATTGGCATTGTGCTGATGACGGTAGGCGCCCTCCCCGCGCTGCACGGCGTGATTGAGAAGTTCGTGACCGGCGTGGAGCAACTGAGCGCCCAGGCATACATGGCGCTTCTGATCATCTTCTGCGCCGGCGGCGGTACTTTCCTGTGGCATGAGCGTATGGCCGAAGGAATTGAGGATGCATCACAGCGCGTGCCCGCCCTCCTCTTCTGGTACTCATTCAAGATCATCGGCTTTGTATTGGTGCTCTTCAGTGCCGGCAGCCTGGTCTTCACCCTGCTCCTGGAGCCCTACGACCTGGACGTGACGTGGTGGATCACCCCAACGGTATTCCTGGCCTACGGCCTGCTCCTTTCCTGGTGCACCCGCATGCCCCAGGGCATTGGCGCCTCATTTAAGAGCGTCCAAGTAGTGAAGAACGCGGCTAAGAAAAAGCGCTAAGATAAGGAGTTTAAGGAAATCAAAGAACCCAAAGAAATCAAAGAGTTTTACGAATAGAGAGAATGAGTTTTGTCAGGAGAAAACTGACCCGATGAAGAGATGAATCCAGTTGTCGATACTGTTCTTCAGATATATATCGGAGCTTATTGGCCAAAAGAGCTTCACAATGAACTTCATTTAATGAACTCAAAGCAATTTCAAAGAAGTGAGCTTTGTCCTTAAGGGAAAACCTTGAATTCCCTTCTGCAATATTGATAGGAATACTCGATGCGGCTCTGCATAGCTGACTGCTTAATCCAAATTTCTCGTGACTCGGAAATTTTTGAACCACTCGATAAGCCAGGAGGCAGAGCTTGAAGGCTTCCTGCCAGGCAATAAGTTTCTGATATGGTCGTACTGTCATATTTCTCATTATCTTTGATAGGAAGAGTAGAAAACTATCCTGGAATTCCTTGAATTCCCTGATTTCTTTGATTTCCTGGCATCAGAAAGCAAAAAGGCACGTTCTTTCTCATTCTGGAACTCTTGACTAAAAAGATATTTCCTCTCACACTACAGCGTATTTTTCGTGGGAGTCCGTATGGACGCCAAGCACCCTTCGAGTTCTCTCAGGGTGAACCACGTTCCCCCCATTTTTATGAGCAGCAAGCAGAGCCCGCTCGCCCGCAAGAAGGGCAAGAAGTACGCCGAGAAGAAGGCGCTTTTGACCAAGTCCTCCTACCCTCTTGCAGAGGCAGTGGAGCTTCTCCCCAAGCTGAGCGTCAGCAAGTTCGACGGATCCGCCGAGGTCCACATCCGCATCAACGCCGATACCACGCAGGCGGACCAGCTGGTCCGCACCACGGTTCCCCTCCCCCACGGTACGGGAAAGACCCTCAAGATCGCCGCCTTCGTACCCGATGACATGGTCAAGGAAGCCAAGGCAGCCGGCGCGGTTGTGGCTGGCAACGAGGACCTCATCAAAGAGATCACGGACGGCAAGATCGACTTCGACATCGCCGTGGCCGTTCCCCAGATGATGAAAGACCTGGGTAAGGTGGCCAAAATCCTTGGTCAGAAAGGCCTCATGCCCTCTCCCAAGGCGGGAACGGTGACGCCCAACGTCGCCAAAGTCATCGAGGAACTGAAGAAGGGCCGCATTGAGATCAAAATGGACAAGCAGGCCATCATCCACACCGTCTTCGGCAAGATCTCCTTTGGCAGCAAGAAACTCCTGGAGAACCTGGAGGCTCTCATGTTGGCTGTAAAGGAAGCCAAGCCCTCCGGCATCAAGGGTGAGTACATCCTCACGGTATCGATCAGCCCCACCATGGGACCGTCTGTGAAGGTTCAGCTGTAATAAAAAAGTAACCGAAGTTTCCGAGGGGACCGAGGTGACCAAGGTGTCACGTCGGTTACTTCGGTGACGTCGGTCACCTGACTCCGAGTAACTCCCGCACGTCGCTGAGCCTCTCTACAAGTATGAGTTTCTGCCGGAGCTCCGATGCGCCGGGAAATCCTTTGACGTAACTACTGAGATGCCGGCGCATCTCCAGCATTCCCCTCTTTTCACCCTTGTACTTCACGGCCAACTCGCAGTGGGCGAGAATAAAAGGGATCTTTTCTTCAAACGTGACAGGAATGGCAGCTTTTGGGAATTCGTTATTCGTTATTTGTTTTTCGTTATTTTTTCCTTTTACGAATAACGAATGACGAGTTAACGAGTCAACGATTTCCTTCATCACCCACGGGTTGCCAAACGTCCCCCGCCCCACCATCACGCCGTCCAGATTGCCGATCTTGGCCACGGCATCCTCGCCGTTTTTGATATCCCCGTTGCCGATGACCGGTACCGAGACATTCCGTTTAAGTTCGTAGATGGGCTCCCAGTCGGCATTGCCCGTGAATTTGTCGCAGAAGCGGCGGCCATGGATGGCCAGTGCCTGCGCGCCTGCATCCACCAGTCTCTTGCAGAACGGAATGAGCGTCGTCTTGCTGTCCCAGCCCAGCCTGGTCTTCACGCTTACGGGAATTTTCACCGCCTTCACGGTTGCCTCAACAAGTTTGGCAGCCAGGTCCGGCTCGCGGATGAGCGCGGCACCGTGGCACGACGAGACCACTTTGGCGGCGGGGCAGCCCATGTTGATGTCGATACCGTCCGCACCCATCTCCTCAATCACCTTGGCCGCGGACAGGAAATGATCCGGATCATGGCCAAAAACCTGCACGATGCACGGCCGTTCTATCTGCGGATCAAACTCAAGCATTTCCAATGTCTTCTTGGCACCATAGTGAATGGCATCGGTGCTCAGAAACTCCGTGTAGAGCACCACCTCCGGCGCAATCGTCTTGATCAGCTGCCGGTAGGACGCGTCCGTGACTCCGGCCATGGGGGCCAGGGCAACGATGGGCCGGGAGAAGGAAGACCAGGAGAAGGCCATGGAATGGCTTTTAGCCGCGGGAAATGCTATACTGAAATGGTTTTCCGTGCCACACAAGACACATCAAAACATTCCCGGAGCACGCACAATCGTTCCCGCGCGCCGCGGGGATCACACTGGCTTGGTCATGAAAAAGCCCCTGACCGCGTTGGCACTGGCAACATTCCTCCTCTTGCCAGCGGCGGTCATGGCACAGGGCGTGGGGCCGCAGCTGATCCCGGAGAGCGGGATGATCGGCGACTGCAGTTTTATCACCGGCGACTTCAGTTATGACTGCTTCCCTCTGTACCTGGCGTATCTGATCCGTTTTGTCTTTGGCTTTGCGGGAGGTTTTGCACTGTTTGAGCTGATCAGAGCCGGATACGAATGGGCCATTTCCGGCGTTGCCGGCGAATTCGCCACCAAAGAGACCGCCGTGAAGCGCATCACAAATGCATTGATTGGAATGGCGGTTGTGGTCCTTGCATTCCTCATCATTGATACACTGGTCTCCGCAGTCTTCATTGGACCCTCCTGATTATGGCCGACAAAAAGAAAACGACGGGCAGCTTCACCTCCTTCCGCATCCTGGGGGAGAAGGCGCAGCAGATCCTGGCCAAGGCGCGGGAAATCCAGCGTTCCAAAAACAGCGGCACGCTCCCCCCGCTCTCAGAGGACCGCGCGGATTGCCCGGAAATCATCGTACATCTCTCGCTCAAAAGCATTGTGCGCGGCGCCTTTGCGGTGCTGGGCATTGCGGCCGGCACGCTTCTGCTCTGGGTTCTGCAGGACAAGCTGGTGATTATGGGATTGAGCATCTTTGTGGCGATGATCATCGATCCCGGGGTGCACTTCCTGCGCCGCTACGGGGTCCCCCGTGGGCTGGCCATCCTTCTGCACTATTTCGTTGCGGTCTTTCTGGTGGTGTTCCTCCTGGTGTCCCTGGTGCCTCTCCTGGCACGCCAGCTGATCGATTTGGCGCAGCTCATCAACGTGGAAGTGAACGCCTTCCTCAAGGCCCCTTCCATCGCCCTGCCGTTTTTGAGTGAAAACGCCAACACCACCCTCACGCAGCTTGTGGAATCCACGCTGCAAAGCCTCTCCATCAACCAGTTCACGGACGCCCTGCAGCAGTTTGGGCAAAACCTCAGCACCGCTGCGCAGAGCTCCGTCCTGTTTGCCGCGGAACTGGCCGGTTCGGTATTCAATTTTGTGGCCAACCTGATCCTCATCCTGGTCCTTGCCTTCTTCATCCAGCTGGAAAAGGAGGAGATTGTGGCCTGGCTGCGAGCGTTTTTGCCGCCCAGGATGCGCCCGTATGTGGACGATAAGTCCGTGGCTATCCAGAGCAAAATGGCACAGTGGGCCCGGGGTCAGCTGATCCTCTGTTTGTTTGTGGGCTTCCTGGTGTTCCTGGCCATGACCATCATGCGCATGCCGTATGCCCTCACGCTCGGCATTCTTGCGGGGTTCACGGAATTCATCCCGGTGGTGGGACCGCTGATCGCCGCCATCCCCGGAGTGCTCATCGCCTTCACGCAGAACGGGTTCATCTTCGCGCTCATCATCGCCGCCGTGTACTACGCCATCCAGTGGTGTGAGAACAATCTGTTGGTGCCGCTCATCATGAAGCGTGCTGTGGGTCTCTCCCCCATCGCCGTCATGTTCGCCATGCTCGTGGGCATCAGTTTCCCCAGCATCATCCACCC
>CAYMAT010000014.1:24239-28698 GCA_964388495.1 uncultured Candidatus Peribacteria bacterium
GCATTATCCTGAGCATTCCGGCAACCACCATCATGGCACTCTTCCTGGAGGACTGGCGTCACAGGCACCGCAGGGGATAAAGCCCCGGACGTACAGCAAAGTAGACAAAATAAAACAATGAACCTTTTTTGCAATGCCCGTACTTCCGCTTGCGGCGCACATCGCTTAAAATCTCATGATAATTCTTTCCAATTATCACTCACTCGTATAGAGTGATAACTCGCATTCCTTCATCCATCACATGCACCCCTTCGACCGGTTCACACCAAACGCCAAGCTCGCCCTCCAGATCGCGGAGCAGGAGGCCAAGAACATCAAGAGCCCGTACATCGGTACGGAGCATCTGCTCTTGGGACTCCTCAGCATCCCCAAATCGCTGGGCTTTTCCATTTTCACGGGAGCCGGCGTGACGCTGGAGAACGTGCGCATCCTCATCAAGGCGATGAAGAGCCAGCATATTGAGGGCCAGCATGTGAAGCACGGCCTCTCCACCTTTTTGCACACGGTGATTGAGCAGGCTGTGGTGACGGCGCACAAGTTCCGCCACGCCAACGTGGGCACGGAGCACCTCCTGCATGCGCTGGTGAGCACGGGCAAGAACGCCGCCACCATCCTGATGGAAAACATGCAGGTGGATCCGGAGGATCTCCGTGCGCGCGTGGAGGAGATGTTCGGGCAGATCAGCACGTTCAAACAGCAGAACAAGAACCTGGAGCAGTCGCTGGAAGCATTCTTCCATGGTCTCCAGGGCGCCATTGTGGGCATGCAGGGCCAAGGCGGCCCGGGTGCACCCGCCGGTGAAAGCGAAGGTCTCCGCCGCAAGAAGGCGGAGGGCAAGAGCAAGACGCCGGTCCTCGATTACTTCACGGACGACCTGGTGGCCCGCGCCAAGGAGAAGAAGCTGGACCCCACCATCGGCCGTGATGAGGAGATTGAGCGCGTGATCCGCATCTTGAACCGCAAGACCAAGAACAACCCCGTGCTCATCGGTGAGCCGGGCGTGGGAAAGACCGCTATTGTGGAGGGTCTGGCCCAGCGCATCGCCGCCGGAACCGTGCCCCCTTCCCTCTCCGGCAAGAAACTCCTGCAGCTCAACATGGGCTCGCTGGTGGCCGGAACCAAGTACCGCGGTGAATTTGAGCAGCGCTTTGACGACATCATCAAGGAGGCGACCAAGAGCGACGATTCGGTGATTCTCTTCATCGACGAATTGCACACGGTCGTAGGCGCAGGAGCCGCAGAAGGCTCACTGGACGCCGCAAACATCCTCAAGCCCGCCCTCAGCCGCGGCGCGCTGCGCGTGGTGGGTGCCACCACCCTGGATGAATTCCGCACGATTGAAAAGGACCGCGCTCTGGAGCGAAGGTTCCAGTCGGTCATGGTGCAGGAGCCCGTGGTGGGCGACGCCATCAAGATTTTGGAAGGCATCCGCAAGAGCTTTGAGGATTTCCACCACCTGAGCATCACGGATGACGCACTCGTCGCATCGGTCCAGCTCAGCAAGCGCTACATCACGGAACGCTACCTGCCGGACAAAGCCATCGACGTTTTGGACGAAGCTGCTGCAGCCAAGAGCCTGCAGCACATGGGTGCCGCTCCGGAGATCCGCAAACTGGAAGAGAAGCTGGAAACGCTCATGCAGAAGCAGCAACTGGCGGTGAAGGAGCAGAAGTACCACAACGCGCTCCGACTCAAGCAGGACCAGCAGGAGCTGAAGGAGAAACTGGATAACCTTCGCCGCTCCCAGGACGGCGACAAGCGCACGCCCATCCAGATCACGGAGGACGACATCGCGCAGATCGTGGGGCGCATGACGGGCATCCCCGTCACCAAGCTCCTCAAGTCCGAGGCCAAGCGCCTGACTAATCTGGAACAGGTCTTCCGCAAATCAATCATCGGCCAGGACGACGCCATCAAAAAGGTTGCCCGCGCCATCCGCCGCAGCCGCGTGGGCATCAGCGATAGCCGCCGCCCCATTGGCTCGTTCCTCTTCCTGGGCCCCACGGGCGTGGGAAAGACGGAGCTGGTGCGCACCATCGCCAAAGAGGTATTCAACCGCGAGGACGCGCTCATCAAGATCGACATGTCCGAGTTCATGGAGCGCCACAACGTGTCACGCCTGACGGGAACCACCGCCGGTTACGTGGGATACGAGGAAGGCGGTCAACTGACCGAGGCCGTGCGCCGCAAGCCCTATTCCGTCGTCCTGTTTGACGAGATCGAGAAGGCTCACCCCGAGTTCTTCAACATCCTGCTGCAGATCTTGGAAGACGGCACGCTCACGGACGGCACGGGCAAGCAGGTGGACTTCACCAACACGATTATCGTCATGACCAGCAACATCGGCGCGGACAAGCTCACCAAGCAGGCCGAGCGCATTGGCTTCAAGCTGGAGGAGGAGGCCACGGCGGAGGAGAAGGTCTACGAGGAGAAATGCAAGGAAGTCATCGGCGAGCTCAAGGACCACGTGCGTCCGGAGTTCCTCAACCGCATCGACCACATCATCGTCTTCAACGCCCTGAACCAGCAACACATCAGAAAGATCGTGAAAAACCACGTGGATCACCTGGCCAACCGCCTTGCCGAGCAGGGCTACGAGTTGAGTCTGGACCAGAAGGTCATCAACCTGCTGGCCGAGGAGGGCTTTGACCCGGAGTACGGTGCCCGCCCCGTCCGCCGCACCATCCAGGAACGCCTGGAGGCGGAGATTGCGGAGCACATTCTCAAGGGCGTCTTCCATAAAGGCGATGTCATTGAGGTGAGCCTCAAGGGCAAGGACAAGCTGGAATTCATGCCCGGAACGCCGGGGAAGAAGACGGCGGCCCTCAAGGAAGAAATGGAGGAACAGGAAGTGAATGCGTAAGTGACCAATGCAACCGACGTAACCGAGGTGTCCGACGGACATTCCTCGGTTACTTCGGCGACCTCGGAAACCTCGGTAACGGTGGTTTTTGACGAGATTTAGGCACTTCCGGGGATGTCATTTTTCTGCTATAATAAGAGGATTTCCCTATGTCTATCGACCCCGTCAAAATTCCGCAGAACGTGTACATCGAGGACCGCATTGTAGGGCCCCTAAGCCTGCGACAGATCATCATCATGACCTTTGGCTGTGGTTTCAGTTACCTGCTCTACACCACGGTCCAGAAAGCGACGGGCACCATGAGCATTCCCCTCACCATCCTGCTCTGGACGCCAGCAGCCATCTCCGCGGCATTCGCGCTGATCCAGGTGAATGACCTGAGCCTGCTCCGCATCTGCATGCTGTTGCTGGAAAAAACGCAAAAACCCGGCATGCGCACGTTCGCCGCACGCCAGGGAATCTCCATCGTCTTCCGCACGTCAGGCGTCATCAAGGATGAACCGCAGAAAGCACCCGCCGTGGCTGCCCCGCGTGAGGACACAGACGAGAAGATCCGCACGCTCAGCGCCGTGGTGGACGCCGGCTCGGTCAAGACCGCAGCGGCAACCGTGACGGAAGCGCCGGCCCCCGTGGCGCAGGCCCCCGCCCCCCAGCCCGTCACTCCCCCGCTCCCCGTGGACCGTTCCGCGGTGCATGCCGACAGCGGCGATAGCCACGCACCCGTGCTTTCCGATCTCTCCGTCTTCCGCGACGTTTTCCCGCCCAACACCCAATGGCACTGATCCCCACAGGAAAGGCCAAGGAAACCGTGCGCAGCCGCAAAAAGGGCATGCTCACCTCTACGCAGAGGTTTTTGCCTATCGCGGAGATCCGTAATGACACTGTACTACTCAAGAACGGTGGCATCCGCGCCATCCTGCAGGTGGAAGCGCTCAACTTTAACTTGAAGAGCGAGACGGAGCAGCAGGGCATCATCGCCGGATACGAGTCCTTTGTGAACACTCTCAGCTTCCCGCTCCAGATTGTGGTCCGCTCGGCCAAGATGAACATCGATCCGTATCTGGACCAGTTGCGCAGTATCGCCTCCACGCAGAAAAACGAACTGCTCAAGAACCAGACGCTCAGCTACGCATCATTCATCGAACGACTCATAGACGTGGCGGACATCATGCAGAAACGCTTCTACGTGATCGTCCCCGTGGACGCCACCATCCGTCGCCGCAGCATTTTTGAACAATTCCTGGGCTGGATCAGCCCGGACGACTCCACCATACGCGCACAGCAGCGCGCGCGCGATTTCAACCAGGGCAGCCACACGCTGCAGGACCGCGTGAACCTGGTGCAGGCGGGCCTGGAGAACATCGGGCTCACCAGCAAGCGCCTCAACACGCATGAGCTCATCCAGCTCTATTACAAAATCTACAACCCGCAGACCAGCCAGGAGCAGAAATTGCCCGTGGAGAACCAACTGAAGGTGGACAGGACGATGTTGTAAGGGTGCCGAAGGGACCGATGGGACCAAGGTGTCCGAGGTTTTGCATCTGTAAATATGGTCCCCTTGGTTCCTTTGGCCCCCTTTGACTGATACAGGATTAT
>CAYMAT010000015.1:0-24093 GCA_964388495.1 uncultured Candidatus Peribacteria bacterium
CGTGAAGAGCTCCAGGTCCGGGTTGAGGATCTCGATATCCGAACTGACCTTAATATCCTTGGCCGTGACCACCATGGGACCTTTGACGTCGATCGTGACCGTCTCCGGGTCCTTGCTGTGCTTGCGGAGCCAGAGCTGCTTGAGGTTGAGGCCGATGTCGAGCACCGATTCGCGCACGCCCTTGAGCGTGGCGTACTCATGCTGCACGCCGGAGACGCGCAGGGACGTGACCGCGGCGCCGGGCAAACTGCTCAAAAGCGTGCGGCGCATGGCGTTTCCCAGTGTCATGCCGTAGCCGGGGGGCAACGGACCGATCACGAAAAGCACGTGCGTGTCGTCGCCCTTCTTCACCGGTGTCATGGTGAACGTCGGGAGACCGATCTCTTCCTGAATGATATGCATACGAACGAGAGGAGAAGGAGTAGAGGAGAGAAAGGTGAGGCGCGGGAAGGCTGTTCCCGCGAAAAGGTTCAGCGTGAGTAGAACTCGATGACCTGCTGCATTTCGACGGACTTCTCAGCGTGGTCGGGGCTGGGAACGGAAATGACGTCGACCTTCATGGACGAAGAATCGACTTTGATCCAATCCGGGGCCGTGTACTTCTCGTGGGCGGCCAGGATAGGAGTGAAGACAGGGGAATTCTTGACCTGCGCACGGACGGTGATCACCTCCCCCGGCTTGACCTGGTAGGAGGGAACCGTGACGCGCACGCCGTTGACCATGAAGAGGCCGTGACCCACAAACTGGCGGGCCTGGGGGCGGGTCATGGCAAAACCGGCGCGGTAGATGACGTTGTCCAGGCGGGTCTCCAGCATGCGCTTGAGAGCGTCACCCGTCTGACCGGCGACCTTGGTGGCACGCAGGTACATGTTCTTGAACTGCTTCTCCGTGATGCCGTACATGGAACGGACCTTCTGCTTCTCGCGCAGCTGCGTACCGAATTCGGACAGCTTGCCGATCTGCGCGCGGGGCGTCTTGCCCGGAGTGTTGGGCTTACGCTGGAGGATTTTGTCGTACTTGTCGCTGCCGAACAGGTTCATTCCCTGACGACGACACAAGCGCGCTTTTGGACCGTTGTACTTCATAGTTCAGAAATTAGAAGAGGGCGAAATTAGACGCGGCGCCGGCCGGGGGCGCGGCAACCACCGTGAGCAATGGGCGTGGTGTCAATAATAGAGTCAAGGTTGAGACCGGCACCCTGCAGTCCGCGGATAGCCTGTTCGCGTCCGGGGCCGAGGCCTTTGACCTCCACCGTGACGGACTCGATGCCGTACGCGGGCTTCACCTTAAGCGCGGCCGTCTCCGCAGCCACCTTGGCGGCGTACGGCGTGGACTTGCGCGTGCCCTTGAAACCGGCGGAACCGGCGCTGGACCAACCCAGGACATTGCCGTCCGGGTCCGTGAAGGTGACGATCGTGTTGTTCTCACCGCAGTGAATGCACACGCGGGCCTTGAGAATGGCGCGCTTCACCTTGCGCTTGCGAACGGGAGCAACACCGCCCTCGGGCGTGTCGGTACCCAGCAACTGCTCCGCGGTGGGAGCGGCGGGGGTGTCTGCGGCCTGTGCGGGCTTCTGGTCAGCCATAAAAGAGAAACGAAAGGATTAGGTCTTGGTAAGAACGGTGCGTCCGGACAGACCCGTCTTCTTCTTGCCGCGCTTGGTGCGCGCATTGCGGCGGGAACTCTGTCCGCGGGCCGGGAGCTTGCGGCGGTGCCTGTAGCCACGCCACGTGCCGATATCCTGGAGACGCTTCACATCAAGCGATACTTTGCGGTTCAACTCACCTTCCGTGAGGATCTTCTCAATGCGGGAGCGCAGGCGGGCCTGGTCGGCTTCGCTGAGCGCATCCGCCTTGGTGTTGAAATCCAAGTTCAGTTCGGTCAGGAGCGTGCGGCTCAAAGAACGACCGATACCCTTCACGTACGTGAGGGCGATTTCAATGCGCTTGTTGCCTGGGAGAACGACACCGGAGATACGAAGCATAGAGAGGGGTAATGACGAGGGGGATCAGCCTTGGCGCTGCTTGTGCTTGGGGTTCCGCTTGCAGACGATACGGCGCACCATTTTGCCGGCGCCGTTGCGGCGCAGCACGAGGCGGCAGTACTTGCAGATGGGCTTGCAGGAAGGACGGACTTTCATGCGGCTGGGGGTGCGGAGGGTGCGGGGGCGGAGGATTCCGTGCCCGGCTGATGGGGTGACTGGGGAGAGAAACGGTAGACGATGCGACCCTTGCTCAAGTCATACGGGGTCATTTCAATCTTCACCTTGTCTCCTGGGAGGATACGCACGCGATGTACACGCATGCGGCCTGCCAGATGGCAAAGCAGCTGATGTCCCTTGGCCTCTTCACTGGTCACTTTGACACTGAACGTGGCATTGGGGAAACACTCCTCTACAACGCCGACAAGTTCGATAACGTCCTTAGACACAGAGAAACGAAAGCGCTTGGGAAAGCCGACCGATCTTACGGATGGAAAAGACCTGCGACAAGGGCGAGGAGTAGAGAAAACCAAGGAACTGTGGAATTTGTGTTGAAAAATTTGCAAAATGTTATATTTTAATACTTTTGGCCGGCTGGCTAGGCGATTATTTCATATCCCCCCTCCGTAACCAATACGGAGTGCTCAAAGTGCGCAGAAAGGGAGCCATCACGCGTTTGGATGGTCCAACCGTCGTGCAGTTCTTTGATCTCCGGCCCCCCCATGGCTGTAATAGGCTCAATGGCGATAAGGGTATGCACCGGCAGGGTAGGCCCCGTGCCGCGCTTTCCCGTGTTTGGCACATCCGGGAACTGATGGAGTGTATCCCCCAACCCGTGACCCGTGAGTCCGTTCACGCAGGAATACCCGGCCCCCTCCACCGCACGCTGGATGGTATGGGAGATATCGCCCACTTTGGCGCCCGGGCGGACAACCTGTACCGCGGCATTGAGTGCGTCTTCACTGGCGCGCAGGAAGGTGAGCACGTCCGCGGATACGGAGCCGATGGGAACGGTGATGCAGGCATCGGTATAGAGCTCGCCGTAAATGACACCGCAGTCGATGCTCAGGATGTCACCGTCCTTGAGGACGCGGTCGCCGGGGATGCCGTGCACGCACTGCTCGTTGACGGAGGCGCAGATGGTGCCGGGGAATCCGTGGTATCCCTTAAACGCGGGACGCGCACCTTTGTGCGAGAGGATGAATTCTTCGGCGATCGTGTCGACATCCTTTGTGGTCATCCCCGCCTTCGCCCTGCTCCCCGCCAGCACCAGGCACTCACGCAGGATTTTTCCGCCGACGCGGAGGTTTTCGATTTGGGCCGGAGTGAAGATCTGGAACTTGGACAAGAAACTAGTGGCTAGAAGTTAGAAATTAGCAAATGAACTGTATCAGAAAACTCCTAATTTCTAACCACTAATCACTTACCACTTTCTTCATTTCGCCATACACCTCATCCACTCCCTTCATCCCGTCTATTGCGACCACCATCCCCCGCTTTTCGTAATCCCGGATGACCGGCAGCGTCTTTTCCGTGAAGGTGTTCATGCGGCGGCGGATGATGCTTTCATCGGCGTCGTCGGCGCGGCCCTCCGTCTTGGCGCGCCCCAGGATGCGACGGACTCCCTCCTCCGGATCCAGCTTGAGGTGAATGCAGCGGAAGTCGCGACCCTGACCCTTCATGATCGCGTCGAATTCTTTCTGCTGGTCGCCGTCGCGCGGGATCCCGTCGAACAAAATTTTCTGCGTCTTGGGGCGGGACTGGATCGCCGTCTTCACCACTTGGATGATGATCTCAAACGGAACGAGTTTGCCGATATCGATGTACGACTTCACGGTGTTGCCCAGCTCGCTTCCGGACGCCGCGATTTTGCGCAGTTCGCCCCCTGCTTCAAAAATGTCGTAGTCAAATTCCGCAGCGAGTTTTTTTGCCTGCGTGCCTTTGCCGGAGCCTTGAATGCCGAACAGAACTATATCCATATGAAAATATTGTACCTGAAACCTCAGTGTGCGGATGATGAATAGTAGTGGTTAGAGGTTAGTGGCTAGTAATAATTAGTGCTTATTACTAACTTCTAATCACTAACTACTAAATCAATTTATCATAATCATGTGCCAACATCTGCGCATTGATCTGGCGCATGAGCTCCATGACGACTCCAACGACGATGATCATTCCGGAACCGGAGATGAGCAGGTCCGTGGAACCGAGCGAGGAATATTTGGCGAAGAGGAGGGGCACCATGGCAACAGCAGCCAGGAACAGTCCACCCCAGAGGTTGAGGAGGTTGCTGGTCTTCTGGAGAAGCTTGGCGGTCTGGGGACCGGGGCGCACGCCGGGGATGAATCCCCCGCGCTTCTGGATCTGCTCGGCAACGTCCTCCGGCTTGAAGGTGACGGACACGTAGAAGTACGTGAAGGCCATGACCAGGAGGAAGTAGATAACCAGGTAGGCCATGCTGGGATTCTGCGAATTGAGGTTGCTGGTGATGAAGCTGACGACGGACTGGATGGCGGGGCGGGGCGAGCTCTGGAGGAACTGCGCGATGATGGTGGGGAACGTGATGAGCGACACGGCGAAGATGATGGGGATCATGCCTGCCTGGTTGAGACGCACGGGAATGGAGCCCTGCACCCCGCGTCCGGCGCCCTGGTTGGCGTACGTGATGGGGATGAGGCGGTGGGCGTCCGTGAAGAGCACGATGGCCACGAGCATGGCCAGCGAGACGATCAGGAACAGGTAGAAGGCGGACATGCGGCTGTCGCCGGTGGCCATGAGGCCTCCAAAGCGGGCAGGGATGCGGGCCACGATGCCCACGAAGATGATGAGCGACACGCCGTTACCAATTCCCTTCTCCGTGATCAGCTCACCCAGCCACATGAGGAACAGGGAGCCGGCAGTCACGTAGATCATGGGGAGGAGCACACCCGGGAAGGTGAGATCCACCAGGTTGACGCCGGTCTTGCCCAAGAGAACCAGGAATCCGTAGCTCTGCAGGAAAGCGAGGGGGAAAGCCAGCCAGCGCATGTACTTGTTGAGTTCCTTCTGCCCCTGGGCGCCTTCCTTACTGATGGCCTCCAGCTTGGGGAAGATAACAGTGCACAGCTGCACGATGATGGATGCGTTGATATAGGGCGACAGACCCAGCATCACCACGCTGAAGCTGTCCAGGTCGCCACCGGTGAGAGCGGCAAAGATGCCCAGGGCTCCGCCTCCGGCGCGCGTGTCCAAAAACTGTTTGAATGCAAAAACATCCACCCCCGGCACGGCGATGTGGCCGGCAATGCGGTAGAGAACGAGAAGGAAGACCGTCACCAGAATGCGACGACGCAGGTCCTCAGAGCGCCAAAGCTGTTGCAGGTACGTGAACATGGCTTACTCCGTGACAATCGTGACGGATCCGCCGGCCTTTTCCACGGCCTGCTTGGCGGACTTGGAAGCGGCGTTGACGGTGAGTGCGAATTTCTTGGTCACGGCACCGCGGCCCAACAGCTTCACGGGCAGCTTGGTGCGGATGATCTTCTCCGTGCGGAGCGCGGCAACATCGTAGGAGCCGGCATCCAGCGTCTCCAATACATCCAGGTTGAGAGGCTCAAAGTTCACGCGGCGCGGGTGCGTGAAACCGCCCAGTTTGGGCTGGCGGACGATGAGCGGAACCTGACCACCTTCAAAGCCGTGTTTGCGGCCCTTGCCGGTGCGGGACTGCTGACCTTTGGTACCGCGGCCTGCCGTGGTACCGCCTCCGGCGCTGTTTCCGCGCGCGACGCGCTTGCGAAGTTTGCGACTGCCGGGGTTGGGACGAAGTGTATGGAGCATGCGGACGGGCATCGTAGGGGAAGAAGAGCGGCAGGTCAAAGGAGATTTGCAGGCCGCTCTGGTATTCTGCCAGCCATGTCCATGACGGCGTCCCTCTTGGGACTTACGGCAGCCATAACCCTCATTACAGGGGGAAAAACCTCCAATACGAGCAGTTTGGCGACGCCCCCCACCGTGCCCGCGCAGGCATCGCCCGCATTCCCCTATGCGCAGCAGGTCCTGGATCTGGTGAATGCCGAGCGCAAGTCGCGGAAACTTTCGCCCCTCACCCTCAATGCCAAGCTGACTCTGGCCGCCCAGAAACACGCGGAGGACATGGCGGCCCGCACGTACTTCTCGCATGAGACCCCGGAGAAGAAAACAGCCCTGGACCGCATCCGCGCCACCGGGTATCTGGATCCGCCCTGCGCATGCTCGCTCCACACCGCGTACGGGGAAAACATCGCGCGCGGCCAGACCACCGCCGCACAAGTGATGCGGGACTGGATGAATTCGCCCGTGCACAAAGGGAATATTTTGACCCCCGGATTCCGCGAGATGGGCGTGGGCTTCAAAAACAACGTGTGGGTGGAAACCTTTGGCACTAACGAAGTCATCCGCTGATGATGCGACGATCCCTGCAATTGCTGGCACTGGCGGCAGCGACATGCATGGCGGGAAGCGCGTGTGCAGCGGTGCAGAAAGCGGTGTTTGTGACGCCTTTTGTGACGCGCGCGGAAACCGCAATGCTGTTACTGCAGACGCGCATTCCGCACATTCCCGCACTCAGGAGTGACGGCAAGTATCCGGACGTTCCGGTCAATTCCTGGTACGAGCGGTACATGGTCCTGGGCGACAAGCTGGGGATCATCCAGCCCAACCCCGTCACCAAGGCCATGCGTCCGGATGCCCCCGTCACACGGTCGGAATTTCTGCTGATGGCGGTACGGACCTTTGGCATCAATACCGATCTCTATCCCTCGTCCTATAAAGATGTGCCGCGGGAGGCGTGGTATTTCCCCATCGCCGGTGTGGCGCAGAAACTGCATCTCTTCCCGGACGATGCGGACCAGTCATCGTTCAAGCCCGATCAGCAGATGCTCCACGCGGAAATGGCCAAGGCCGTGCAGACGCTCACCTCCCTGTCCTCCAGGAATGACGCACAATCGACCGTCAACGGCGACGGCACCATTTCCACCACAGTGCAGCGCACCCCCATGGTGAACGTGCCGTCCATGCCGCATCTTGCGCCCGGCGCCAAGCCCATCGTGACCATCACCTCCATGCCCGGCGATGATCCCCTGCAGCTCCCCCTCCTGCGCGAGGCGCTGCTGCGACTGGTGAATGACGCGCGTGCGGAGGCCAAGCTCAAACCCCTCGCTTTCAATAGCCTTCTCCAGAATTCCGCGCAAAAGTACGCGCGCGAGCTGGCGGAGCAGAACTTCTTTGGCCACGTGAGTCCCGCGGGAGAGACGCTCCGGGATCGCATGGAAGCCTCCGGATATTACAAACCGTCTTTCCAGGCGGACTGCCTCTGCGTGCGGGAATACCTGGTAGGCGAAAACCTGGCCCGCGGCCAGCGCACGGCCAGCCAGGTGGTGCGCGAGTGGCTGGCCTCCCCCGCTCACCGCGAAGCCATGCTCAACGGAACATTCACGGAGGCGGGCATTGGCATCACCTCAGGCATCTGGGTAATGCATTTTGGGGGGGAGCAAAAATAACATGAAAGGAAACCTCCGGTTTCCTCTCATGAACTCACCTTCCGGCAAAGTGGCGCTCCAGACAGGCGGAGCCTGTCTTCGCGCAGTAGCTTGATTTTAGTTCTCACAAACAACACACAGAAACTGGGTGGTCTGGCCGCTCGTGGGGGTGTTGGGGGAGGCCTTGCGAGCATCAGCGAGTATGTGACGAGCCTGAGACACTCGAACGTGGCGAAGGCGAGGAACACAAGGCCGAGCGGAGGAGCGTCGAGCGGCCACGCGCTTTGGCTCCACCTTTGTCGCAACAAAGGTGGAAGAAAAAATCACATCTTCGCAAACTTCACGCCGAATTCCTCACTCGCATCCACGCCACTCCCCGTGATGATATTTTTGTCGATGACGACGGGCTCATCGATGTAGTGCACATCGTGCAAACCCAAAAATCCTGATTGATCTCCATCCAGATTCCAGACGGTCGCCTTGCGACCGGCGAGGACTTCCGCGGCAACGAGGATTTTTGGCGCGATGCAGATGGCCCCCAGCGGCATGCCGGCATCGTTGGCATCCTGCGCGATTTTTTTCGCGTCTTTGTCCTGCCAGAGGTTTGCCGCACCCGGCCCGCCGATGAAGGCGATGCGGTCGTAGTCACGGACGTCGACGTCTTTCATCGCCACCGTCGCCTCCTCCGTCCCGCCGAACTTCCCCGTGCAGGTCCCTTTTTTCGAACTGCCGATGATGACCTCGAATTTGGCTTTCTCAAGCCCTTTTCTCACTCCCTCAAGTTCTTTGTCCTGGTAGCGGTCCTGGGCGATGATGAGGAGGGCGGTGGGCATGGCGCACATCATACTACCGTACCAACATCCGTGCTTTGCGCTTTCTCCATGTTCTCCGCGCATTTCTCGCAGTCCTTCCGCCATGCATCCGCAAATGCCCACAGGGAAGCGCTCCACACATGGAGCTTCGCGTTGCATTCCAGATAGGCTTCCATCCCCGGCGTGAAAATATCCTTGATAGACACCGTCGCCCCACCCTGCCGACCGATTCCCAATAAAAGCGTGCGGAGTTCCTTGTGCAGCCCGCCCAGTTTTTCATCCTCATCGGCAGCATACTGAAGAAGCGTGGTGATGGAATGGAAGACATGCAGCGCACGCGGATCCATCACATAGAACGTGGACAAATGCGACCGCAGCCACGTGGCCGCGGCGTTGAGACTCATGTAGTGAATGGCCCGGATGCGGATGTTCTTCAAGAGCTCCTGGGCCTGGTATGTGCATTCCGGAAAAAGTGCAGGCAGCTCCTCGCCCAACTGCCCCAGGGAATTCTGCAATTCGCCAAAAAGAGCATGCGCTTCCAGCAGCGGATCCAGCGAGGCCACCCTCCTGCTCCAGGTCCCCAATTCCTGTTGCTGCGGGGTGCCGGGCCGGATATCGGATGCATCGGGAACATCCGGCATGTCAGTGACGACACTGTTGATGTACATGCGCGCGGCGCGGTGCGCGGGCGTGGCATCGTCCATAATCTGTTCCATATCCGCGATGCCTTTCTCCAGAGTAGTCTCCGGATGGCGTTGCGCCAGTATCCGATGCACATGCGACACAAACATGTCGTTTTTACTGGGCACAAGCCGTGGCGCAAGCTGCATATCCTCCCACAGGAGAACCGCTTCCTCAGCATCCAAAGGCTCCATTTCCTCCGGCAGGAGCGGCTTGCCGCACTCTCGGATCCAGTCATCCCTGCCCACACACCGGGTGTGCAGGGAATCCAGGTGATGCAGGAGCAGACGCTTGGCTTTTTGCCACTCCAGGGAATAGATTCGCATGCCGGAAACATCATCCGCCTGCTCTGCTATCCGCCCCAGTCGCTGCCCATAACCGTTGTCGGGATGCGTGCGGTCAGACACGCGGCAAAACGTATGGACGCATAATTTTGGATCGTACACGATCTCCGCACCCGATCTGATGACACCCAGGGAAAAGAGCGTGTCCTCCGCGCCTGCCACGTGCGCAATGCCTCCCAGTTTCCGGAATACCTCCTTGCGCATGGTCATATTGGCACCGGGCATGAACACGGCTTCACCTCCCTGCGGCAGGGAATGCATGCCCTGGGCCTTTAGGAGCCTTTCCTGCAATTCCTCCATGGACTGCCGGATAATATCCATTGTCTGCACGTGGGACTGCAGGGGGTCATTCTTGTCCGGAAATGACTGCGCGTAACCCGTGGCGGCAAGAACGGATGGATTTTGATACAGACCGAGCAATGACTGCAGGTAGTTCTTGTCCAGCATGCAATCCGCGTCCGTAAACACAAATGGCTGTCCCGGCGCCACGTACGGATACGCGGCCTTTCCGCCCCAGTCACGCGCCTTCCCCACGTTGCAGTGTTGCGGGGCGTTACTGCCGCTCCACGCATCCAGAAAGACCAGATGCATACGCTTCCGTGCGATCTTCTGGAAAAGAACGTACTGCTGGAAGTAGTACTTATCCTTCAGCCATTCCTTTACCAATAACTGCGGGGGCGTACTGCTCCACAACCCCTCCACCACGTCCTGCGTGAGGCGGTTGGATTCTAGAACATGGCGTGCCGCATCGCGGCTGTTATTGATCACCACCATCACCAGAACAGACTCCAGATCCACCCCTTCCTGCACCGAAAGGGAATGAAGAACGGTCAAAATACCGCCCCCCTCCCTGTACGAGGGGATGATGACACCCGCCTGATACCGCTCTTTTTGGAGCGGAAGAGGTGAATGGAGGCGTTTCATAAAAGGGTCTATTCTAAGCCAAAAAACTGGAATAATCTATCTGGTCAAAAGATAGTATTAATGACAGATTTATGGTAAAATACTACAAATGACATCAGACATCCTTCACGAGTACGACGATGATTTCCTGCAGTGGCCGGTTAATCTGGAGCAGGCAGAAAAACGCGCACAAGAGCGCGAAATGGACTGGTCGGATTTTACGTCAAACCATACACCCCGCCCCCCAAGATTCACCACCGAAGCGCTGAACTTGCTTTCTCAGCACATCAACAAACCCGTGACCACCGCGGTAGACGCCATTCGTTTCGCCGTAAGAAATAACGTGCAGTTTCCCGCCAATATTCAGCAAAAAATACCGAGGAGTTGCGCTTATTTGGAGGCCAACATGGAATTGGAAAAACAGGTTGCTGAAGATTTCCTCCATAAACTGGAACTCCAGGATCCCGTCAAATATTCGTTGCTCACCGAGGAAGCAAGAAAAGACCATGATATGGCACCCGAGATGAAAGATCTCATCGAGAGAGGGCAGAACAGCGAAAGATTCCTCCGTCACATGCAAATAACCTACGTTGCAAAACACATCGCAAAACTCTTTAAGCCCATTGTCTTCGGTCTGGAGGGGTAACGTCCTTACTCCGTGCGACCTTTCTCGTCCAATCCGCGGCCGCGCTTCTGCGCGTCTGCCTTGGCCTGCGTCTCGGACTTGCTGACGTGCTGGATGGTTCCGGCAAGAGCGTGTGCCTCGCCTTCTTTGATAGCCTCTTTGACGGTCTCTTCCACGGGAGCGGCCACCACGCGGAGCTTCTCCAGTGCCATCATGGCTGCCTGGGCGTTGACCAGTTTGTTGCGGGTGCCAAAGCGCTTAGAGAGCACGTTCTTGACGCCTGCCTGGTCCAGGATCACGCGGAGTGCTCCTCCGGCGATGATTCCCGTACCCGGCTTTGCCGGCATCATGAGGATGCGGGCTGCCTTGTGCTTGAGCTCAACGGAGTGGCTGATGGTGCCGTTCACCAATGAGATGCGGATCATCTGGCGCTTGGCGGCCGTGGAGGCCTTGCGGACGGCTGCCTGCACTTCTGCGGCCTTGCCCGTTCCCAATCCCACTTTGCCCTTCTTGTTACCGACAACCACGATGGCGCGGAAACGCATACGGCGACCACCTTTCACCACGCGCGTGACGCGGTCCACGCTGAGCGTGGCCTCACTGAACTCGCTGGGTTCACGCTGACCACGACGATCATTGCGCTTGCGGTCGGGGCGGCCTTTGGAGTTGTGGGAGGGGGCGGGCATGGAATGGAAAAGTTAGAACTGTAAACCGGCGGCGCGGGCGGCATCGGCCAATTCCTTGATGCGTCCGTGGTACTTGTAGGAACCGCGGTCAAAAACGACGGAGCTGACACCGGCTTTCTTGGCTTTTTCGGCGATCATCGTCCCCACCTTCTTTGCGCCGTCCTTGGTGAGCTTCACCTTAGCCTCAATGGTGGAGGCGGACGCCAGCGTCTTACCGGCCTCATCATTGATCACCTGCACGCGGAGTGCGGTGAGCGAGCGGTGCACGGTCATGCGCGGACGCTCTGCGGTGCCGCGGATACGGGCGCGAACCCGGTGTGCGCGTGCCAGCCTGTGATCGGATTTCTTGAGCTTGGTCATTGGGATGAAGATTGTGGACTGATGGAGGGGAGGAATCCTTCTCCCTCAGGGAGAAGGTGGCCCGTTCGGCGGGCCGGATGATGGGGTTATGCGGCCTTGGCTACGGCAGCCTTACCTGCCTTGCGGCGGATCTGCTCGCCACCGTACTTGATACCCTTGCCCTTGTACGGCTCGGGCGGACGGAGCGAGCGGATGTCGGAGGCCGTCTGGCCCACGAGCTGCTTGTCGATACCGCGTACGTAGAGGATGTTCTTGTTCTTCTCGTCCTGGGCGATCTCGATTCCTGCGGGAATGGGAAACTCCACCGGGTGCGAGAACCCCAAGCTGAGCACAAGAATCTTGCCCTTGATCTGGGCCTTGTAACCCACACCCACCATTTCGAGCTGCTTGTCGTATCCCTGGCTTACTCCCACCGTCATGTTGCGGAGAAGCGTGCGGGTAAGACCGTGACGTTCGCGTGCGGCGGAGGAATCGTCCTTGCGGCCGACTTTGACGGAATCCCCTTCCACAGCCACGGTCACCTCCGGGAGGAGCGTGTACTTCAGCTCACCCTTGGAACCTTTGACGGTCACAACGGAGCCGGAGACCGAGACGGTCACACCGGACGGGATGGCCACTGCTTTGGAACCAATGCGAGACATGATTAGGAGATGGTACAGAGTACTTCGCCGCCAATCTTCTGCTTGCGGGCTTCGTTACCGGTCATGAGACCCTTGCTGGTGGTGAGGACGGCAATGCCGAACCCCTGCAGCACCGGCTGTATCTCGGCGGCGCCCACGTAGACACGGCGACCGGGCGTGCTCACGCGCTTGATGGTCAGCTGCTTTCCGGGCTCAAACGTCACCTCCACGTCCTGCTTGGGTGCATCGCCGATCACTTTGACGTCGGACACGTAGCCTTCCTTCTTCAGGAGCTCCAGGAGCTGCTGCTTGATCTTGGACCACGGTGCGACGCACGTAGCGCGGCGAGCGTGCTGCGCATTGCGCATGCGGGTGAGAAGGTCGCCGATAGGGTCAGTGACAATAACCATAATTACCAGGAGGACTTGGTGACGCCCGGGATCTCGCCGTTAGAGGCCAGTTCGCGGAAGCAAATACGGCAGATGCCGAAGAATCGCATGTATCCGTGACGACGTCCGCAGAGCTTGCAGCGGTTGTAGATGCGCGTGGGCAGCTTGGGCTTCTTACCGGCCTGCTTGGCTTTCTGATAGGCGGCCAGTTGTCGCTTCTGCTTGAGGACGAGTGCGAGACGGGTCATGGGTAAATAGCGTGGAGGGGTTATTTGGAGGAGGCAGTATCGCCGGAAGCGGCGCCTTTTTCAACGGACTTTGCGTCCTTCTTGGATTCGCGGGCGGGGATGAAAGGCATGCCCATCTGCTTCAGGAGGGCGCGGCCCTGCTCATCGTTCTTGGCGGTGGTCGTGATCTGGATTTGCATGCCGAAGATCTTGGTGGTGTCCGCCGTGGGGACCTCCGGGAAGATGGTGTGGTCCTTGAGACCGATGGCGTAGTTGCCACGACCATCCATCTTTGTGGGCAAGCCGCGGAAATCACGGATGCGGGGCAGGATGTAGCTGATCAGGCGGTCCAGGAACGCTTCCATCTGCTTGCCGCGGAGCGTGACCATGGCGCCAACAACGGAACCTTCGCGCGTCTTGAAGTTGCTGATGGCCTTGCGCGTGGTGCGGAAAATCGCCTTCTGGCCCGTGATGCGCTGCAGAATGTCCACGATGTACTCATGGAGTTCCTTGCTGTCCATCTTCGTCTTGTTGATACCCACGTTCACAATCACCTTCTGCAGGCGCGGGAGGGCGTGGACGTTCTCGATCTTCAGCTCTTTCTTGAGAGCTTCAGCGATGGGTCCGCGGAGCCGATCATGGAGGGTTTGATAGGTTGCCATAAAGGGTTATGAACCACGACCGCCGGAACGGACGTGCGTCTGCTGCTGGGGAACACTGTGATCCTGGTGACTGCGGGTCTCCTCCTGGACATCGCCGGTGTGTGCCGTGGCGCCAAAGCCCATCTTTTTCCAGAACGGCGACTTCTTGTCTGCAGGAGCTGCGTCGGTCTTCTTGGACTTCGTCTCCTTGGTCTCTTTGGCGTCCTTGGAGTCCTTCGCCTCTTTCTTCTTCTCCACTTTGGCCTTCACCACCTTCACTTCCTCACCGCTCACCTTGCTGATGCGGATCTTGCGGCCCTTGTCATCGATCTTGTAACCGATGCGGGAGGGTTTCTTGGTCTTGGGATCCAGGATCATCACATTGCTGGCGGAGATGGACGCCTCGTACTTGATGATGCGGCCGGCCTGCTGGAACGTCTTCTTCATGTGGCGGACGCGCATGTTGACGCCGGAGACGACCACGCGGTTCTGGTCCTCGATGACGCGGATGACCGAACCGGTCTTCCCTTTGTCTTTGCCGCTGATGATGAGGACGGAATCGCCCGTATGGATTTTCATAGTACGTCGGGGGCCTGGGAGATGATCTTTTGATAACCGAGGGTGCGGAGCTCGCGAGCGACGGGTCCGAAGACGCGGGTGCCCTTGGGCATGCCGTCCTTCTGGATGATGACGCAGGCGTTGTCGTCGAATTTGATGGTGCTGCCGTCCTTGCGGCGCAGGATCTGGCGGGTGCGGACCACCACGGCGCGCTCAATGGTCTTGTTCTTGACCGTACCGCGGGGGGACGCGTCTTTGATGACGATAATGATGATGTCGCCAATGCGGGCGTAGCGACGCTTGCTTGCGCCGAGCACGCGGATACACATGCCGATCTTGGCACCTGTGTTATCCGCCACGTTGACCATAGTCTGCTGCTGGATCATTGGGCGGAGGGGGAATCGGCTTTGCGGTGCATAGCGGCTTCAACGCCTGCCTCAGTGGCCATGTCGCTCACGCGGGGCACGCGCTTCATCACCTGCGTCACCTTGAATCTCTTCAGCTTGCTGAGGGGGCGGCACTCCGTGATCTCCACCGTATCTCCCACTCCAAGATCATCGACACCTTTTGAGTCGGCAAGAAACTTTTTGCTGACGCGGAACCTCTTCTTATAGAGAGGGTGGAAAACCGAGCGATGGACGGTCACCGTGACGGTGCCTGTCATCTTGGCCGATGTGATGGTTCCGACTTTCGTGCGCATAAAAATAATTAGGCGGCTTTGCGGGACGGGCGCTTTTTGGCGGCCGGGGCGGGGAGTGTAGCGGGTGTGGAGGCTTTGGGCAACGCACGCTTTTTCTCATTCATAGCGGTGAGCATGCGGGCCAAATCGCGCTTCTCGCGCAGGTAACGGGCGGAATCCTTCTCCGTGCGCATCTGGATACCCAAGCGCATTTTTCCCACCACGGACTTCTTGGCGAGAATCTCCTTGTGGAGATCGGCCTGGGACATGGAACGGAGCTCGATGATGGTGGACTTTTTGATCATACAGCGGCGGCGTACGTGGCACGGGTAACGATCTTGGTCTTAAACGGCAACTTGTGGGCGGCCAGCGTGAGGGCGCGGCGCGACGTCTCCTCGGAGAGGCCATCGATCTCAAACAACATGGTTCCGCGTTTCACGTAGACGGCGTAGTACTCCACGCTTCCCTTTCCGGCTCCCATGGGCACCTCTGCTGCCTTCTTGGTGACGGGAGTGTGCGGGAAGACGCGGATCCAGATCTTTCCCCCACGCTGAGCCTCGTGCGTGAGCGCGCGGCGTGCAGCCTCGATCTGACGTGCGGTCAGCTCTCCGGTGCCGATGGCTTTGAGGCCGATGGAACCGAATGCGAGCGTGGCTCCGCGCGTGGCCTTGCCATAGAAGGCGCCACGACGGCGATGCTGCTTCCGGTACTTGAGCTTCTTGGGTTCTAACATGGTAGGAGAAGGAGTTCTTTAGGCGGCTTGGGAGGAAGACGGATTCTGGAGTGCAGAGGACTGCACCTGCTGGATTTTCTTGAACACCATGCCCTTGTAGATCCACACCTGGATGCCGATGGTGCCGAACTTGGTGATGGCATGGCGGCGGGCCAGCTGGATGTTGGCGCGGAGGGTCTGGAGCGGGACGTTTCCTTCCTTGAAGAAATCATCGCGGGCGATTTCAGCGCCGTTGAGACGGCCGGAGACGCTGATCTTGATGCCAAGGGCACCTCCCTGCATAGCCTTCTCCATCGCCATCTTGCAGGCGCGGCGGTACGGCATGCGGCGTTCAATCTGACCCTGGATGGTCTCGGCAATCACTTCGGGGTCGCTGTCCGGCTGGCGGATCTCCTGCACCTCCACTCCAAAGATTCCACCGAACTTCTTCTCCAGGTCCTTGCGCAGCTCGTCGATGGCTGCACCCTGCTTGCCGATCAGCACACCGGGCTTGCTGGTGTGGATGGTGACAGTGGTCTTCTTGGCACGGTCGATCTCAATGCGGCTGATGCCGGACTCCTTGGTGCGGCCCATGATGTACCGCTTGATCTGCACGTCCTGCAGGAAGAGCTCGCGGAACTTCTTGCCCTTCGCGTACCACGTGCTCGGCCACGAGTGCGTGAATCCGAGACGGAAGCCGTTGGGGTTAACTTTCTGACCCATAGTTATTTGGAAGCGGAAGAAGTTTTTACCTTGGGAGTGGCGGATTTGGAAGCGGCATCGGTCTTCTTTGCGGCCTTTTTCTTCTTGGCGCCGTCAATCTCATCCTCGGGGAAACCCAGCTCCAGCGTGATGTGCGTGAGGAACTTGCGGAAGGGACGCTGGCGTCCGCGTGCCATGGGCATGCCGCGGCGGTAACCCTGACCCTGGTTCACGAAGATCGTTTTCACGATCATCATCTGCGGGTCCTGCTTGTCGTTGTGCGAGGCGTTGGCGATTGCGGAACGGAGAAGCTTCTCGATGATGCGTGCGCCCTTCTTGTGCGTGCGGGTCAGCGCATCCATGGCGTCAGGCACGGGCATGCCGCGGACGATCTTTGCGATCAAATTCGCTTTCTTGGGGGCGAGCCGGACGGAGTCGAGATAGGCTTTCATGAGTGCTTAAGGATTATTTGGCGGGAGCGGGAGCGGCCGTGGGGGCGGGAGCGACGGTGGTCGCAGCCTTGCCTCCGTGGCCCTTGAACTTGGTGGTCCAGGCGAATTCTCCAAGCTTGTGACCAACCATCTGTTCCGTGATGTACACCGGGACGAAGTCCTTTCCGTTGTGGACCGCGAAGGTGAAACCCACGAACTCGGGAGGAACATCGCAGTCGCGTGCCCAGGTCTTGATGATCTTCTTCTCGGACTTCTCGACCATCTTCATGACCTTCTTGAAGAGCTTCGCGTCGATGTACGGGCCTTTTTTGAGGGAGCGTGTCATAAGGAGGAGAGTGGTTTACTTGCGCTTCTTGCGGGTACGGCGGCGGAGAATCATATCCATGTGCTTGCTTGCGCGGCGCGTCTTGATACCCATCGCCTTCTTACCCCACGGAGTCTTGGGAGCGACGAGACCGACGGATGCATGACCTTCACCACCACCATGCGGGTGATCGACGGCGTTCATGGACTTACCCAGGATCTGCGGCTTGCGTCCCAGCCAGCGCATGCGACCGGCCTTACCGATGTTGATCAGGTTGTGTTCGGGATTACTGACGGTACCGATGGTGGCAAAGCACTCCTTGCGGATCTTGCGGATTTCACCGGACGGCAGCTGGATGATGGCAAAGTCTCCGTCCACACCCGTGAGCGTGGCTGCGGTGCCGGCGCTGCGGACGATCTGTCCACCGCGGCCGATCTGCATCTCTAGGTTGAACACGCGGTAACCGACGGGGATGTGCTCAAGCTGCATGCGGTTGCCCAGTTTCACCTTGGTGCGCGGTGCGCACACCACCTCATCGCCAACCTTGAGACCTTCGGGAGCCAGCACGTAGCGCTTTTCTCCATCAATGTACTGGAGCAATGCGATGCGTGCCGAGCGGTTGGGATCGTACTCGAGTGCAGCCACTTTTGCGGCGATGCCGTGCTTGTCGATCTGCTTGAAATCCACCTCACGGAAGAGACGCTTGTGCCCCCCGCCGCGGTGGCGGATGGAAACCTGGCCCTTGTTGTCGCGGCCGTTTAGGCGGCGCTTACCCCACACCAGGGATTTCTCCGGGCGCTTCTTGGTGAGGCCAGAGAAGTCGGCGATCGTCATCTGACGTCGTCCGGGGGTCGTTGGTTTGGGCTTCTTGAGGACCATGGGGATAAAAAAGGAGTCGGGGGCTGATTAAGCGGAAAGGGTTTCGAATGCGGCAATGTCGAGAGGCTTGCTGTCTTTGTGGAGCGTCACCAGCGCCTTCTTGAACGTGCGGCGCTTCATCATCTCCGTGCCCATACCCACCATGCGGGACTTGGGCTGGACGCGGACGATGCGGACGGAGGAGGCATCGACACCAAAGTACGTGCGGAGGGCGTTGCGAACATCAATCTTGGTGGCACCGTGCGCGATGCGCAGCGTGTAGGTGCGGCTGCCGCCTGACTTGAGGCGCTCTGCCTTTTCCGTGACGATGGGGCCGACGATGACGCGAGTGAGTTCCATGGCTTATTTGGACTTGGAGGAAGACTTCTTTGCGGGAGCTTTCTTGGTCGTCTTTGCTTTCTTCTCAGTCTTGGGTTTCGTCTCCTTGATTTCTTTGACCTCGTCGATTTCCTTGATTTCCCGCACTCTGTTCTTGCCGAACATCGCGTCCGCCTTCTCAATGCTGTCGCCCACAAAAATCACGTTGCGGGACTGCAGAACGTCCAGGGGGTTCAGGTACTGAACCGTGACGGTCTTGAGGCGAGGGATGTTGCGGGACGAGTAGTAGAGGGCGTCGTGCGTGGCGGGGAGGACAATGAGGAGTCTGCGGCCCATCTCCACCGGCATCTTCTTGAGCATGTTCACAAAATCCTTCGTCTTCACCGTCTCCGGGTAGGAGTCCAGAGCGATGATGGCGCCCTGCTTTGCCTGGAGGCTCAGCGAGCTGCGGAGAGCCGCGCGCCACATGGACTTGGGCATGTCCTTGATGAAGTTGCGATCGTTCTTGGGACCAAACGCCTTACCACCACCACGGACGAGCGGAGAGCGGAGAGCGCCGCGGCGTGCGCGACCCGTGTGCTTCTGCTGGTAGGCCTTCTTGGTGGTACCCACCACTTCACCGCGGGACTTCACGTACGCGATGTTGGTGCGGCGGTTGCTCTGCTGGCGGACCACGGCTTGGTGCATGAGGTCCTGGTTGATGGGAGCTGCGAACAGCGTCTCAGGGAGCTCGACCTGCCCCTTCTTGCTGCCGGTGGATGTGAAGACGTCGACCTTCATATAAGGGGAGATTATTTCTTAGCGGGGGTAGCTTCTTTGGTGATAAAGACAATGGCGCCATTGGGGCCGGGGATGGGGCCCTTGATGGCCACAACTCCCTGCTCTGCATCAACGGCCACGACGGGGCGGTGCAAAATCGTGATCTGCTCGCTTCCCATGTGACCCGCCATTTTGTGGCCAGGGAGGATACGACCAGGCTGGGTACGCATACCCACGGAACCCGGCTCGCGCTTGAAGTGGCTACCGTGACTGCCGGGACCACCACCAAAGTGGTGACGGCGCATGACACCCTGGAAACCCTTACCCTTGGAAATTCCGGTGATGGTAACGAGGGACTCAGGCTCGAGGGTCTCTACCCCCATCGTCTTTCCCTTCTCCAGTCCATCGAGCGAATCGACGGCCCACTCTTTCTGCTTCTTGTAACTCATGTTCTCCTTTCCTTTGCGGCTCTTCCACGTCTTGGCGCCAATGCCAAGAACCACGGCGTTGTAACCGTCCTTATCTTCGTTCTTGGTGCGAACGACGACGTTGGGTTCCACGCGCAGGTACGTCACAGGCACGGCTTCGCCGGTTTCCTGGCGGAAGATGCGTGACATGCCGACTTTGCGAGCGATGAGACCAGACATAAACAGAGTAATGATCTCTCTCCGCGTCGGAGAGGGATTGAATGCAAGGTGGAAGAACTCAGTCTTGGAGGTTCCTCTGGCGCGGTTAGTCACGTGTGACGCCGCACTCGAACACAAGCACCCCGATGAAAATCACCGAAGCCGGGCCAGTCTACGGACGGCTCGCCGGGAAGTCAAACGAAATTGCCACTCAATTTTCTCCACTCACGCGGCTTGGCTCTTCGGCTTTTCTTTTGGGCCAGATTTCTTTAGCCTCCTATTAATCTGCGCTCGCTCATAACGTTTGCCCAAACCCGTTGCATGATCAACAACCGCAGCTCCTCCCACAACTGCAGCAGTGGTGACAGGATTACTGATCGCAAGCTTGAGACCGGCTATTACGGGAGTGCTCACGGGAAGGACAGCGGATGCGGCAGCAACGGCAGCCCCCACTCCCAACGGACTTTTTAACAGCTCTTTCGTTCTGCCAATAACGCCCTTTTCAGCTATTTGTTTATCCAAAAGTGCCTTATCTAACTTATCCCGGCCTTCGCCACTCATAGTTTTCTTTGCTTCTTCTAATACCTCATATGGCACTTTGATGTTTTTTCCCATATGTATGTTGGAGAAAATTACTATTATATTATAACATAAAATTATAATTTTCGCAAATGACACCTTTCCGCTACGCTTGCGGCCTATGGACGATATTCGCCTCAAAAAAGCGGAAGAATTGCGAAAGCGCGGGCAGCAGCCGTACGCGGCCCTCTTTGACCGGACACATTCGCTCACAGAAGCCAAAAACCTCAAAGACGGAGCCAATGTTTCCGTGGCCGGACGCGTGGTGCTGATGCGGGACATGGGCAAGATGACGTTTCTGACGCTCCAGGACCACACGGGGAGACTGCAGATCGTTCTCAAGGAAGAGGTGTTGGGAAAAGATGTATATAAGGATGCACTCAAGTTGCTGGATCTGGGTGATTTTATGGGAGTGAGCGGAGAGCGCTTTGCCACACAGAAAGGCGAGCCTTCCGTTATGGCATCTTCCTGGACAATGCTCACCAAAGCCCTGCGCCAGCCGCCGGAAAAGTGGCATGGCGTTGCAGACCAGGAAACGGCATGGAGACAGCGTTATCTGGACATGATGAGCAACCACGAGACGTTTGAGCGATTTACATTCAGAAGCCGATTTGTGCAGAAACTGCGCGAGTTTTACTGGAAAAAAGGATTTCTGGAGGTGGAAACCCCTGTGCTGACCAACGCCGCATCGGGAGCCTTGGCCACACCGTTTGTCACGCATCACCAAGCCTATGACCTGGATGTGTACCTGCGCATCGCGCCCGAGACATACTTAAAGGAATGCCTGGTGGGCGGCATGGATAAAGTATTTGAAGTGGCGAGGGTATTTAGGAACGAAGGGCTGGATCCCAGCCACCTGCAGGACTTCACCATGGTGGAACACTACTGCGCATATTGGGACTACCGGAAAAATATGGATTTTACGGAAGAACTGCTCTCCACATTGATGAAGGACCTAACCGGATCCATGAAAGTCCAGATCCCGGACCGTGAGGGGAAGCTGGTGGAAGTGGATTTCACTCCCCCCTGGCCCAAGATCACTATCCGTGAGGCAATTTTGAAGAATTGCGGCGTAGATATCGATAAGTCGAATTCTCATTCAGCCCTAATGGAAGCCATAAAGTCAAAGAAGATACAGTTGGATGTGGACATCCAGTCCTTGGGCTTTGGCAACCTGGTAGACCAGCTCTACAAGAAGGTTGCGCGCCCGGATTTGGTCCATCCCACGTTTATCATTCAGCATCCCATTGAACTATCACCCCTTGCGCGCAGGAACGATGAGAACCCTGGTATCACCGACCGTTTCCAGCTGGTGGTAGGTGGGTGGGAGATTATTAATGCCTATTCTGAGTTAGTCGATCCTGTAGACCAAAAGTCCAGGTTTGATCAGCAGGAAAAGGCGCATGCTAAAGGAGATACAGAGGCGCACAAAAAAGACGATGATTTTGTGAAGGCGCTGGAATACGGATGCCCTCCCTGCTCCGGATGGGGTATGGGGGTGGATAGGATTGTGGCGTTGCTTTCTAAGCAGACCAACCTGAGGGATGTGGTCTTATTTCCTCTGATGAAGCCCTTGAAAGTGACCGAAGTGACCCAGGTGACCCATGTGACCGAAGGAAAGAAAAAAGGTACCTCGGTAACGTCGGTCACGTTGGGAACATCGGTCACCTCCTTACCGCCCCAGCACCTCGAATACGGCCATCTTCTGCCCGGTGCCCACACACTCTTGGAGAAGCACACAGATAAGACCAAGGCCCACCTGGTAGCTACCGGGGCAGCCATGGAAGCCCTGGCAAAACGCTTTGGCGGCGATGCCAAGACGTGGAAGGTGGCAGGTATGCTCCATGACCTAGACTGGGACAAATTGGCAAAGGACGCAGAAGAACACTGTGGTAAAACGCTGGAACAGCTGCTCCAGGAGATTGATTCTCCGCAGGAATTACTCGCAGACATCCGTTCACACTATGCCGCCAAGTACGGGGAGGATTACCCCCTCAATTCCCTGCTCCGGAAGGCTCTCTACTGCGTGGATGAGCTGACGGGCTTCATCATTGCCGTCACCTACGTACGCCCCAGCAAGAAGATTGCGGACGTGGAGGTCAGTAGCGTCAAAAAGAAACTCAAGGACAAGACGTTCGCCGCCCAAGTAGACCGGGCACAGATAGCCAAGTGCGAGGAATTGCTCAGTATCCCCCTGGATGAATTCATTAGCATTGTCCTGGATGCCATGAAACCCCTGGCGGCGGAGATGGGCCTGTAGTAGGGTGCCTGCCCGCTATGTTGCGCTTTTCTCATTCCTATTCCGCTGAGGGATTGCCCGTCACTCCTTTGCGCAAACCGTATCTCCTGGGGCCTGTGGCGGCTTTGGACTTGCCCACAGAAGGCTTGCGAAACATTGCCAGGCACAGCAACGAGGAATTGAAGGAATGGACCATGCAGAGCTGGTCTGGAGAAAGAGATAAGCTGGTCATTCTGTATGCGCAAGCGGACGCCTGGAACAGGGCAAAAAAAGCGCTGCAGGAGACCATGCATTCCTGACTACGACGCGTTGCCATCGCGCTTTCCCCACAAGGACTGCCACCGCGTCCAAAAGCCTTTTTTCTGGGGCACAGGTTCTGGGGGGTGGACAGGGTCCCCCGCCGCCCGCAATGCCGCATACTGCTCCTTGCCGATGTGCTCCACCCACCATTGCGGCAGCCCAAAACGCTGTCCGCGCATGTGCACCAGCACCTGGCCTCCGGGGAGCTCCGTAAACGGCATCACGTGCTCCCTGCACATGTTCAGCGCCTCCAGTATTTCCTCCAGTGGCCTCTTGGCTTTCTGCAGCATCCGGAAATCGCGGATTTTCTCGGGCGGCAGCTGGCGCGCAATGTATGCGTACAGCTCCCCCGTATTGCCCCTGGCGATGGCGCGGAGTTGGTCCTCCCAGTGCTGGGGAACGGAGCACTCCCGATCCCGGCCCTCCGGAACCAACGCAAGCGCGTTCAGCTGCGGGCACGCCCTTTGACGATACTCCGCAAGGACGGAACGCCACTCGCGTGAGGTGAATGCCTGCAGGTTCTGTGCAACCCAAACGGAAAGATCCCTGAATTGCTCTTCGGCCAAAGCCTCTTCCGGAGAGAGGGGCAACCGCGTCTGGTTCTCTGCGCCTATTTCATAGTAACCGCCTGCAAAGGGCGTCACCTTCCATCCGCGCCCTTTGATCACCTGATTCTCCCCCAGGAACGCCAGGGACGTTTCATCCATATCCGCCAGGGGGAAGCGTGTTGCCCTGTCGCGGATAGCCGCCTGTGCAAAGGGCACGGTGTCTATGCCCACGTGGGCGTAGACCGGCTGCGCGAGTATGCCCAGATATGTCCGGAGCATGGACCCGTGCTCGCGGATATCGGTAATTTTTTGCAACTGCTCCAGGGAATTCTGCAAAGAAAACTTCTTCTCCCTCATGTCCTTTTCACTCTCGGCACGGACGTGATCCACGGCCAAAGAGGCATTCACCGCCGGATCCGTGTGCTCCATAACAATCACCTGCTTGCCTCCAAGCGTGCTGATCCCCGCCCTCCATGCACCCTGGGCCTGGAAAAATCCGGGAAGTGGACAGGTGGCATCCGCCGACCATTCCAAAAGCGCGCCACAGCGCGCGGCAAAGCGCTCGCAGTGCTGCCGGAGCACCTGGACTGACGTGTTCTGCGGAAGAAGATTGAGTTGGTGCAAGATCGCCGTCACATCCACCTCTCTTTTCTGCGGAGACTCCATAATAGTAT
>CAYMAT010000015.1:24103-27653 GCA_964388495.1 uncultured Candidatus Peribacteria bacterium
TAAATATAAGACTTTTGTCTTCTGTAAGCCAAAAGTGGATTTTCAACTACAGCTCCATCGGGATCTCCCGCTCTGGCATAAAGACCTCCACGCCCTTGGCCGTCTTCATGCGCTCGCCAAAGGGTTGCATCTGCTCCAATTCCCCGTGGACCAGAATGAGTTTTTTGAGTCCATCGATGGGCTTCACGTAACGGTCCAGGTCATCCATGTCCGCATGGCCGGAGTAACAATCGATGGTCACCACTTCGGCCTTCTTCTCGTACGTCTGGTCGAAGATCTTGATGCCCGTGACGGTGGGATCCACCACTTTTCGACCCAGCGTGTTCTCGGCCATGTAACCGACGGCAAGGATGGTGTTCTTGGGATTCTCGATCTCGTTTTTGAGATGATGGCGGATGCGGCCAGCCTCGCACATACCGGATGCCGCCATGATGATCATGGGGCCGGGGGTGCCGTTGAGGCCCTTACTTTCGTCGACACTCTCCGTGTAGCGCACCAGGGAGAATTGGAAGGGGTTGTGCTGTCTACCCAGGAAATTCTGGAACATCTCCTGGTCATAGCACTCGGGGTGTTTCATGAAGACGTCCGTCACCTGGGAAGCCAGCGGGGAATCGATAATGATGGGCACAGGAGGGATTTGACGCGCATCCCAGAGGACATGGAGGTCATAGACGATCTCCTGCGTTCGCTCCAGGGAGAAGGCAGGGATGATGATTTTCCCTCCCCTCTCCGCCGTGCGCATGATTACATCGCGCAGGTGATTTTTGGCGGTTTCCACGTCCTCGTGGCGACGGTTGCCGTACGTGCTTTCACAGATGAGCGTTTCCACCGGAAGCATAGGGACGGGATCGCGGATGATGGGGAGCATGGAGCGACCCAGGTCGGCGCTGAAACCGATCCTCTTCGTCTTGCCGTTTTCGGTAACGTCCATCACCAGCTGTGCCGACCCGATAATGTGTCCGGCATCCAGAAAGCGGACTTTGATGCCCGGAGCGGGCTCAAATGCATCGCCGTAATTGACTCCCCGGAAGAGGCGCATGCACGCCACCGCGTCCTCCTGCGTGTAGAGCGGCCCGTCGCAGGCGATCATGCTGTCTTTGAGGTGCTTGCAGAAGAATTCCTCATCCTGCTCCTGAATGTAGCCGCCGTCGCGCAGCATCACGGCCGCCAAATCCTTGGTGGCGAATGTGCAGTAGACGGGCCCGCGATAGCCCTTCTTATACAGGAGCGGGATGCGCCCCACGTGATCCATATGCGCGTGACTGAGGACCACCGCATCAATGTCCGTGACCTTGAATTGGAACGATGCGTTCTTCTGCGCCGCCTCCTTGCGCTTGCCCTGAAAGAGCCCGCAGTCGAGCAACACCCTGCTCATCTTCCCCGGCTGCCACTCCACCTGCAGTTCGTGGCAGGTGCCCGTTACCTCTCGTGCCGCACCATGAGCAATAAATTTCATAGATGAGAAGAGGAAGCGCCGTGCCTGCCCGCCGTAGTCCGCCCAGAGCGGACAAAGGTGGGGGCGATGAATTTCATGGTAAGCAGTGTATCGGAGAAAAAGAAATCAAAGAAATCAGGGAACTCAAAGAGTTCAACGAGAAATTTTCTTTGATTTCCTTGAGTTCTTTGAACTCGTTGATTTCCTGCTTATACCCCTACGGCTTTCAGCAAATCCCCACTCTCCTTCTCCGTCAGCTGCCTCACCTGGCCGATTTTCAGCGTGGGATCCTTGAAGGTCATAATTCTGGTGCGACGCAGAATTTTGACCTCTAAGCCCACTTTCTGGCACATACGGCGGATCTGGCGGTTACGGCCTTCCGTGAGGATCACGGAGAAACGATCAGGGCCGATGCGCGTGATCTGGACGGGCTTGGTCTTTTCGCCGTCCAGGATCACACCATACGCCATCTTGCGGATCTGACCGTCGGTGGCGGGCGTCGTTGTCGTCACGTCGTATTCCTTTTGGTGATCGAACTTGGGATGCGTGAGGCGGTACGCGAGTACGCCATCGTTGGTGAGCAGCAGTAAACCTTCGGATTCTTTATCCAGGCGGCCTACGGGGTACACCTTTCCCTTGAGGTGAGCCGGGAGCATGTCCGGAATATTCTTACCCACACCTTCCGCATTGGTGGTGACAACGCCGACCGGTTTATACATGACGTAGTAGAGCATTTCCTGACGCGCTTCCATCACCTTGCCGTCTACCTCAATGTGATCCGTCTCCGGATCGGCCTTGTCACCCACTTTCGCGACCTTGCCGTTCACTTTCACGAGCCCCTGTTCGATGTACTCCTCAGCTTTTCTGCGAGAAGCGATACCGCGTGCCGAGAGGATTTTTTGCAGTCTTTCTTGCATGGAATACACCCAGAATAGCCTATTTGTTAATAAATAGGAAATATGTTATAATATTCATTAATCTTCCAAAAAAGCCATGAAGCTCCTCCATAAAGACCCGCGCGTAATCCAAAACGTCCTGGATGACGCAGGAGCCACGCCGGCAGAGATTACGGCTTTTACGCGCAGTCAAAATGCCGCACACATGCAGGCAGTTCTTCATGAAATTGCCAAGAACACAGGAACAACCGCCCAGGCGATTACACATCGATTGGCACTCGCACAGGGAATCCTGCCCAACACGATCGACACGTCAGACGCAGACGCTGCCTAGCTCGCCCGACGGAATTTGTCGGAAGAGAGCCGTGCAAGCGGGGCGCTCTTCTTTTTTTCGTCCCAATAACCAGCTAGGGCTTTTTGGATATCCGTGGACGGTGTCTCCTGGGTAATCATCCCCTGTGTAAGCAGCTCGTAAATCAGGCAGAGATCACTGGAAGGATTGATGACGGTCTTGGTCTGCACCAACGCCTCCACCCGTTGCCGGAAAGTATCCCGCTGGCCATGGAGATGCCCGTTGATGGCGGCAACGGAACTGTAACAGTCGGATTCCTGGCGAATCCTGTTCTGCATTCCCCGGACGGAATCCACGTACTCCGGCTTGGAGCACGCGGGTTGAAAGAGATATTCGGGTGCCATCAACGCCATACCATAGGGTAACGGCCTCCGTTCACAACTGTTTGTTTTCGTAAATCGATTTTTGGCTTACAGATAACAAAAAAATGCAACTAGAGCCTTTTTTGTACGGAAATGTAACAGAGGGTCTTATGATCGTTTCATGAAGAAGATAGGACTGTTTCGGCAGGTGGAAAACTTTATGGATGCCACGCAAATGGATAGACCGGAGAACCGGGAAATCGGCAATCTCAACACCCGCTTTCATCACGGAATCACCGCGATCATGGGATTGAGAAAAGACGAAAGCGGACGATACGGAATCCGGACCCTCCCCCTCCATATTCCCCAGGAGGAGGGAGCGGCTGACGGGGAAGAAGACTGAATCACTAGGACCAATCAGGCAACGATGGAGAGCAGGAGCCTGGGAGCGTCTGGTCTGTCTTTCTGAACCGAGACAGAACGATGACTGTCGCGAATGGAACGGAGCGCCTGCTGCTGGAAAAAATGCATCCAGCGAGACTGGTTATCCTGCACGCGATCGCCA
>CAYMAT010000016.1:0-17160 GCA_964388495.1 uncultured Candidatus Peribacteria bacterium
TCGGGCAATTAGCTCAGCTGGTTAGAGCGTACGATTCACATTCGTAAGGTCACTGGTTCGAATCCAGTATTGCCCACCATCAATACATACAAGCCACCACTTCATTCTCCTGTCATCCCAACCTCCGTTTGGGTCGTTGACCAGTTGCATGACATCGTCTGTACTAGACCCATGAGCACCACCCTACAAGTCCGAACCGATGAAACGCTGAAGAAGGACGTTCAGCAGATCCTTTCCGGCCTGGGCCTCGATCTGAGCACGGCCATCAACATGTACCTCTCCCAGATCCGCCAGACCGGAGGTATTCCCTTCAACGTCATCGTGGAAAAGAAGGTGGCGCAGGTGAAGGCGTACAAAGCCGCTAAAGCGGCTCGCGTGGTGAACGAGCAGAAGACGATGGCTGCCGTGGCCAGCGCCCACAAGGCTGCGCCGGTGAAAAAGACGGTCGCCGCCCCCGCCAAGAGCGTCACCAAGAAGCCCGTTGCCAATCCTCAGAAAAAAGGCTTCTGGAACGCGATTCTGGGATAAGAAGCGATCTTGACTAAAGGGGTTTTTAGTATATATTTTTTTCATGGTCGCTTCGAATTTTTCGTTCAATGATTTTAGGGGCGAAAGCCCTTTTCTGCGTACCCGCTTCTCTATGGAACCTATGAAAACGGATGAAATGGAAGTCCCTACCGTGGTGGAGAAACTAGGGCGGGATCAGCTGATAAAAGAATTGACCAATCAGGCTCATGAAGCCATTGATGCCATAGGAAATGCGCAGAAATTCAATGTTGAGAGTATAAAAATCCGTACTACAGCAATGATCCGGCGGTCGTTGGTGCGTTTGCGAATGGATCGTAAGAGTGTTCAGTCTTTGGTGGATACCGTGGTCGACAGGCTTCAGGCGGAAGGCCCTGAAAAAACAGTTCAATCCATATATGCGGTTATGGAAGAATCCTTTGGTAACAGAGGGTATCCGGAAAAGAAAACCGCCTAAGACGGGTTTTTGAGGACTGAAGCAGGGATGCTGTTTCCCGTAAGAATGGAATCGATCACTGTTCCGGTTTTTTCTGCCATGATAAAAGATTCCAGAATGATCAGGGGCGGATATCTTTTTCCGTACAAGAGGGTTATTGCCCTGTTTTCAATATTTTGAGCGTAACTACGGATGGCCGCCAGCTGGTCGCGAACATCGTCCTTTTCGTTCTCCGTTAGCCTCACGCGTGGGCTCCAGATCTTTTCCCACAATGAAGGCGTTTCAATGCCGTCGCAGTCTTTCAAGATATTTCCACAGATCTCCCGAACTTTTTCCATTGTTTGCCTGTACGTGCGAACGTGCTCCGCATGCGCTGGCGTAGTGTATCGATGATGCAGATCGTGGTCGGGGAGGGGGACACACAATCGCAGGGGTCGGCATGCAAAACTGTGTTCTATGCCCATGGTGCGACGCTACCGGCACTTCTTTGCGTTATGCAAACGGTCTCCGGCATGGTGTGGGTATTTTGGCCGATTCATGCGAGAATGTCCCCGTGTCCATTAGTCCTGATCGCATCCTCTATAAAGACGAATCGATTCTTGCGGTGAATAAGCTGCCGCAGGAACTGGTGGTCAAAGCTCCGGGTCCGCAGCACAAATTGCCGCTCCTGGATTTCCTTAAAAAGGACTATCCGGAACTGCATCCGCTCAACCGTCTGGATTTTGAGACGTCGGGAGTGGTGCTCTTCGCGCGCAAAAAAGAGATCGTCAAAAAGGTTGTCGACAGCGACTTCGCGGGTTGGACTAAGACATACCGGACCATCGTGGCCGGTCACGTGCCGCAGATGAAGGGGGAAATCACCACGCCTCTCCCGGCACGGAGCAAGGGTGGGGGAATGGTGCCGGCTAAGAGCAGCTACCGGGTCCTGGAGCGTCTCAAGGACGCCACGTACCTGGAGGTGCAGATTGAAACCGGCCGCCACCACCAGATCCGCAAGCATTTTGCGGGTATCGGCCATGCACTTCTCCTGGATGACGTGTATGGAAAACCCAACATCAACCGCAACTTCGCTCGCAAATACCACTTCCAAAGGTTCTTTTTGCATGCGGCGCACACCTCGTTCCCGCACCCCACCCAGAACGGCAAGCGGGTGGAGGTGGATGCGCCCCTGCCGCCGTCTTTTGAAAAGCTCCTGACAATGCTGCGGAACAAGTCCGTGTGATATCATCCGGACATGCGTGTTCTCTCGGGAATCCAACCATCCGGTATTGCCCACTTGGGGAATTATTTCGGTTACATCCAGCCCAATGTTTCCCTGCTGGATGAAGGCGAGATTTTCCTGATGATCGCCGATCTCCATGCGCTCACGACGGTCCATAATGGTAAAGATCTGCAGACCTATCGTCGGGACGTGGCTCTTGATCTCCTGGCCTGCGGTTTTGATCCCCAGAAAGGGACATTGTTTTACCAATCGGATGTTCCCGAGCATGCGGAATTGATGTGGATTCTCACGAATGTGACGCCCATGGGCCTTCTTGAAAGGGCTGTCAGCTTCAAGGACAAGGTCCAGCAGGGTTTGGATGCGAACGTCGGGCTCTTCACGTACCCGGTTCTCCAGGCAGCGGATATCCTCATCTATCAGGCGGATACCGTTCCCGTGGGCAAGGACCAGAAACAGCACATCGAGATGGCGCGTGATATCGCACAGAAATTCAATGCACGGTACGGGGACGATTTCTTTGTCCTGCCTGAGCCGAAAATCAGAGAGGAAGTGGCGGTGGTACCGGGTGTGGACGGACGCAAAATGAGCAAGAGCTACGGCAATACCATTCCGCTCTTTGATGAGAAGGCGATGAAGAAAGCCATCATGGGCATTGTCACGGACAGCAAGGGGATGACTGATCCCAAAGATCCGGACACCTGCGCGATTTTCCAGATCCACAAGCTCTTCTTGTCCGCTGCCGAGCAAAAGGCCCTCGCCGCCGAGTACAAGAACGGTCTCCCGTACGGCGAGGCCAAAAAGAGGCTCCTCCAAACCGTGATGGATCACTTCGCCCCCATGCGCAAGAAGCGTGAGGAATTGGCCAAGAATTCCAAAATCCTGGAAGAGATCGTGGAAAGCGGAGCAGCAAAAGCCCGCGCAGTGGCGCAGAAAACCATGGGTCGCGTGCGCAAGGCCATCGGCTTATCCACTATCGCTTAAAGACTATGAACCGCAAATTCCTCATTGTTCTCATCATTGCACTTCTGGTGGGGGCGTATGTACCGCTGGCGTTTGGTCAAACCGCCGTGGCGGCCGTTTCCAAGGAATCCATCATCCGCTCGCAACAGAGTTCATCCCTTCTGCACCGCGCGTATACCGTGCAGGACCGCAGGGATTTCAACGCCGCGCTGGAGATTTACCGCGAATATCTCCGGCAGGGGGTGACGGATCTGATCCGTCCCAGTATCACGGACAGGGATTCGATCGATGTGTACCTGAGGCACCCTCTGGAGCCTGATCGCGACGTCAGTAAGCGTGCTTTGGAGGTACCCTCCGCACCCAAGGATTACGTTCCTCCCGTCCAGGATTTGTACAGTGAGAAAGAGCTTACATCCCTCCAGCGTTCCACATTGCAGCGGGCTGTGCGCATTGGTCGATGCTGGGATTTCCCGCAGTTCTCCGCGGGCTTTGCCCAGCTCTGCAGGAAACTGGTGAAGAATGCGATTGTGCTGGACACATCGGGTCTGCGGAGCGACATCCAGGCATTGCAGGAGAAGCGTCTCAAGGAACAGGAGAGGGTGGTACGCACCTACGTGCGCGAGACTGCGCGCCAGCAGCGCATCCAGGGCACGCGCGGGGAGCCCACACAGAAAACCTACACCAGGTAATCATGGCCAGAGTGATCCTCGCCTCCGCCAGCCCACAGAGAAAAACCCTGCTCCAGGGGCTGGGTATTCCCTTTGAGGTGATACCGAGTTGTGTGGACGAGGCCGCGCATCCGGAAAAGGATCCCGCCAAGCGCGCATTGCAGCTGAGTACCCTCAAGGCACGCGATGTGCATGCAAAGAACCCCGGTACGGTGGTGATCGGTTGCGATACCCTGGTGGTATCTGCCGACGGAACGCTCCTGGAAAAGCCCATGGATGAGGAAGAGGCCAAAAAAATGCTGCAACTCCAGTCCGGCAAGGTGTCACTGGTGCATTCCGGGCTTACGGTGATGGATGCCAATGGCAAAGAGCAGCTTGGTGTCAGTACATCGTCCGTACACTTTGCAGAACTCTCGCCCGGGCAGATCGATTGGTGGATACAATCCGGAAACTGGAAAGACCGTTCCGGCGGTTTTCAGATAGACGGACCGGGTCAGACGCTCATACGCCATATAGAAGGGGACTGGACGTCCATAGTGGGACTGCCGGTCTATCTTCTGGGAACCATGCTGCCCCTTACGGGCGTGAGGATTTAGGGCACGGTGGTTCCGCTGCCCGTTCCCCAGTCCGGAGTTGCGCAATTTCCGAGATTTTGCAGGAGCGATGCAGCGCGCTCTGCGTTCACAGTGCTCTTAAGCGCGCTTCTCATGGCGCTCTCGGCATCGGCCATGCAGTTTCTGAGTGAGACGGACATGAGGGATCCGCTGCCGGTCTGTTCCTCCGTTCCGGTCACCAGCGCGGAATGCGTGAGGGCGCGGTCCACGGAGGCTTTGATCCATGCGGAATGCAACGGCATGCGGTATTTGGTGTGGAGGTTCTTGAGTGCCGTCACCAGGCTGTCCTTGGTGTTGAATACTCCAGCGTCCACCCCGCGGATCATCGTTTCCTCGGCATCCGTAAACGCGCCCAGCGCGGTGAGAACCTCCTTGCGTACGGGCTGTGTAATATCGGGCAGAGCCGTAGTGTAGTCTTTCTGCTTGAGCAGAAGGTCATGCTCCCACTGCAGATCGCTCCCCACGCACCGGTTGAGTACGGAAACCACCTGCGCTTTGTTGGCCCGTCGCAATTCCTGACGGCAATCCAGCCGGTGTGCATCGCGCTTTTCGGCAAATTCTTTCCTGGCTTTCACCCAGGCAGCGGTGAGGGTCTTTTCCCTTTCCGTCCCGTCGCCAAAAGCAGCCAAACGGCGTGATCGATCACTCATGACCGACGGATCTTCAAGGATAGTTCCGGAGGATGCGCTGGCAGCGGATGCCCCCAGGAACAAGACGAGGCCCAAAAGACAGGCAAGAGACACTCTGTGCGTCATTTGGGAGTCACTATACCCCAAAACTCCTTTTCCTTGGCAAGGAAGAGCAGGACAGTGTCCACAAACGTGGCATGGCTCCACGTGAGTGGCGCCACGGAGAGCGGGGCACCCGTATAGGGATGCATTTGTTCGGGAAGCAGCCCTGCGGGAGACGCTTTTTTGGATGCCCAGGAGAGGATGGCACGCGCTTCTTCCAGATCTTCCGGCCGCTTGGCCTTGGCGATCTGCCATTGCGCCAGCCAGAGCGTGGTGATGATCCACGGGTTCCCCGGCACCGTCGCGTAATCATTGGTCTGACCGTGGTAATGATCCACGGGGTAGCGGGCCAATCCCCCCACATCCGTGTGAACGGTCAGTGCCTTCTGCAGCTGTTCCATGGTGGAGACGACGCGCGGGTCATCGGCCGGCAGGATCCCCAGCATCCAGATGGCGGCGATGCTGGCATCCGGCGTGAGGTCTCGGTTCCATGTGCCATCCGCGTTTCTGGAGATTTTTTTGACGAAGCGCTGCTCCTTTTCGTCAAACAAATGGAACAGGAGTGCCTGTCGCACCTCGTCCGCGGCTGCCTGATAGCGCTCGGAATGGCGCAGGTGTCCCAGTGCATGCGCGATGTGCGCCGCACCCTGCAGCCCCGCCACCACGCTGGCCGTGGTGTAGGTGAAAATGCCGCGGTGCTCCTCCCATGGGTCGTAGCTGGGGAGGGGGAGACCGGTTTCCGGATCGCGGAACTCGGTCAAGAAATCCGCCGCTTTCTTCATGAAACGTTCGTACATGTCCTGGATGAACTCAAAATCCTGCGCGTCCTCAAAGTGCTTCCAGAGCGCGTAGAGGGGCAATGCGGTTTCATCTTCCTGGATGGGCAGTTGCGCGTGCCCGTTGCGGATCCAGGGGTGCCATGAGGAACCCACGGAACCGTCCGGATTGTATTTATGCAGCATGTAGCCGTCCGGCGTCTGCGCGGTGGAGCAGAAAGTGAAGAATTTGCGCGTTACTTCGCCGTACCCCGCGCGGTCCAAAGCCAGCGATACAAAGGCCCCGTCGCGCGGCCACACGTAGGTGTAGGTGTCGCGGTTGAACGCCATGATATCGCTGTCCGCCGCCGCCACTATCCCCCCGTGGTTGTCCACGTGGGTGCGGATGGTGAGCAGGCTGCGTTTGTACAGCTCCACCACATCCGGGGGCAGGGAGCCAAAGTCCCGCTGGATTTTATTGGTCCAGCTTTTCCAGTAATTGCGGCAGTTACGGTGCAGGCGGTCGGGCGACTCGCGCAAAATGAGCTGCTGAAGCTGGAGCACCTGGGGCAGGTTTTTATCCAGGCACAGCCAGAGGATGACATCGGTAGTGCCTTCTGCAGGGACGATGCAGTGCACGGCGACCGTGGAATCCACGGATCCTTGCTCGATGGGGTTCCCCGAAAGTTCGCCGTCTTCCGCGTCCCGCCAGGTGCCTTCCAAGCCGCGGTAATCGGCCTTTCCCACGCAGAACTGGCTGATTCCGCAGGTTTTCATTTCCTCCATGCTGCGTAGGATGGAGGCGAATTTCCCCCCGCGCTCGCCCGTGCTGCACACAATGGGCCGGTCGGTCTGTGCGCCTACCAGGATGTACCGTTTTTCGCGGTAATGAATGACGCTGTTGGTGTAGGGTTCGTAGAAGGCGGTGTCTTTCTGTTTGTCCCCGTAAATGTGGAAGTCGTGGTGGAAAAAGCAGCGTACGCGCTTCTCCGTCTTATCCGTCGACGAGATTTTCAGATGACGGATGAGCACGTTATGCACGGGGTGCACGTAGTCGCATGCCACCACATGCAGGCCCAGCCGGTCGTTGGTCAGGAGTGAATCGCCCACCAGCGTCTCCGCCTCATAGCGCGGTTGTACGGTCCAGGACGGATCGTCCCACCAGGCGAATCCCTTTCCCTCGGTCATCATGCCCACGCGGTGCACGTGGCCGTAGGTGGTCTGGTCCTCCATCCCCACGTACGGGTAGTAGAGGTCGCGCATCTGCAGGCGTTCATCGAATGTCGCGAGCATGGTGCCGTTGCCGAGAACAAGTGAGCGGGGCATAGAGGAGAAAAAAATGCAAATCCAAGACATGGAACCCAGTCATTTTTTGGCTTTCTTCATGAGAATGGATCTTGTCTGGGTTTTGGACTTCTTGGGTTTTGAAAATTGGGCTACACGGAATTGCAAATCACAGAGCGCATGGCTATACCGGCGATACGCCTCGTACGGAGAGTTGTAAGGGCTGAAGTATTTGTGCACGTCGCCGTCGCTCCAGTATTTGGTGCACATGTAGTAGAAGTGGTCCGATGTCTGCAGCCTGCGCCAGTGGAGCAGCAGCGTGGGGTCCTTTGCGGCTTTCACGTCCTGTTCCAGCACGTAGAGCGCCTGGAGAGCCGCCTCCTGCATGCCGTTGCCGCGCCATGCGGAGAGATCGCGTTCGGTGTCCGCCCAGGAGATGACGCTGTGGGCGTCATAGCATTCGGTGGGGCGGTCACCCCACGCATCCATCACCTGCGAGGGCGTGAGCGCCTGGATACCGCGTTCCTGCCACACGCGCGGGAGGTGGGCCAGGAAGTCAAAAATGCCCGTGTCCGCCCACTGATGTTCGCCAAAGGTCTCGTAATCCATGAACAGGTTGATGCTGTGGCCGCCGGTGTTCTGGAGCCAGTGGGTGAATTCATGCGCGGTGAGGGGCGTGGAACTGCGCGCGCTCTGCGAGAAGCGGAATGCGATGTCGTCACTGAGGCGGTAATGCTTCAGGAGGATCCTGATGTCCTGGGACCGGGTCTGGAGCGGGCGGTATTTGGATACGGTCCGTTCCACGGCGCGCGGCAGGCGGAACGCCGGGGGGCTGAAGGGCTGCGTGGGGGCACGGCCCTGCAACAGGCGGTCCACACCCTCAGCCAGAATGCCGCGGAAGCCCATGAGGCGGACGATGTGCGCAAGCTCGTTGCTGTAAATGAGCTCGGTATTGCGGAAGACGGTGGGTGTCTGGCCGAAAAGTTCTTCCACCGCCTCCACGTGCATGCGCACCTGCTCGCAGAATTCACCCACGGAATGGATGCCGCACAGGGAGTGCGTGTAGGTCTCCGCCAGGAATTCCACCTGGCCGGTTTTTGCCAGTTTCTGGAACGATTCCAGCACGTCCGGTCCGTATTCCCGGCACTGGTCGATGAAGCTTCCGGAGAGCGAGTACGCCACGCGGAATTCCGGGTACTGATTGAGCAGCCGGAGGATGAGGGCGTTACTGGGCAGGTAGCACTTTTCCGCCACCTTGCGGAAGATTGCGCGGTTGCGATTATCGTCAAAGTACGATGCCTTGCCCGTGCCAATCTCCCCGTAGCGCAGGTCGCGCAGGCGGTACGGTTGGTGGACCTGGAAGTACAAGCAGACGTTGGGCATGGAAGTGGAGGAGGAATTAGTCATGGATGACAGAGTGGTAGAGCGATTGCACCTTGGCGGCCTGGTCTTCCCAGCGGAGCTTGCGGAGCGCTTTAGGAGCCTCGCTCCTAAGCTGCCTGGCCAGCGGCTCCTCGCGAAGGATCGTCAGCAGGCAGTCGGCCATCAGATCGGTATCCCAGTAGTCCACCTTGAACGCGTGGTCCAGAACCTCCGCCACGCCCGATTGCCGGGACACGATCACGGGTGTGCCCTGTGCAAGCGCCTCCAGCGCCACAAGCCCGAACGGCTCGCTCAGGGAGGGCATCACAAAGCAGTCGGCCGATGCGTACAGGTGCCGCGCCTCGCGCTCATTCACTTTGCCCGTAAAGAGCATTACGTCAGACAGTCCCATATCACATGCACGCTCAATGAGTTGCGGAAGCATGGGGCCGTCACCCGCCATGACAAAGCGGGCATCGGGGCGGTGCGTGTGTACCACGCTGGCGATGTTCAGGAACTGGTAGGGGTTTTTCTGGACGGTCATGCGTCCCAAAAACAGCACAACGGGTGCAGCGGATTTTTCGTGCAGCAAATGGCGTACGCGCTGGGCGGCAACGGGATCATGCCCGTTGTGCACCACGTGGATCTTCTGCGCCGGGACGCCGTAATGGGTTGTGACAATGTTCTTGGTGTAGTCGCTCACGGCCAATACCGCATCGGCTGCATGGAGGCCGCGGTGTTCGCGGTCAAAGATGCGCGGGTTGGGGTGAAAATGCGTGCGGTCCACCTCCGTGGCGTGAACGTGTGCCACCACGGGGACGTCGTGGTACTCCCGCGCTTTGATGCCGGCGTCGTAGGTCATCCAGTCGTGGCAATGGATGACGTCCGGGTGCAGGTCTTTGGTGATCTCCACCGCGGTGGCCGTATAGCGGTCCACTGCCGCGCTCAGGTTGGGTCCGTAGATTTCCGTTTCTCGCTGCGTCGCCCCTGCCACCGCGTGCAGCAGATATGTCTCCTCCGTGTCATACGGGTCCAGCAGCGACGGCACTTCCAGGCGCGTCAGGAATGCCTTGGAGGCGTCTTCCGGAGTGCGTACGGTTTTGGCGTGGTCCGTGGCGACAGGCGAGGGAAGCACCAGCGAAATATCCACCCCATGCTTCCGCAAGCCACGCACAAGACCCTCGCAGGCCACGCCCAGCCCCCCCGAATGGCGAGGCGGAAACTCCCAACCGAACATGAGAGCGTGGAGGTTCAAATTTTGTGTGTGTAAATCTCTTGATTTTAGCAGAAATAAGCCGAAATCGCCATGCTCTTGGGTATGTTTAGGTAATGAAAAAACAACTTTGCAAGTATGGATTTCTATTCACACCGGTCGTTCGAGACATCGTCCCTTTCGTCATACTCCATATTTTGGCTTACTGTAGAGAAATTCTTAGGTCTGCGTCTGGTTAGGGGTATTGAGACGCGCTTCATCCGTCTTCTCTTCGTACGGTTCCCATACTTCCGTCTTCGTCTCATGACCCCACTCCGCACGCTCATAGAAAAGCAGCTCCGGCTCCGTAGCGGCGCCACGGCCCTCAAAGACTTTCCCCGAGACCGGCTGGTCCAGGATGCTTTGCACTTCCGTGAGGCCATTCTCACAAAATCGGGTGCCCTTTCCGTATGGCATCCTGCACACGCTACGGGCAGGATCCCCAAAGACACCTATACGGTCCGTCACAACGACGATGAGGCTGTGGACTGGACCCAGGAGAACAATCATCCCATGCAGCCGGAGGTCTTTGACGCGATCTTTGAGGACGCCCTCCATGCCCTGCGGAGCAAGGACCGTTTGTATGTGACCGACCGGTGTGTGGGGGCCGATCCGCGGTATACCCTTCCCGTCCGGGTCATCACTCCCAGCGCGGTTTCCGCACTTTTTGCGGACACCATGTTCCGTACGTCAGACGGAGAGCATAAAGAAAGCGTCTTTGGCGAAAAGCATTTCACCATTCTCGTCCTGCCCAACGACCGGATCAGTCCTGAAAAATACCGACACGTTCTGCGCGAGGAGAATGGCCGAACGGTGCCCTGGTTGATCGCCATGGACCTGAAACGCAGGCTGGCAGTGGTCTATGGGACGTCCTATCTGGGCGCCATTAAAAAAACCATGTTCACGTGCATGAACGGCCTGCTGCCCGGGCACGGTGTGCTGCCCCTCCACTGCTCCGCTACGGAAGATGCCCGCGGGCAGAGTCATCTTTTTTTGGGGCTCTCCGGGACGGGGAAGACCACCCTTTCCGTGGACCCGCGCAGGACGCTGATAGGCGATGACGAACACCTGTGGTCGGACACGGGTGTCGCCAATATGGAAAACGGCTGCTACGCAAAGCTGGCGCGTCTCAGCGCGCACAAAGAGCCGGACATCTACGAGGCGGTCTTTGGCATAGGCAGGAGCGCGGAGGGTGTCATTATTGAAAACGCCATGACCTATCCCGACGGCAGTCTGGATCTGGATGACACGCGCATGACCGAGAATTCCCGTGCCGCATTCACGCTTGCAACCCTCCGCGGAACCTCGGTCACGGGGGTAGCAAAACACCCTTCCACGATTATTTTTCTGACAGCGGACGCGTCGGGGGTGCTGCCGCCTGTCGCAAAATTGCCGCCAGCGCAGGCTATGCTGTGGTTCTTTCTGGGATACACCAGCAAGCTGGCGGGAACGGAGACGGGAATAGCCGAGCCAAAGGCGACCTTTTCACGCTTCTTTGGGGCGCCGTTCATGCCCTGCAGTTCAGACGCATATTTGTCCCTGTTTCAGAGAAAGATCATGGATCTGCATGTCCCGGTGTATCTCATCAACACCGGCTGGTCCGGCGGACCTTATGGTATAGGCAATCGTATGGACATTGTCACTACACGAAGCATTTTGGACGCCGTACTAACGGGTGCACTGGAAGACGTCGCCTATTCCGAGGATCCGGTCTTCAGGATTCTTATCCCTAGGGAATGCCCTGGTGTTGATGCGGGTCTCCTCCATGCGCGGGCAACCTGGAAGAACACCGACGACTACGACTCCGCTTCGCAAAGACTCGCTTCTCAGTTTGCCGCCCACTTTAACGCCAAGGCGCGCGGTCAAATTTTGGAGAACCTCCGTCAAAAGTGCCCGGGTATGTAACTACTTCTTCTTCCCGTGCATGATGTTTTCGCCTACATCCTGCATTTGCTTCCGGATGATCGGGTCCAGAGGATGCGGGTTCTTGCGTGCCTCCATAAACTGCTTGGGATCAATGCCCTGCATTTGGAGAAAGAGCCCAAAAGCTTCGGCATTCTCGTTTCGTTTCTGGAGTTCTTCCCTTGCCTGCTGTAATTCGCGTTGCACGTCACTCATCTGGCCTTTGCTGCAGCCATATGTCATTGCGCCTCCTCCCACAGCTCCTGCCATTAGTAACGCCATAGTTCTGCCGTAGCTCCGGAGTGTTGCAAAAATGCCCGCTCCACGGTCAATTTTCCCGATGTTCTCTTCCGTGCTGCCTCTCTTTTCTTGCCTGAATGGACGTTCGCTGAAGTGCTCAGTCATAATATTACATTATTATATAAATATATTATGTCAATACTTGCTTTCCTGTCATCAGGAAGCCAATCCCGGCACATGCTTGCGCACTGTCTCCACAACAGAGGACAGGTCGTCGTTCACCAGAAGATGGTCAAAAAGATCCGCTCTCCTGCGGAAGAAATCCAGGTCTGCGGCGGCGTTCTTGATGCGGTCGCGGATGTGTTCCTCGGTATCGCGCCCGCGCTCGCGCAATCTCCGGAGGAGCGCGCTGAGCATGGCGCGCTTGCTGCGTCCGGGAGGCAGAAGACCCAGGCTCAAAATCGAGCGTCGCCCAAAATGGCGGGACAATCCATCCAGCAACCGCATTTCTGTGATCACCACCGGGAGCTTGCCGGATTTCCAGATGCGTTCCACATCGGCAACGCGATAACCGTACCAGCGTTCCTCAGCGCCCGAGGGGATGTGCGTGTAGGCCGCCAGGGATCCTTGAACAATCTTATCGCCGAACTCTTCCTTGTTCACGTAGCGGTACTCGCCGTCGTCCCCGTCTTTTTTGCTGCGCGTGGTGAGGATGGGAACCTGTTCCGCGTAGTCGCCGCAGAGGGCGATCAGCATGCGGCTTACAGTGGTCTTCCCAACGCCGGAAGGGCCTGTGAGAGCCAAAATATAGCCTTGGAACTCTTTTTCCGTGATCTGGGCGGGGTCCAAGGCTGCAATCTCGTAGGCTACGTCGTACACGCGGAGTTTTTCCGCGGTCACGGACGAGAGACGCATGCGCGGCAGCACGCGTGAGCCTATCACCGGAGTTCCAATGAGCTGGGCGCATACACGCTCGCCGTTTTCCAGTTCGATCAATCCTATGGTGCGTGCCTGGGGCGGGAATCCCGCGGGCGGGTGCCGCACAGTGGTGAAGCTGATGACCGTGCCCGGCAGGTGCTTCTGCGGACGGCGCTTCTGTGACCGTGCCAGTGCTGGAGGAGTGAAGGTCATGCGGTGAGACGTTCCAAAATATGCACGCCGCAGCTTGCGCCGCTGCCGCCAAAATTGTGCGCCATGCCGTATCGCGTATTTCTCTTCTGTAATTCCTTAGCCACGTCTATTAGCTGCTTGATGCCGGTGGCGGCTACCGGGTGTCCGCACCCCTTCAGACCTCCGCTTCGGTTGATGGAAAGGCCTACGTCGCGGTTTTCGAACAGGGATTTGTATATCGAGATTCCCGCTCCGGGATCAGCAAAACCTAAATCCTCCAGATTGATGACGGCGGCGATACTGAAGCAGTCATGGGTTTCCAGTACGGAGATATCCCGCGTGGTAATGCCTGCCTCCTTGAGCGCGCGGTCAGACGCGTCTTTAGTTGCGGAAAACGACGTGAGCACAGCGCGGTCCGTGATGCTGAGCATGTCGCTGCCGATGTGTGACGCCACCAGCTTGAGCGGCGATTCTATAGCCGTGGAGAGGATGCATGCAGCCGCGCCGTCGCTGATGGGGGAGCAGTCCAGGAGTCGGAGCGGGTCCGCAACGGGTGCGCTTTTGCTCACGGCATCGGGCGTCACGGCGCTGCGGAACTGCGCGAAAGGATTATCCACTGCGTACCGGTGATGCACGGCGCTCACCAGGCTCAGTTCATCGCGCGTGAGTCCGTACTCGTGCATGTACCGCGCAGCGATGAGCCCAAAGATCCCCGGGAACGTGAGGCCGCAGGCGCCCTCCTTTTCGCTGTCGCTTGCACCCATCAGCCCCGCGGAGACGGCATCGGTACTCGCATCCGTCATTTTCTCCGCGCCAATCACCAAGACGGTCTTGGCCCTGCCGCTCTCCAGCATCGCACACGCCGTATGCAACGCGAACGCACCGGAACCGCACGCGGACTCCACGCGCAGTGCGGGGGGATGGTGCGGAAGAATGGCAGAACCGATGGAGCCCAGGTGCGCCTGGTTGCTCAACCTTTCGCCCAGCATGTTGCCGATGACCACCAGGTCCACGTCCAGCGGAGTGCAGGGGGATACGGCAAGCGCCGCGTCGGCTGCTTCACGGATGAGATCGGACAGGCTTTTATCCCACCACTCGCCAAAGCGGGTCTGACCGTAGCCGATGAGCGAGATGTCAGATTGCATGGGTACAGGACAGGTAATCGCTGTAACTCAGGTAGGTCTTTTCGCGCGTATCCGGGAGAAGGGCGGCGCCGTCACGGAGCATGGTACACAGGAACGCGTCGGAGCCCGACCCCGACCCATACGAGACAAGCAGGATTTTTTCGTCTTTCTTGGCGTGCTCCAGGACGCGCGTCAGCCCCAGAGGGGAGCACGCGCTGTAGGTGTTGCCGATATCCTTCACGATGAAACCTCGGGACAGTTGCTCATCGCTGATCTGCAGTTTTTTTGCCACCGCTTTGGGGAACTTGGCATTGGGCATGTGGAGCACCACGTGATGGATGTTCTTCAAATCCGTTTTTCCCACCGCCAACATGCCCTTCACCGCTTCCGTTACGTGCTTGAAGTAGGCGGGCTCGCCGGTGAAGCGTCCGGCATGGCGGGGATAGGCTTCGTCGCTTGCGCGCCAGAAGTCCGGAGTGTCTGTAGTGAACGACAGCGTGTGGTCAATGCGGCACAGTGCGTTTTTTGCTTTCTCTGAGCCAATAATGATAGCAGCCGCTCCTGCCGCTGCCGTGTATTCCAGTGCGTCTCCGGGTTTACCCTGCGCTGCATCCGTGCCAATGGCGAGGCCGAATTGGATTTGTCCCGCGCGGACCAGGGCGTCCACAATCTGCATGCCGGCCGTTCCCGCCTTGCAGGCGAATTCCAGGTCTGCACAGTGGCAGTAGGGGTCCAGTTCCAGCGCGGATGAGAGCATGGCGCTGGTGGGCTTCACCGCGTAGGGATGACTTTCTGATCCCACGTACACCGCGGAGATCTGCGTGGGGCGGAGGCGGGAATTCTCGATAGCTATTTTTGCTGCCTCAAACGCCATCGTGAAAGAATCTTCTCCGCGTGCGGGCACACTTTTTTCCGTCACCCCCAATCCGGAGACTATTCCCGCAGGATCCTGCTTCCAGTGTTCCGCTATGGTCTTACTGAGAATCCGTTGTGCAGGGATATACCGTCCAAAACCGATGATTGCGGACCGTAAGGACATCCGCGGAAGTGTAGCAGAAAACGGAGCCTTCCACAGACGTATGACAGCGCCTTTTTACAGGCTTTTTTTGAGGATATCTGCACAGCGAATCTTATCCATACACGCCCGCATCCTCGCCTTTTCCGCCTTGCCGATGCCCTCTTTCCGTAAAACATCCCACATGTGACGGTTTATGCTTCCTTGTGCGCCGTTATCATCCATTTTCTCAATATCCGACATGTCTTTGGCCAGGGCCAGCACGGACGCACGGAAACAGTACGCACACATGGTGTTTTTTATTTCCCTATAGACGTTCCAGACCATGGTATTGAGTCTCTGTATCTGCATGTGCGACGGATCACGGTCCAGGAGCACGCCAATCGATTCCACGGCATATTCCACATCGGTGTCCGGCAGAACATTTTTGGGAATCGGCAACTCCCGTCGTTTCCAGAAAATTGGCTGACGCTCCGCTGCGGGTCCTGCCAGGGAGAACTTGATGCTTTTGTCCGGGCAGGAAATGAAACACGTATTCACAATTCCCAGCGTATTGGGTTCCGCGGAAACGACGGACCAGCTCTTGATTGCGTAATCGTGGATAAGGCAGATGAGTGCGTGCCCTGCCTCGTGTATGGCCGTGGACTGCTGCAGAAAATCTGCGTTCTCAAATTTCATGGGGGGCTATCTTGCCAATTTCACGTGTGCCGATGCAAGAGAATGGCTGGCCTGAGCGGAAAGAAGTGATACTTCACCCGCCAGAACCGCTGCAGCAACACTTTCCGCCAGCTGCTGACACGGATGCAGACCCGATTTTGGGAGAAGCAGCAGGTCAAGACACTGTTTTTGCGCGGGTAGCCCCGTCCCCCCGCCGCGCACGCCAAGCATAAGGGCGGGGAGGCGCACACTCATACGCAGTCCGTGCGATGACTGCTCCACGCGCGTGTCACAAAGCGATCCTTCCGTAACATGCGCGGCGTCCTGCCCTGTTGCCAGATAGACTGCGGCGATCACATTTGCCGCATGGAGGTTGGCGGCAATGGCCCCCGCAAGATGAGAGCCCAGCTCCAGCTTTGCGCGGGCGACCGCAAGCATGTGTTCCGATGTGGTCTTCAAGACGTCAGTGATCACCTCCGTGGGGAGTTCCGCTGTGGCAGTCGCTTCATAGCCGCGACCGTTCTTGTGCACACGAGTGCTGGGCTTCTTGTCGCTGTCCACATTGGCGGCCACCGTGACAAATTCCGCATCTGGAAACTTCTCCGTGACTAATTTTCCCACCGCATCGGCCGCGATGGTCACCATGTTCATGCCCATGGCCTCGTCGGTATCTGCAAAGAAGGTGAGGAATACATGGCCGTCGGCAATATCCACCTCGTGACGGAGCACGCGCAGGTGGCCACTCGTCTTTTCCGCAATTTGCTTCCATTCATTGCTCTGCAAAAACTTCACCAGATCCATATGGTGTGCGGTTTTCCAGGCAACAGAGCGCGATGTCCCATGATGTATGGACGTTGTACGTACACCTACAATCGATAGTGCTTTACAACCCCTGTTCACGCTTGCAACAAGGGCACCCTCCGTTGTGGCCAGCGGCAGATACACGTTTTTTTTCTCTTCTGTACTGAATGTGAGTGTTAGTGGGCCTGCAATTCCCACAGGGAGCGGGATATGACCGATCATCTGCTCGCAGTTTCTCTCGTCTGCGGTGCCGATCACGTTCGACTGCGGCTCCAGTGCGGAGAGTTTCACGAATAATTCCTTCTCCACCCGTGTGCGACGCTCGTCACAACGCTGCTTGGGCGTGAGGCCGTCGGGGATTTTTCTAAGGTCCACGGTGATGTATAGTATACCTATGAATAATTTTGAGCATAAGGCAACTGGTAGAGCTCCTACCAACATCGCATTCATTAAATATATGGGCAAAGATCCAAGAGGTGATGCTTTGCCAAACGGTCAGGGA
>CAYMAT010000016.1:17170-27628 GCA_964388495.1 uncultured Candidatus Peribacteria bacterium
GAAAAAACTTCCCAGAGAATGGCAGTATCTCCCTCACACTCGATAACTTACATTCCACAACGACAGTTCATTTTTCTGACCAGTATGAAGAAGATTCCTTCATTCTCGATGGAGAAAAGGATCTCAAAGAGGCTAAGCGTGTTTTTGATTCCGTGAATGTTGTTCGTCAAATGGCAAAATTAAACATGAAGGCGAAAATTGAAAGCGTGAACAACTTTGGTAAAAGTAGAGGATTGTCTTCTTCAGCCTCCGGAGCAGCAGCACTCGCTACAGCGGCATCCGCAGCTGCAGGACTGCAATTGAATGAGCGGGACATCAGTATTCTTGCCCGAAAGTTTTCAGGGTCAGGAAGTCGTTCGGTCCCATCTGGCTGGGTTGAATGGCATGCGCCGGTCTTTTCTGCAGATAACTCACTTGTTTCCGACTCCTATGCGGAATCCTTCCTTCCTGCAGATTATTGGGCAATTGCCGATGTCGTTGCTGTTACCGAAGTCCCGGCCAAAGAAGTATCCACCACAGAAGCGCACGGTAAGGTTCATCAAAGTCTGTATCGTCCGGCCCGTCTAGCGTCTATGCCGGAGAAAATCATTCGATGTAAAGATTTAATAGAAAAGAAGAATTTTTCTGAGCTTGGCAAATTGGTAGAGGAGGAAGCATGGGATTTGCATCTTCTCTTCATTAGTTCTGGCATTCGATACATCCGTTCAGAAACACTGCGCATCATGGAGAACGTAGAACGTTGGAGAAAACACGAGGGACTGGAAGCTTATTACACGCTCAATACTGGACAGGATGTTCACATTCTCTGTGAAGAGGCGAATGTGTCTGCCGTGCAAGAAAAGCTTTCAAAGCTTGAAGGCGTACGCGATGTTATCGTTAACAGGCCTGGTCGCGGTGCACATCTTTTGGATGAGCATTTATTTTAAGGATCATCCCGCACCCCCCGCTCCGCCCTCCAGCACCCAGAACTTTGGCTGCGCCTCCCGCTTTTTCCATGTCCGCAATCAACTGCTGCGCCTCTGCAGTGACCACTCCCAGCGCCACCTGCGCACGGTGGTGATCGGGCAGGATCGTCCGTAGATTTTCTCCTGCCAACAGACGTTCCGTGCACCGCCCAATCGTCTCCAGGGGTTCCGCAAGCTCCTCTTTTCGCGACTGTACCCACGCCACCAGTTCCGGCGTGGTTTCGTTGGGCGTGCCGGTATCGATCAATGTCGCATTCTCCAAAACATCCGCCGGCAGGGTGATGAATGTGGGAGGCTGCCCCTTGCGGAAAAGCACGGGGCGATTGTGCCAGATGACGGTGAAATCGAGTCCGCTGTTTCCCGGGTTCACCGTATCCTCAATTTCCTTTGCGCGCTTCTCACAGTCGCTGCCAAGGAGACACCGGCAGACGGCAATCACCAAGGCGGTGGATGAGCCCATGCCCTTGCCCAGCGGTATGGTGTTTTGGATTTTCAGAGACCCTGTCACCGGCTTGCCCAGTGCCTCCTCGCACAGACCGATAACCTTTCTCACAAACGGTTCAGCCTTCTCTGTCACGGTCATGCCTTCAAAAAAAATGCGGAGGGTGGGGGAGTCGGCAGTCAGCGACACGCGCGTGCTGACGGTTGCCGGGACAGCGATGCCGGGGTAGCCGCAGACCACCGCGTGCTCGCCGGTCAGGATGATCTTGCCGGGGGCTGCGGCGGAAGCGTTCATCCTCCAAAGCGGCGCTTGCGGCTATCGAACTCCTTCACTGCCTCCTTCAGATCATCGGTATTGAGGTCCGGGAAGAGCTTGGGGCTGAAGATCCACTCCGCATAGGCAGACTGCCACAGAAAGAAGTTACTGGTGCGGTATTCGCCCGAGGTGCGGATGATGATGTCCATGTCCGGGAGCTCGGGATGATCAAATGCCGCGCGGAGCGATTCCTCCGTAACGTTCTTGGGGTCTATCTTTTGAATGGCACGGAGGATCTCATCCTTTCCGCCGTAATCCACGGCCAGGTGCAGCGTGAATCCGGTCTGGTCCTTGGTTTCCTCTTCCACTTCCCTGATGAGCGCCATCAAAGACGCAGGCAAACGGTCCTCTCTCCCGGAATGGATGAAACGCGTTCGCTCATCGATGAATCCCTTTCGTTCTCTGCGCAGATAATCCTCTAAAATCTTCATCAGTTCATCCACCTCCGTCTTATCGCGCTTCCAGTTTTCCGTGGAAAAACACCACACCGTCAGCGTGCCTATCCGGTCATTCCTGCGGCACCATTCTGTGAGTGACCGGAAGTTTTCGATGGCCTTCTCGTGACCTTTCCACGGCTGCAGGATCCGTGCCTTGGCCCAGCGCCGGTTGCCGTCGGGGATGATGGCCAGGTGGAGTTTTTTCTCGTTCATTTTTCGGAAAGAACCATCGGTAACCCCGTGTGGAACCAGGGTGCATAGTGATCGGGATGTGTCACCATTTCCTGGTGAAGCTGGGTCACGGTAATCCACTTGGCCTCTTCCGCTTCTTCCGGATTCACTGTCATGACAATGTCCGTATCCACGTCGCCACGGATGAGTGTGACGTGCTCATGTTCGCTGCCTTTGCCGGCGGGGTCATCCGCGCGGTAGATGAAATCGCCCACGGGGCGGAGCGCACAGTTAAAGCCCAGCTCCTCCCGCAGCCTGCGGTGCGCGGCCTGCAGGGTTTCTTCCCCCACGCGCGGATGGCTGCAGCACGAATTGGCCAGGATTCTTCCCCACAGCGGTTTTTTGCTGCTGCGTCTCTGGAGCAGGAACTCCGTACCGTCCTTCCGGAACACGTAGACGGAAAAAGCGCGATGGAGGATCCCGGGCCAGGCATGGGCGTCTTTCCAGGACACGGGTCCCAGTTCCCGGTTCTCCCTGTCCACGCGGATGAGCATCTGTTCCATGTCAGAGGAGGAAGGAGGCCAGTCCCAGGAACGCCAAAAAACCAATGCAGTCCGTGGCGGTGGTCACAAACACCGTGCTGCTCACGGCGGGATCAATCTTCAGAGCCCTCAGCGTGAGCGGCATCACGGCCCCGGCAATACCCGCCACAATCATGTTGATGACCATGGCCGTGGCAAGGATGGCTGCCAGGAGAGGCGGCTGGTGCAGCAGGACAATGACCGATGCCACGATGATCCCGTTGATGAGGCCGTTCATCGCGCCCGCGAAAATCTCTTTGGTGATGAGTTGCACTTTCTGACGCGTGGTGATGTCTGACAGCGCCAGTCCGCGCACCACCACGGCAAGTGTCTGCGTTGCCGCGTTGCCGCCCATGCCGGCGACAATGGGCATGTAGACGGCAAGGATGGCCAGACGGTCGATGGTCCCTTTAAACAGGGACACGACAAACGCCGCCAAAAACGCGGTAGCCAGGTTAATGATGAGCCATGCGTAGCGGTTTTTGACGGCGGCCCACGGGGAATCCAGCATGTTCTCTTCCGCGCTCACACCGGCGAATTTATAGATGTCTTCCGTCGCCTCGGACTGGGCGATGCGCAGCAGGTCCCGCAGGTGCACCACGCCCAAAAACCGGTCGCCTTCATCCGTCACGCCCACCACGTCTCCGCGCTCGCGCGCTGCGATCTTCAAAATAGCCTCCTGGTCTATGGAATGGGGGACTGTGGGGAGACGGTGCATCAACGCGCCTGCCAAGGCTGTAGGCGACCCGCTGATGAGGTTACGGTGGGGGATATAGCCGCGCGCCTTGCCCGCCGCGTCCATCACCACCACCAGTGGCGACGCTTTTTGGGCTTCCAGATGAGATTTCACGGCCTCGGACACCTGCTTGAGCCCGGCATCGATGGGTACGGTGACGAAGTTGAGATCCATGAGACCACCCGCGGTTTCCGGATGGTAGTTGAGAAGTTTGCCGATCTTGATGCGCTTGTCCGTCTTGAGGTGCGAGAGCACCGCCTGCCTGCGCTCCTCCGGCAGAATCTGGAGAATGTCCGCCGCGTCGTCTTCCTCGCAGAAATGGAGGAAGCGCGCGATGGTCAGGTCCGAAAGCCGGGGCAGGACGTACTCGCGGCTTTCCTCATCCATACGCATGAAGACGTCCGCCTGCACTTCCGGTGGGAGAAGCGCGAACGTCTTGCGCTTGCCGTGGTAGAGCTTGTTGATGATGCGCGCGATGTCCAGCGCGCTGCGGCTCCCCAAAACGCTCCTCAGCCGCAGATCGTCTTTCTGCGAGAGGAGTGTATCCACCTGTTGGAGGAGTGCAGGGAACTGCATGAAGGTGCTACGGAAGGCGCCGCAGGGGCCCTGCGGTTCAAAAGAAGTGTACACCCCCGGTTTGGGGCCTTGGCAACCCCTTCATGCCCTTTTCGCACCCTTCTTTTTGGGGTAACCTCTCGCCTGCGCGTGTACGTTGAAACCACGGGAATGCGGGTGTCGTATAATGGTTATTACCTCAGGTTTCCAACCTGAAGACGACGGTTCGATTCCGTTCACCCGCTCCACTTCTCGGTTTCCTGACTTTTTCCGTGGAACAGCTTTTTGCGGTGCTACACTCGCTTCATGCCAGAATCGACCATGGTTACCGTCCAGACTCTTGTGGAAGCACCGCTCAACGTGGTGTGGGATGCGTGGACCACGCCCGAGCACATCAAGCAGTGGAACAACGCCTCCAGTGACTGGCACACGCCCAGCGCCACGCTGGATCTGCGCAATGGCGGGACGTTCACGTACCGCATGGAGGCGAAGGACGGGAGTTTCGGTTTCGACTTTGGCGGTGTCTTTGACCAGGTCATTCCCGGCAAGGCCATCCATTACACCATCGGCGACGGGCGGAAGGTGGCTGTGACGTTTGAGGACCAGGGCGGCGAGACACGCGTGGTGGAGACATTTGAAACCGAGACGCAGAATCCCGTGGAGATGCAGCAACAGGGCTGGCAGGCGATTCTCGATCATTTCAAAAAGTACGCGGAGACGCTGTGAAAACCCGCGTGCCCCCATCATTTCTTTGATGGTTTTTTGACGGGTATGTCTTCAAAAACAAACGTCTCAAGCTGGTGAAAATGCCTTTCGGGAACCGAGAATTCCAGTTGGCGCGGTTCTACCGCGAAATTCCAGCTGATCAGAGTACTGTCTCCCGAATTCTGGGATGTAAGGCTTTGTACCGGGAGGGGATTGCCTTTGGCATCAAGTGCATGACAGCGGAGAGGCTGGTATACCGTATCCAGAGAGCCCGGGCGGTTGCCCAGAGCATTGACGGAAAACGTCCCTGCACTTTCACGGGAAATGCCCTTGTAGACAATTTCCATGCCATCGCTGTTGGTATGGAGGAGATGGTCTTTGGCGGTGTGGGGAACGCGAACTTTTTTCTGTCCAAAGGCGTGAAAATCCACCTGTACCTTTAGCGTAAAAGCCTTGGCTTGCGTGTCTGGGGGGACCGTGATGCGTAAAGAACGGTGGGGGATGAAAATGGAACTATCGTCGTTGTTCAGGGGGAGTTCCTTGCCGTCATCTGTTTGGCATTGCGCCTGTGTGATGCGGACGCCGGACATCATGAGGCGTTTTTCGGAAAGGATGTTGACCACCAAGGTATCGGGTCTTTGGGTGTCTTCTTCTTCACAGCACAGGTGCGGATACCGCGAAAGCTGCGCCAGGAAAGGTCCTTTGTTCCTGGTCCACATCTCCAAGGGCTTGTTGTACGCGTACAGCTCATGCTTGCTGGGGTCTCCCAGCGTGATGGTGTCGCTCACGGGGCGGGTGAAGCCAAAGGTGGGGCCCGCTTTTTGGCGGATGGCTTCCATGAAGTGCCAGAACGGCAGCTGGCCGCCTATGTGGACTGCCCCTTCCACGGGGTTGGCGAAATCTATTTTTTCCACCGTTTTCTGTTCAAGTTCCCGCGCCAGTGCCTGGATGGGCCAGCTCTTGCGCTCCAGTGTCACCAGGGTGGGGAGCAGGGCCAGGGCGTGTAGTTCCTGATCATGCGCATGGAGAATGAGTTGGAGGCGTCTCCGGGATTCCTGATTTTCTCGCTCAATACTCAGTTCCTGGAGGGCGGGGAAGGGGGACTTCTTTTCCCGTACCCATTTGGTCACCATCGATTTCAATTCCCCGCTCGCCTTTAGGCGTGTGGCAGGCGTATCAGAGTCCAGATCCGGGATTAATTTGCGTATTTGCACACGCATGCCTGCCACTACGGGGTCTTCCTTTGTTTCCTGTGCCACCGTTTCTCCTGTAAAGGAGAGTGCTCCCAGGAGCGCTGCCTTGCCTATAAATGAACCCCATCGCGACATGGGCGGATTTTCTCCCGCCATTCCCCTGCGTCAATTATTCCTGGCGGAGCCGCTTTGTTTTTGGCTTGTCCTTACATGTAAACGCCTATAACCGGTACCTCTTTTTCCGCAGAGGTGTAAACGCCCACCACGGTTTGGGCGGGTTCCCGTCCATGTAATCCACCGCAGCCATGAAGGTATCCAGCACGCACGGGTCGTGGTGCGTGTGCGTTGCCGCGCAGAGCTTCAGGTACAGCGCGTGCGGGTCTTTACCCACAAGGTCCGCGGGTTTTTTTAGGCCGATCGTCACAAAATCGGCGGCGATCTCCCTGCCCACGTTGGGCAGATTGGTGAACGCGCCGTCGCGGCAAACTTTTTTCATCCAAAAAAGAATAGCACCGGACCGGAAAGAAGCGCAGAATTTACCCGTCTTCTTTACTGTTTTCCCTCATACCATATGACCAGCCTCACCGATGCGTTGCAGTGGCGCTATGCGACCAAGAAATTTGATGCCGCCAAGAAGGTTTCCGACGCAGACCTGCAGGAGCTCCTGGAAAGCCTCCGCCTCAGCCCCTCTTCCTACGGTATCCAGCCCTGGAAGTTTTTGGTGGTCACGGACCCCAAGCTCCGCGCGGAGCTCCGCAAAAGCGCCTGGGACCAGTCGCAGGTTACGGATGCATCGCACCTGATCGTCCTCTGTGCCAAGAGCTCACTGGAGGAGAAAGACATCCAGCACTACATCGATACCATTGCCAAGGAGCGGGGGATTGGCGCTGAAAATTTACAGGGTTTCAAGAACATGATGATGGGTTCCGTGACACGCCTCAATTCCGACCAGGCCCTCTCCTGGAACAAGAGCCAGGTGTACATCGCCTTGGGAATCCTGCTCTCCGCCTGCGCGCTCAAAAAAATCGATGCGTGCCCCATGGAGGGATTCGACAGTGCCGCCTTTGGCAAGATCCTCAATCTGGACAAAGAAGGCTTTACGGCGGCACTTCTGTGCCCCGTAGGTTACCGTGCCGCCGATGATGGCTCGGCTATGCAAAAGAAAGTACGCTTCCCGGCAGCGGAAGTGATTGCCAAGCTCTAAATCACTGCGGCAGACGCGTGGGTGTGGACCACGGATTGCACCGGAGCACGCGCCACGCAGCCAGAAGGGAGCCTCTCACGGCTCCTTTTTGTTGGAGCACCTGCACGGCGTATTCCGAACACGTGGGGAAATGCCGGCAGTATCCATGCGGATATAGATGCCGTAACGGACCGTGGTCCGGGGAGAGCGTGTGTTGATAGACACGCACCATGCCGATCATCGCGGTGCGCGGGAGATGCCAGAGAGCGGAAAGAAAGCGCATGAGATGCGTACAAAGCGTCGAATAGAGCAGCACCATGAATTCCACGGCCGTGCATTGCTCGTTTGTAGCGTACTCCGTATCCTTTCTTCCCGTGAACGGAATCGCGTCAGTCGGCCCCATCACCTTGGACGGCCTCATCGGCACCCTCTACGCCATTGTGGCGGTCATGATCATCGTCGTGCTCTACCACGTGCTGTTCATCGTGGTGGATTTGCGGAAGATCATGAAGCGGTTTGAGGAGACGACGGAGCAGGTGGAGTCCATGCTGCTTAAGCCGCTCAGTATCATCGACGAGGCGTTCACGTGGGTCATTGAACAGCTGAACAATCGCAAGAAAGGGAAAAAGGCCAAGCATCACAAGGAGGGCGCTTTTGACGTGGAGTCCATCTGACCGTCAGAGGATAGGCTGCTTGTCTATGAACACCCGGATGAACAGGCGCTTCAAAACATCCAGGGAGGATTCCAGCAGTTCCGATACAAGCGAGTTGAGGCGGCGGATTTTGCCGTAGATCACATTCAGTTTGTGGGCGGATCCCGGAGCCGTGGAACGGCTGACGCGTTCTGCCAGGCGCTCAAGCTTCCGGGTTTCCTTGCGTATGTGGCTGGAGAGTTCCTTCTGAAGCACTTTGGCTTCCGTGGGCATACGCGCAATGGCGGCATCGCGAGGTGAAACTTGCGTGTCGTCTCCCTGGCCGGAACCGCCGGTCATCTGTCCACCGCCTCCGCCCATATCGCCGGAACGGTCCTCTCCGGTGCGCTCGCTGACACGCGCGTTGAAGCTCTCAAACGTCTGGAGGATGTTGTTGAGTTCCTGCAGCTTTGCCGGCTGGCTGACGATCAGTTTGTTGCTCTCCACGGATTTCATGGAGGAGATGCCGCTTTCCGCCCCCGATTTCAGCTGTTGCGTCATGTAGACATTTTCTCTTACCATAGAGGAAAAGTCAATGACGATACCCACTTTCACCGCTTCCAGAAGCCATAAAACGCATTGTCAAAAATAATTGGCATTTCCGGTGTGTATACTCCGGGCATGGCGGAAAAGACAATTTTCCCTGTAGGACCTTCCGTATTTGTCCCCCTTTAACTATGGAGAAAACCATCTTTCATAAGATCATTGCGCGCGAGGTGCCGGCAGACATCCTGCACGAGGATGATGAGGTGGTGGTGTTCAAGGACATCCGCCCCAAGGCCGCCACGCACCTGCTCTTTGTTCCCAAGAAGTTCCTCGCTTCCGTTGCCGCGGTGACGGAGGAAACCAAGGACATCCCCGGCATGCTCATAGAGAAAGCACGGGTCTTTGCCAGAGAGAAGGGGATTGCGGGCTACAAGCTCACCTTCCACGTGGGCCCCGAGGGAGGACAGGAGGTGATGTATATCCATCTCCATTTCATGAGTAATCAGAAATTGGCGTAGGAGATGGAAGAGATCGATGAACAAAAAGAGATCGAGGGTATTCCTCGATCTCTTTGAGTGCTTTGATTTCCTTCGTTTATGCCTCGTAGCCTGCGGCCTTTGCCTCGTCTTCCGTGGCGAATTCCACGCGGTTTTCGTCCTTGATCTTCTCTGCGGCTGCGGAATCGGCGGCGTAGTACTTCTTGCCCGTCTTGCTGGCCACAAAGCCCGTCTTGGCGGCTGCACCACCCTCCATTTTTGCCTTGGCCTCGTCCTCCTCGCGCTCGCGCTTGATGCGCTCCATCGTTTCCTTGTCGATGGGCTTGAGGGCCTTGATGGACAGACCGATGCGGCGCTCATCCACGTCGATGTTGATGACCTGGGCCTCCACTTTCTGGCCAATGGCCAGGGCCTGGGAGGGGTCGGTGACGCGGTGGTGGGCGATCTCGGAGAGATGCACCAGACCGTTGATATCCTTCTCCAGTTTGATGAACGCGCCGTAGTCTGCAAAGCGGACAACGGATCCCGAGACGCGCTTGCCCACAGGGTAACGCTCGGCAATCTCCTCCCACGGGTCCTTGGTCATCTGCTTGATACTGAGCGAGAGCTTCTCGCCGTCCACGCCAATCACTTTGACCGTCACCTTGTCACCCACCTGCGCGAATTCGGAGGGGTTCTTAACGTGTCCCCAGGCGATCTCGGAGATGTGGACCAGGCCTTCCAGTCCGTCGAAGGCCACGAAGAGGCCGAACTTGACGATGCCGCTGACCATACCGTCCTTCACGTCGCCGATGTGCAGGCCTTCCAGGGCCTTGGCGCGCTGCTCGCTCATGGCCTCGCGCTCGCTCACCACGATCTTGCCGGCTTCCTCGTCCATCGTGATGATTTTGACGCTGAACTTGTGGCCCACGAACTTGCCCAGGCGGTTGATGATCTCTGACGCGTCGGCGTTGTTGACGCGCGGGTAGTTGACCGGAGCCAGCTGGCTGACCGGCAGGAAGGTGCGGATGCCATCGATGTTGGCCAGAAGTCCGCCTTTGTTTGCCTCCTGAGGCACGAATTCCATGGTGGCGTCTGCCTCCACCATGCGGTGGAAGCGGTCCCAGGCCTTCTGCTGGCTGGCCATGCGGAGGGAGAGGACTACCATGCCTTCGTCGTTCTCTTCTTCCAAAACCAGGGCCATGACCGTGTCGCCCACTTTGAGGTCACGGAACGTGTTGAAGGAGTCACGGAGTTCACGTCCGGAGACGATACCCGTGGCCACTCCGCCCAGGTCCAGGAGGAGCTTGTTCTTTCCGCGGTACACCACTGTACCTTCGACCAATTCTCCCGGGCGGCCGCGGAAGGGCCGTACCGAGTCCTTGAGGAGGGTTTCCATCAAGGCGTTGGCAGATGCTGCACGAGACATAAAAAGAGAGGGTGCGAGGGAAAAGGATAAGAGGGATGGCGCTCTCGCACGAGCCGCGCCAAGACAGGGATACTGTACCGATAATCCTGTAT